>DASPHN010000180.1:0-5457 GCA_035629655.1 Saccharimonadales bacterium (SeqCode) | reverse complement strand
TCGTCGGTGCTCCGGCCGACGACTATGTGGCCGACTTCGTCAGCGACGTTCCCAAGAGCCACGTGCTGACCCTGCGCTGGATCATGCGGCCCGCGACGGCCGACGACCCCGTCGATGGCCCCGAGTTCCCGCCGACCGCCGTGATCCGGACGTGTCTCGAGGCCGCGGCCAGCACCGACAAGCCCATCCGCGTCATCGAGGACGGCCGCCTCGTCGGCGTCGTGGACCGGGCGCGCATCCTGGCCGCCGTGTCGGACACCATGGGGGCGCGCGTCATCGACGCCATGGCCGGGGCCGCCACGGCGTGACCGCGGTCAGCGTCCCGGCCGGCGCACGCCTTGACGCACGGACAGCCAAGCGGCTGTTCCTGCTGGTCGCGGCCGTCGTGGGCGCGCTGCTCTACCTCGTCTTCGCCGGCCAGTGGAACCTGCCCCACGACGAGAGCTACCCGTTCTACGCGACGATCAATGAGCTCCGGGACTGGGTCGAGCTGAACCGCGATTCCCTGATCGTCTTCGGGCTCATCCGTGAGGGCGTCGATGGCCTGGTCTCGGCATTCCAGGCGCTGCTCGACGGGCTCGGCTGGCCCGGCGTGCTCGGCGTGGCCGCGGCCCTGGGCCTCGTGTTCAGCGGCTGGCGGCTGGCCCTCCTGTCCGCGGCCGGGTTCGCGGCGCTCGGGATGCTGGGCCTCTGGGAGTCGAGCATGGAGACGCTCGCGCAGATGCTCGCCGCGGTCGTCATCGCCCTGGCCATCGGCCTCCCGGCCGGGATCATCGCCGGCCGGAGCAAGCGGGTCCAGGCGGTCCTCACGCCGATCCTGGACGTCATGCAGATCATGCCCACCTTCGCGTACCTGGCCCCGATGACGCTGCTGTTCGGCATCGGTATCCCCTCGGCGACGGTGGCCACGCTCATCTACGCCGTGCCGCCTGCCGTGCGCATCACCGCCCTCGGCATCCGCGGCGTCTCGCCCACGACGATGGAGGCGGCCCAGTCGATGGGCTCGACGCGCTGGCAGTCGCTGACCAAGATCCAGCTGCCGCTGGCCCGTCGGACGATCGGCATCGGCGTGAACCAGACGATCATGATGGCCCTCTCGATGGTCGTCATCACGGCGCTCATCGGGGCGCCGGGCCTGGGTGCCGACGTCCTGCGCGCCCTGCAGCAGGTCAATGTCGGGGCCGCCTTCCAGGCCGGCCTGGCGGTCGTCATCCTGGCCATCGTCCTCGACCGCCTGACCGACCATGCCGGGGAGTGGATGGACCCACGCTCGCGGCGGACCGAGGCCGCGGCCGGCAGTGCCCGACGGCGCTACCTCGTGGCCGGCGCCGTCACCCTCGGCTCGATCGCCGTGGCCCGCCTGCTGGCCGACCCGACCGCCTTTCCCACCGCCATCGAGATCGACCTCCGCGATCCGGTCAATGCCTTCGTGGACTGGTTCACCTCGACGTTCGCCACGGTGACGTCCGCCATCAAGGACGGCTTCACCATCTATCTCCTCAACCCGCTCCAGACCGTGCTCACGGGATCGCCCTGGTGGCTCGTGGTGGCCGCCGTCGCGATCGTCGGGTGGGCCGTGTCGGGCGTCCGTGCCTCGGTCGTCGCGACGGCCTGCCTGGCCCTCGTCATCCTCGTGGGCCTGTGGCAGCACGCCATGGAGACGCTTGCCAGCGTGCTCGTCGCGACGGTCGTCACCCTCGCCCTTGGCCTCGCGGTCGGCATCATGTCGGCCCGGAACGACAAGACGAGGACGGCTCTCCGCCCGCTCCTCGACGTGGCCCAGACCCTGCCCGCGTTCGTCTACCTGATCCCGGCCATCGCCCTGTTCGATCCGAGTCGATTCACGGCCATCGTGGCCGCGGTGATCTACGCGGTCGCCCCGGTGATCCGCCTCGTGGACGTGGGCATCCGGAGCGTGTCGGAGACGGCCATCGAGGCCGCGACGGCCAACGGCGCCACCGAGCGCCAGCTGCTCTGGAAGGTCCGCCTGCCGCTCGCCCGCCCATCGCTGCTCCTCGCGGCCAATCAGGGCATCGTGATGGTCCTGGCCATGGTCGTGGTCGGCGGCCTCGTCGGGGCGGGGGCGCTGGGCTTCGACGTCATCAGCGGCTTCTCGCAGCGCGAGGACTTCGGCAAGGGCTTCGCGGCCGGGATCGCGATCGTCCTGCTCGGCATCATGCTCGACCGGATCACCCAGGGCGCGGGTCGGCGCCCATCGACGCGACTCGCCCGCGGGGGCTAGCATGCATCGCTCGCCCCGCTCGGCGGCGGCGGACCCGATGCGCCATATGGTGGTCGACCGAGGCAGGGCCCCGATCGGCAAGAGGAGGCAGACCTGATGCAGCGCGCACGATTCGCCCGGCTGGCCGCCGGGATCACCGCCCTGAGCCTCGTGCTCGCCGCGTGTTCGTCCGGCGGCGGCTCGTCGGCCGCGCCGAGCGCCGGGGCGAGCAGCGCCGCCGGCGGCGAGAAGGGCACCGTCAAGATCGCCATCAATCCGTGGGTCGGCGCCGAAGCGAACGTGGCCGTCGTCAAGGTCCTGCTGGAGCAGATGGGCTACACGGTCGAAGCCCAGTCCGTGGCTGAGGAGGTCGCGTGGCCCGGCTTCGAGACCGGTGAGGTCGACGCGATCCTCGAGAACTGGGGCCACCCCGACCTCGAGGCCACCTACATCGATGAGAAGAAGGTCGCCCAGGACGCGGGCCCGAACGGCGTGACCGGGATCATCGGCTGGTACGTGCCGGAGTGGATGGTCACCGAGTACCCGGACATCACCGACTGGAACAACCTCAACAAGTACGCCGAGCTGTTCAAGACGTCGGAATCGGGCGACCAGGGCCAGTTCCTCGGCAGCGACCCGACGTTCGTGACGAACGACCAGGCGCTCATCGATAACCTCGATCTGAACTACAAGGTCGTCAACTCGGGCAGCGAGGCGGCCTCGATCACCGCCTTCCAGAAGGCGACCGAGCAGAAGACCCCGCTCATCGGCTACTTCTACGACCCGCAGTGGGTGCACAGCCAGATCAAGCTCGTGAAGATCGACCTTCCCGAGTACACCGACGGGTGCGACGCCGACCCCAAGGCCGTCGCCTGCGACTACCCGCTGTACACGCTCAACAAGATCGTGGGCACGGACTTCGCCACGAACGGCGGCGACGCCTACACGCTCATCAAGAACTTCACCTGGACGAACGAGGACCAGAACCAGGTCGCCGACTACATCACCAACCAGGGGATGACCGCCGACGAGGCCGGCGCCAAGTGGGTCGCCGACAACGAGGCGGTCTGGAAGGCCTGGGTCCCTGCCTCCTGAGCGCCAACCGCCGCCAGAACGCGCGAGGCCGTCGATCGACGATCGGCGGCCTCGCCATTCCCCAGCCATGGAGATGAGCCGGGCATGACCACCGGGCCGCGCGTCGCGATCATCGGAGCCGGCATCGTCGGCTGCTCCCTCGCCGACGAGCTCGTCCTGCGCGGCTGGACGGACGTCACCGTCATCGAACAGGGCCGTCTGTTCGCTCCGGGCGGCTCCTCCTCGCACGCACCGGGGCTCGTCTTCCAGACCAACGGCTCCAAGACGATGGCCGAGTTCGCGCGGTATACGGTCGAGAAGTTCCACGGTCTCACGCTCGACGGGCAGTGGTGCTTCCGGCAGGTCGGTGGGCTCGAGGTGGCGCTGACGCCGGAGCGGCTGACCGACCTGCGCCGCCGCCAGGGCTGGGCGGAGTCGTGGGGCATCGAGGGACGGCTGCTCGATCCCGACGAGGTCGTGGCGGCCTGGCCGCTGCTCGATCGCGACGTCGTGCTGGGTGGCTATCTCGTCCCGACGGACGGCCTGGCCAAGGCGGTCCGCGTCGGCGAGGCGCAGGCCCGCCGAGCGACGGAGGGCGGCGCGACGTTCCTCGGCGAGCACACCGTGACCGGGATCCGGACCGACGACGGTCGGGTCCTGGCGGTCATCACCGACCGCGGCGAGATCCCCGCCGACATCGTCGTCTGCGCCGCAGGCATCTGGGGCCCGCGCATCGGCGCGATGGTCGGCCAGTCGGTGCCGCTCCAGCCCCTGGCTCACCTCTACGCGACGACCTCGCCACTCCCAGAGCTGGTCGAGATGGCCATCCCACCCGACCTCGAGGACACGCATCCCATCCTGCGACTGCAGGATCGCGACCTGTACGCGCGGGAGCACGTCGATCGGCTTGGCATCGGTGCCTACGGGCATCGACCGATGCCCATCGACCCGGCCACCCTGGTGCATCCACGGGAGGCGGCGGTGATGCCGTCGGTCCTGCCATTCACCCCGGACGACTTCGCCGAGTCATGGGCCTGGGCGCAGGCCGCGATCCCAGCCCTGCGCGCGCCCGGCGTCACGATCGAGGAGGGCATCGATGGCGTCTTCTCGTTCACGCCCGACGGCATGCCGCTCATGGGCGAGTCGCCCGACGTCGCCGGCTTCTGGGTCGCGGAGGCGGTCTGGGTGACCCACTCGGCCGGGGTCGCGAAGGCGATGGCCGAGTGGCTCGTCGAGGGCGGGTCGGCGACGGACCTGCACGAGTGCGACCTCGCGCGATTCGAGCCGCACCAGCTCGGCCCGTCGTTCGTGCGCGACCGCGGGATGCAGAACTTCGTCGAGGTCTACGACATCCTCCACCCGCTCCAGCCGATGGAGCATCCCCGCCCACTCCGGACGTCACCATTCCACGATCGAGAGACGGCGCTCGGAGCGGTCTTCCTCGAGGGCAGCGGGTGGGAGCGGCCGCACTGGTACGCGGCCAACGCCTCGTTGCTGGACCGCTACGAGATCCCGACCCGCGACGACTGGTCGGCGCGCTACTGGGACCCGATCGCCGGCGCGGAGGCGCGAGCGACCCGCGACGGCGTCGCCCTGTTCGACATGACCTCGCTCAAGCGGCTGGCGGTGGACGGCCCGGGCGCGCTCGCCTTCCTGGACGGTCTCACCACCAACCGCCTCGATCGCCCGGTCGGAACGGTCGTGTACACGCTGCTACTCGGCGAGCGAGGCGGGATCCGAAGCGACCTCACGATCGCCCGCCTCGGCCCGGACCGGTTCCAGGTCGGGGCCAACGGCAATCTCGATCTGGACTGGCTCACCCGCCACGCGCCCACCGACGGCTCGGTCCGGGTCCGCGACATCACGGCTGGGACGTGCTGCCTGGGGCTGTGGGGTCCGTTCGCGCGCGACCTCCTCGAAGCCCTCACCGACAGCGATGTCTCGGGCACGGCGTTCGGCTACTTCAAGGCCCGCGACCTGTGGATCGGCACCGTGCCGGTCACGGCCCTCCGCCTGTCGTATGTCGGCGAGCTTGGCTGGGAGCTGTACACGACGGCCGACCTCGGGGCCAAGCTGTGGGACACGTTGTGGGCCGCCGGCCGCTCCTACGGCCTGATCGCGGCCGGCCGCAGCGCCTTCGGCAGCCTCCGACTCGAGAAGGG
>DASPHN010000179.1:0-3895 GCA_035629655.1 Saccharimonadales bacterium (SeqCode) | reverse complement strand
TCGACGTCCTGCGGGGCTCCACGAGTGGCCTGACCTCGGCCGGGGCGAGCGAATGGACACAGGCCAGCGCCGGCGTCCCCGGCACCCCTGAGGCGACGGACATCGAGTGGGATTCGTTCGGTGCGAGCCTGGCGATCGCGGATTTCGGCCGGTCGGGCGCGGCCGACCTGGCTATCGGTGTACCGCTCGAGCGAGTCGATGGACGCGCAGCCGCGGGCATGGTCGACGTCCTGTACGGCCGCTCGACCGGCCTGTCCGGGACGGGCGCCCAGGGCTGGACCCAGGATTCGCCCGGCGTGATCGGGACCGTCGAGTCCTTCGATGGGTTGGCCACCTCACTCGGAGACTGACGACCTCCGGATGCTGAGTCGGTCGGCGAGGTGGTCCATCCCGGACCGTCCTCGCCCATCGCCTGCAGGAGGACGGGTTGAACCACGGCCGGTCCAGCCCGTGTTCAGCCGGAGCCACCGCTCTGGGATGGTCGCGCCGGGGAACGGATCGCCGGCGTCATCGCGCAGTGGTTCGCGGACCGATCTCGCCACCGTTAACCCGCCGTTCATGCCGCGAACATCGCGCGGCCCCATCCTCCGCTTGCCATGACCGATCTCGTTCGAGCGACTCCCGATGTCCTGCGCCTCGTGCCGCTCTTTCGCGGACTGACCGATCGATCCATCGCGGCCATCACCGAGCTCGTCGAGCCGGCTCGGTACGAGATCGGCGCGAAGCTGACCCGGCAGGGCGATCCCGGCGACACATTCATCATCCTGCTCGAGGGCGAGGCGGTCGTGGAGCGTGACGGGACCGAGCTGCGCCGCCTGGGGGCGGGCGACTTCCTCGGCGAGATCGCGCTCTTCGCCCAGCGTGCACGCACCGCGACGGTCACGGCCGTGACGCCGATCTCGGCGCTGAGCCTCGGACGCGAGGCGTTCGGCCGGCTCGTGGAGGAGGTCCCGTCGGTGCGCCTCGACATCGTCACCGTCCTGGCGGAGCGAGTCCGGTCGCTGGCCCCCGAGACGATCGACTGACGGCGGCGCGGCCGATCGATGGTTGACGTCGCATGAACGCGTCGTTAACACGCATCGCTATGCTCCGAGGTGGATGGCACGAACGATCCTCGTCGTGGAAGACGAGCCGACACTGCGCGAGACGCTCGTCGAGGCGCTCGAGGGTGACGGATTCCGGGTCGTCTCGGCCGCCGATGGACGCGAGGCCCTGACACGTTTCCGGGGGGAGCGCCCGGACCTCGTCCTCCTCGACCTGATGCTGCCCGAGCTGTCGGGCATCGAGGTCACGCGCATCATCCGTGCCGAATCCGGCGTGCCGATCGTGATGCTGACCGCCAAGGACTCCGAGCTCGACAAGGTCGTCGGGCTCGAGCTCGGGGCGGACGACTACGTCACGAAGCCATTCTCCCTGCGGGAGTTGACGGCCCGCATCCGGGCTCTCTTCCGGCGATCAGAGGCGGCCATCGCGGTGGGTGCCCCGCCGACGATCGTGGACCTGGGTCGGGTCCAGGCGGACCTTGGCGGGCATCGATTGTTGCGCGATGGCGAGATGCTGCCGATCAAGCCCAAGGCGTTCGAGCTGCTCGCATTCCTCATCCGCAACCCGGGCCAGGTGTTCACCCGCGACCAACTCCTCGAACACGTCTGGGGCTACGAATACGGCGGCGAGAGCCGGACCGTCGACGTCCACGTCCACTGGCTGCGCGGCCAGATCGAGGAGGACCCGGGCCATCCGGTCTTCATCCACACCGTCCGTGGTGTCGGGTACGTCTTCCGGCGCCCAGGCTAGCGACCGCGCGTGCCGGCCGGACGTTGACGGCGCGGTCATCGGCCGTTCACAGACCGCCCCCAGCATGCTGGACATGCCGATCGACACCCGCCCGCCCGAGGTCGACCAGGGGACCGCGGCCCGTGTCGCGGAGGTCGAACACCTCGGCGGCGGGTCGACGATCGGCATCACCGCTCCGGTACCCGAGGCCCTCCTTCCATCGGGTGACCTCCTCGTATTTGCGCCGTCGCCGATGCCTGCCGTGGTCACCACCACGCAGCGGGCGTTGGCGTCGGACGCGCTGCGGGTCGCGCGCCGGCTGGCCTGCCCGGATCGACGGCCCACCGGCTGGGACGACGAGCGAGTCGCCCGCGACGTCGAGCTGATCCGGAGGCACCTGGCGCCGTTCCGGACGCGGCGCGCGTTGGCCGCCTCGTTCGGGCGGGAGGCGTTCCACGTCCGTCCGGCCTCAGCCGACGATCGGGATGCCGGCCCGGTCCGCCTGGCCTACGCGGTCCGCTGGCTCGAGCTCGGCGACGGCGTCATGCGTCCGCCCTGGTCGGTGCTGCTCGGCCGGTGACCCCGGCGATCGTTCAGGTCGCCTTGTGGTACATCCGCTCGATCGCCTCGGCGGCATCCTCGGCGGCATCGATCGAATCCTCGAGCTCGCGGTAGATGTCGCGCCACTTGATGACCTCGAGGGGATCGCCCCCGTCGCGGAAGAGCTTGGCGACTGCGGCCCGGGAGAGCGTGTCGGCCTGATGCTCCAGCTCATGGACCGCCTCGAGGTTGGCGTCGAGGTCCTTGAGGCCGTCGAGCTTGCGCAGCGCCTGGACGAGCTGGCTCGCCTGTGCCGCAAGGATGCGGGTGAGCTGGCGGGACTCCTCCGTCGGCTGCGCCACGTCGTAGATGACGAACGTCTCGGCGACGGCCTGGATGCCGTCGACCACGTCGTCGAGACGGGCCACGAGCTCGTGGATGTCCTCGCGGTCGAACGGTGTGATGAACGCGTCCTCGAGCTTCTGCGAGACCTCCCGGTCGATCGCGTCCCCGCGCTTCTCGAGCACCTGGATCTCGGCGACCCGCTCGTCCAGTCGGTCGAACGACTCGACCATCGCCTCGAGCGCATTCGCCGCCGCCTGCAGGTTTTCTCCGTCGGCCACGAACAGCTCGAAGAATCGGACGTCCTTCGGCAACAGGCGGAATGTCATCGGTGGATCTCCTTGTGGCGGGGTTCCCGTCGGCGCATGGTCAGCCGAACCCGACGAAGTTCAGGACGACCCACGCCACCGCGGCGACGGCGCCGGAAGCGGGGATGGTGACGACCCACGCGAGCAGGATGCGCCGCGCGACGCCCCAGCGCACGCCCTTGGGCCCGCGTGCGGAGCCCACGCCCATGATCGAGCTCGAGATGACGTGCGTCGTCGAGACCGGCATCCCGAGCTGGGCCGTGCCGAGGAGGATGGTCGCGGCCGTCGTCTCGGCCGCGAAGCCGTGGACGGGCTCGAGCTCGGCGACCCGTTGACCCATCGTGCGCATGATCCGCCAGCCACCGACCGCGGTGCCCAGCGACAGGGCGGTCGCCGACACGACGATCACCCAGACCGGCACGTCGTTGGTGGGGATCGTCCCCGCCGCGAAGAGCGCGAGGGTGATGATGCCCATGGTCTTCTGGGCGTCGTTCGAGCCGTGGCTGAAGGCCATGTAGCCGGCCGAGATCACCTGGAGACGACGGAAGATCCGGGCCATCGGCTTGCGCTTGGCATGGCGGAAGGTCCAGTACAGCGCGAGCATCAAGGCGAAGGCGACCGTAAAGCCGAGGAATGGTGACGCGACCATCGGGATGAGGACCTTGGTCGTGATGCCGTCGATGATGAGCGCACCGGTGCCGGCCGCCACGATCGTCGCCCCGAGCAGGCCGCCGATGAGCGCGTGCGAGCTCGAGCTGGGCAGGCCCCAATACCAGGTGATCAGGTTCCAGGTGATGGCCCCGATCAGCGCGGCCGCGACGACGGCCTGCGTGGTGGTCGCGTCATCCACCAGGCCGCTGCCGATGGTCTTGGCCACCGCCGTCCCGGCGAACGCCCCGATGAAGTTGAACGACGCGGCCATGAGGATCGCG
>DASPHN010000178.1:0-16132 GCA_035629655.1 Saccharimonadales bacterium (SeqCode) | reverse complement strand
GCCGGACCGGCCGCGACCGCATCGCGCCAGACCTGGAGCACGAACTTGGGCCCGAGGTCCTTCCAGTCGTTGACGTCCTGGAACCGATACCAGTTGGGCTGGTGGAACGGATCGTCCGCAGGACCGCCCACATCGTGGGGGACGGTGCCTCCGACCTTGCGGCGAGCCGGCAGGCCGGACGCCTCGATGGTCACGATCCGCCCGTCGTCGATGGGGATCGTGGCGAGCAGGTCGCGGATGCCCCGCAGCTCCAGCTCCGGATACAGGGCCAGCATCGCGAACGAGGCGTAGAAGTCGACATCGACCGTGTCGTAGAAGGGGTAGTCGACGCACTCCAGGAGGGCGAATCCGCCCGGGTCGTCGGCGGCCGGCTCGGCGTCGCCGACCTCGCCGGCTTCCCAGAACGAGCCGCCGTCGACCAGGAAGTACAGCTCGTTGAAGAGGGCCGCCCGGTACCAGGCCGGTCGAGCCGGGTCGTCCAGGATCGGCGCCTGCCAGCGCTCGATCGCGGCCCGCCAGGCCGGCGCCTCGCCAAGCGCGTGCGTCGCCAGGTCCCAGGCCCGCAGCCCGCTCCGGCCCCACGCCCTGGTATAGCGCTTCCACCAGCGTCGACCGCCACCGAACTCGACGATGGGCAGGTCCCAGGCCAGCGCGAAGCGCACCGACCGTCGCTCACCCGGGGCGAGGATCGTGGTCGCCGCCACGGCAGCGCCTGCCGGTCCGGCCGTGGGGGGCTCGGCACGGACCGGCGGCGCAGGGTCAAGGCGGCCATCGGTGGCGAAGTCCCGCCACAGCTCGGTATCGGTACAGGGATCGAAGGCAGCCCGGACGGACAACGTCCACCCGTCTCCGGCCAGGGCGGCCAGCGCCAGGCTGCCACGCAGTCCGGTGGGGGAGCCGGGAGGCGCATCGTCGAAGCGGACGCCAGCCATGGATCCCCCGTCCGTGGTCGCCGAGACGGGGACCGCGTCGTGCCGGCGTCCGGGCGCTGGTCCCGCGGCCGGGCCACCGGGCGGGTCGGCCCAGGTAGCGAGGAGCCCGACCGTCAGCGGGTCGGGCCCCGGGTTCTCGACCCACCATTCGAACACCCCGACAGGCAGGGCGCTCCGCTCGAGATCACCGCCGATGACCGGCGAGAGCTGCTCGCCGATGAGCCGTACCCCGAGCCCCTCGGGCTCGAAGGTCTGCCACGCCCGGGGAAAGAGGGCGTGATAGGTCCCGCTCCCGATCGGGAGCCCCCAGCCCCATGTCGGCAGTGCGCCGTCAGCCGGGCGGAGCGCGGACAGGACGGTCGCATGCGACGAGCCATCCGGCCGACCGACGAACAAGGCGAACCCGTCGGCCGCGACCGGCTCGAAGCGGTGTTGGCCGACCTCCAGGTGCCAGCGCGCAGCGTCGCCGCGGTAGGTCCGACCGATGCTGCCCGTGCCCAGGCCGCCGATCGGGACCCCGGCCCACTCGCCGTCGTCGATCATCGGCAGGTCGACACGCGGCCGGCCGACATCCGCGGATGGCTCGCCGATGGCCCGCCGCCACGCGACCGCCGGGATCGTGGGCCAGTCTCGCTCCGCGAGTGTCGCCGCAGGCGCCGGCTCGGCCGCCTCGGCGTCGATGTCAGTGGCGCTCACTTCTCGACTCCGGTCACCACGACACCGCGCATGAAGGCCCGCTGGGCGAGCAGGAAGACCACGATCGGCACAGCCATCGTCATCAGGGCGGACGCCTGGATGAGCGTCGGCTGGGACGCGTAAAGCGCGTTGTACTGCTGGATGGCGATCGACAGCGGCTGCAGCTCGCGGTTGCTGGCGAGGTAGAGCAACGGGACGAAGAAGTCGTTCCAGGCGAAGAAGAAGTGGAAGAGGGTGACCGCCACGATGGCCGCGACCGACTGCGGGACGATGATCGATCGCAAGATCCGGAACGGCCCGGCGCCGTCGATCATGGCGGCCTCATCGAGCTCGCGCGGGATCGACAGGAAGTACTGGCGCAGCAGGAAGACGTTGTACGCGTTGGCGAAGCAATGCGGGATGATCAGCGGCAGCCAGGTCCCGTTCCAACCGAGCCACGTGAATAGCACGTACTGGGGCAGCAGCGTGACCTGGAAGGGCAGGATGATCGTCGCGATCAGGATCACGAACATCACGTTCTTGCCCGGGAACCGGAATCGCGCGAACCCGTAGGCGACGAGGATCGATGAGAGGACCGCGCCGATCGTGCTCAGGGCCGCGATCCCGAACGTGTTCCGCAGCAGCCGCGGGAAATCGAGCTGGTTCCAGGCCGTCGTGAAGTTGTCGATCAACGGCGCGAAGGTCCAGGCCTGCTCCAGCGTCCGCCAGCGACCCTGCCACTCGATGGGCGTCGGTGTCGGGTCAGCTGGGTCGACGAAGACGCTCGACTCGCGACCGGGCTCGATCAGGATCAACTGCCGGATCGTGCCGTCGATCGGCACGGAGTAGACGGGATAGCTCTGGCCCTCGTACTCGGCCGTCTGCGGGAGGGCTGGCCAGACCGGGGCACCGGGCGTCGTCGACTGACCCGGCTGCTGGAAGGCCGTCGTCGCCATGTACAGCATCGGCAGCAGATAGGCCCCGACGATGACGAGCGTCACCATGAGCAGCGAGGATCGGACGAGGAACTTGCGATAGGACTTCGCGACCGGCCCGCGATCGCTGAAGGCGCGTCCCCGTTCCTTGGGGCGCGGCCGGGCCTCCTTCGTCTCGACGACGGCCGTCATCGGTCGCCACCGGCGTAGTAGACGCGTTTCCGGGACAGGGCGAACAGGAGCAGCGTCAGGATGAGCACGATCACGAACAGCAGCCACGCGATGGCCGCCGCGTAGCCCATGTGGTTGAAGATGAAGCCTTCGCGGAACAGCACGAGATTGATGAACAGCGTGGAATTGTTCGGGTCACCGCGCCCGTTCGTGAGCACGAACGCCTGGGTGAAGTACTGGAACGTGCCGATCAGGACGATGACCAGGTTGTAGAAGAGCACCGGCGACATCAGGGGGATCGTGATGTTGCGGAACGACTTCCAGGCGCTGGCGCCATCCATCCGTGCGGCCTCGTACAGTTCGGTGGGCACCGACTGCAGGCCCGCGATGTTGATGATCATGAAGTTCCCGATCGCCCACAGGCCGATGATCGAGAGGGCCGGGTAGATCCAGGTCTCGCTGTTGATCCAGTCCGGCTGCGGCAGCCCGAGACTCCCGAGGATCTGGTTGAGCCACCCTGTCTCGGTGTTCAGGAAGCCGATCCAGACGAGCGTGGACGCGACGAGCGGGATCATCACCGGCATGTAGACCAGCGTGCGCAGCGGACCCTTGCCCGGCAGCTTCGGATGGTTCAGCAGGACGGCGAAGCCGAGGCTTGCGCCCATCGTCACGGGGATGGCGATCAGGGCGAACTTGAGGGTCGCGATGACCGACGCGGTGACCGTGGGGTCGTTCGCCATGCGGATGTAGTTGTCGAGGCCGACCCAGCTCGTCGCCTCGGGCTTGAGGAGATTGAAGTCCGTCAGCGACATCACGAGGGAGATGAGCATCGGCCCGGCCGTGAACAGGACCAGGCCGATCAACCACGGGCCGACGTACACATACCCCCAGAGCGCCTCTCGCACCGAGGGACGGAGGACGAACGGCCGCCGGCCCCGTGAGTACTTGGTGGGCAGTTCCTCGATCGTGGCGCTCATCGGGGTGACGGGCTCCGGCTACGAGCGGTCGGGGGAGGGGATCGGCCTCCCGGTCGGTCGGTGACCGGCCGGGAGGCCGCAGGAGGAGGAGGAGCTAGGGATTCTTGTCGG
The DNA here is from genome assembly GCA_035629655.1 of Saccharimonadales bacterium (SeqCode). GTDB lineage: Bacteria > Chloroflexota > Limnocylindria > Limnocylindrales > CSP1-4 > SPCO01. The sequence goes on along the minus strand of DASPHN010000178.1, from coordinate 12,331 downwards.
GCGCTGCGTCGAAGATCCCCTGCAGCGTCTGCTGCAGCTTGTCGAGCTCGGCGTCGATATCGAGGCCCTCGGTGGTTCGATAGCCCACCCCGAATGCCTGCCAGGCCGCCTTGGCCTTCGCGTAGTCGGGCACCCATGCCTGGTGGTTCGGCTTGTCGGGGAAGCCGAGCATGGCCTGCGGGACGGACCAGTCGAGCTTCACGTCCGGATACTGCGCATCGACCGCCTCGAAGAAGGCCGGCTGGAGCGCCGGATCGGCCGGGAACGCGCCGTACGCGGTCAGCAGCTCACCGGATCCCGCTAGCTTGGACAGGACCTCGAAGGCGACGTCCTGGTTCTTGCCACCCTTGAGCAGGCTGAACGTGTCGGCGTGCAGCTTCGCCGTGGTCACGCCGTCGTGGCTCGGGGCCACCGCCCAGCCGAAGTCCTTGACGATCGGCTTGGCCGGCGCGGCAGGGTTCACGCAGCACGTGTACCACGTATGGATCTCGTCCATGGCGATGTTGCCGGACTGGAAGGGGTTGCCCTTCGCCAGCAGGTCGCTGTTGATCTGGTTCTGGTTGGGGATGAAGTGGTCCTTCCAGACACCGTCGTTGAACCACTTGATGCCGGTGCGGACGGAGTCGCTGATCTGGGCGGTCTTGCCGTCCGGCGCCAGGAAGGAGCCGGGGCCGAAGATCGCGGTCTCCGCCAGCGGGCTGTTGTCGGCCCACTGGGAGTCGAAGCCCCACTGCACGATGTTGGCGGCGTCGAAGTCGGGGCTCGTCGCGTCATTGCCGTTCTTGTCGACCGTCAGCTTCATGCCGATGTCGCGCACGGCGGCCATGTCCCACGGCTTGCCCTCGTACATCTCACCGACCTTGCTCGGCGGATACGGGAGGTCGGCCTCGTCGAACAGCTGCTTGTTGTACCAGAGCATCGACGGGTAGGTCGCGAACGGCACGCCGATGGTCGTCCCGCCCTTGCCGATCTTGAAGAAGTCGACGAGCGCCGGATCGAACTTGGTCATGTCGAAGCCGGTCGAATCGATGAACGGCTGCAGGTCGACCAGCTGGTCCGCGAACAGGTTGAGACCCTCGACGCCGACGGGGCCGATGATGTCCGGTGCATTGCCTGCGGCGATCTGCGTCTTGAGGATGTTCGCGGCGACCTTGTTGTCGTAGATCTCGAGCGAGATGTACGCCTTGTCCTTGTTGGCCGGATCGTTGTTGAACGCGGTGACGAAATCGGTCTGGACCTGGATCTGCTGCGGCTGCCCGCCGGCACCCAGGCCGACGAACCAGCGGATGACCTTGCCGCCATTCGGACCGGGCTCATCCTCGTCGAGCGGCGCCGCCGTGACGAGCGGCGTCGGAGCGGGGATGGAGGCCACCGCGGCTTCGCTGGCGGCCGGGGCGCTGCTGGGCGCCGTGGATGCGGTCGTGCCGCTGCAGGCCGCCGCCAGGATGGCGATGATCCCTGCGACCGCGAGCAACGCCCGCGGACCTGATCGGGACTGGGACATCACGATCGACTCCTCCTCTTCGAGAGATCCTTCGATCTCGTACCTCGTTCGTCGAGGACTGGTGATGGACGGGGCTCGGACCCTGGATCGGGTCGTCGCCCGCCGGTCGCCGGCCGGCTCAGGGCTTGCGCCTCCCGGCGCTCGAGGCGCGTTCGATGAGCTTCGTGGCGAGGATCACGCGCCGGGGCACGCGATCCGAACCTTCGATGGCGTCGATGAGGAGGCGGGCCATCTCGTGGCCCATCTCTTCGATCGGCTGACGGACACTGGTCAGGGTCGGCTGGGTGGTCGTCGCGACCGGCGAATCGTCGTAGCCGACCAGCGCGACATCGTCCGGGACACGTCGGCCGGCCGCGGTCATCGCCGTCAGTGCCCCGGCGGCCATGAGGTCGGACGCGGCAAAGACGGCATCGATGTCCGGGCGCGCGGCGAGGAGCCGTGTCATGGCCGCTGCGCCGCCGGCCTGCGTGAAATCCCCGACCACCTCGAGGCTCGGGTCCCGTTCGAGGCCGGCCTCGACGAGCGCGTCGTGGTACCCGGCCAGCCGGTCGACGCCGGGCGCCATGTCGGTCGGGCCCGCCACGGTGGCGATCACCCGGCGCCCTCGACCGGCGAGGTGCGCCACGGCGCTGTGGGCCCCACCCCGGTTGTCGACATCGACATAGCTCAACGACATCGGCCGGCGTGGACGCGGAGAGACGATCATCGGGATGTTCGCCTCCGCCATCCGGACCGGCAGCGGGTCGTCATCGTGGAGGCTCACGAGGAGCGCTCCATCGACGTGGCCGGCGGCGAGATAGTCCGCGGTGCGATGGGTCTCGGACGGTGACGACGGCATGAGCAGCACGAGTTGCAGGTCGCGGGCGGAGAGCGCCGCGCTGATGCCGCGCAGCAGCCGCGGGAAGAACGGGTCGCTGAACAACAGGCCAGCCGGCTCGGCGATGATCACGCCGACGGAGTCGCTGCGGCGCGTGACCAGGCTGCGCGCGGCGCGATTGGGCACGTAGCCCAGCTCGACGACCGCCGCCTCGACCACGCGGCGGATGTCGGGGCTGACCCGGGGGGAGCCGTTCACGACCCGCGAGACGGTCGCGCGGGAGACGCCGGCCCGGGACGCGACTTCTTCGAGCGTCGTGCCGTTGTGGCGGTCGCGGACTGGGGCGTTTGCCACCGAACCGTCTCCCTCTTGTGAGAGCGCTCTCACGCTTGCGTTGCACTGTAACAGCATGTGTCAAGAGAGCGCTCTCACGCTCGCTGGGCGTCGCCGCGGGCGCGGTCGCGTGTCGCCTGGATCAGTGCGCGACCGCCGCCGCGCGAGGGACGGCTCCTGCACGCCGAACCCGGCGGGACCTATGCGACACTTCGGCCATGGTCGAGATCGCGTCCGCCACACCTGCCGTCCTCGAGCGGTACGAGGCCGTCATCGGCATCGAGGTGCATTGCCAGCTACGGACGGTGTCCAAGATGTTCTGCAGTTGCTCGACGGCGTATGACGGAGCCGCCCCGAATACCCATGTCTGTCCCGTCTGCTTCGGGCTGCCGGGGGCGCTCCCGGTCATCAACCGCCAGGCGGTCGAGCACGTGCTGGCGACCGGGCTCGCGATCGAGGCCACGACGCCGGATGCGACCCGTTGGGACCGCAAGAATTACTTCTACGCAGACCTGCCCAAGGGCTACCAGATCAGCCAGTACGACCTGCCGCTCGCGTCGGCGGGGCGGTTGACCATCCAGACCTCGGACGGTCCGTTCACCATCGGCATCACCCGGGCGCATCTCGAGGAGGACACGGCGAAGCTCGTGCACGCCACGACGGCCGACGGCCGCAAGGTCAGCCTCATCGACTTCAACCGGTCCGGCGCGCCGCTGATGGAGATCGTCACCGATCCGGACATCCGGACGGCGGAGCAGGCGCGGACCTACGCGGAGGAACTGCAGCTCCTGCTGCGGACCATCGGCGCGTCCGATGCGGACATGGAGCGGGGGCAGCTCCGGGTCGAGGCCAACGTCTCCCTTCGCCCGCGCGGCACGGAACCGTTCGGGACGCGGGTCGAGGTCAAGAACATGAACTCGTTCCGGGCCGTCGAGCGGGCGATCGGCTTCGAGATCGAGCGCCAGGGTGCGGCCCTCGATGCCGGCGAACCGCTGCGCCAGGAGACCCGTGGCTGGTCGGACGACCGCGGCGAGACGTACCACATGCGCTCGAAGGAGACGTCCGACGACTATCGATACTTCCCCGAACCCGACCTGCCGCCGCTCCACGTCGAGCGGGCCTGGCTGGACCGCCTGCGTGACGCCCTCCCCGAGCTGCCGGCCGCCCGCCGGACGCGATACCAGGACACGCTCGGGCTGAGCGGCTACGACGCGGCCGTCCTCGCGGCGGACCCCGACGCCACGACGCTGTTCGAGGCGACGGCCGCGGCCGACCACTCGCTCGCGGCCAAGTCCGTGGCCAACTGGGTCACCGGGGAGTACCTGCGGTTGCGCAGGGCGGCGAGCGGTCCCGTCGCGGTGGATCCGGTGGAGCTCGCCGCACTCATCGCCGCGGTCGACGCCGGCGACCTGTCACGTGCGAACGGCAAGGAGGTCCTCGAGGCGCACGTGGCGAGCGGGCAGGGGACCGCCGCGATCATCACCGCGCGTGGCTTCCGCCAGATCTCGGACCTCGGTCTGCTCGGCACCGCCGTCGATGCGGTCCTGGCCGCCAACCCGGCCGCGGTCGCGGACTATCGGGCAGGCAAGGCACAGGCGGTGGGCTTCCTCGTCGGCCAGGTGATGAAGTCGACTCGTGGGCAGGCGAACGCGGCCCTGGTCGGTGACACGATCCGCGAACGGCTCGAGCGCGAGGGATAGCACGCGGATGGGACCGATCAATCTCGCGTTGTGGGGTCTCGGGGTGGTCCTCGTCGTCGTCGGGTATACCCGGGCGAAGGGCCCGTGGTCCCGGTATCAGGCGCTCAAGGCGCAGGACGAGAACGTCGCTCGCTACGAATCGTGGCGCGGCGGCCTTCGCTCCAACGAGACGACCGGGGCGTCCGTGGCCATGGACATCCTGCGACGCCAGGCGCGCATCGCCGGCGCCGTGGCAGTCGTCGGCGCGGTCTGCATCTTCCTGGGCTTCCTGATCCGCTGACCCGATCACGGCCCGGCGGCTCGGGTAGGATGGCCACCCGCCGCCAACCAGAGGGAGTCGCCGCGTTGGGATCCATCGTCGACAAGAGCAGCATCGGCATCGGTGGTCGACAGTTCCACGTCGGCGTCGCGCCCGGCGAGGTGAGCACCGTCGCGCTGATGCCCGGCGACCCGTTCCGGGTGCCCCTCGTGGCCGAGTACCTCGACGATCCCGTCGAGGTCGCCCACAAGCGCGAGCACCGGACCATGGTCGGGACCTACAAGGGTCGGACGATCACCGTGACCTCGACCGGGATGGGATGCCCATCCACGGCCATCGCCGTCGAGGAGCTCGCCCGCGTCGGCGTCACCACGTTCATCCGCGTCGGCAGCACGGGTGCCCTGCAGGAAGGCATGGAGCCGGGCGACCTGGTCATCAGCCAGGGCTCGTTCCGGAACGACGGGACGACGGACGCCTACGTGCCGAAGGGGTATCCGGCCGTGCCGGACCTGGCGATCACCCTGGAGCTGGAGCGCATCGCTCGGGAGCGAGCCCCGGCCCACTCCCTCAACGTCCACGTTGGCCTCAATGTCACCGACGACGCGTTCTACGCCGAATCGCCGGAATGGACGATGGAGATGTCGAGACTCGGCCTGCTCAACGTCGAGATGGAGTCCTCGGCGATGTTCGTCGTGGCTCGCCAGCGGGGGCTCCGGGCGGCGATGATCTGCGCCGTCTCGAGCAACCTGGTGACCGGCACGAGCGTGTACGCCGAGACCGCCCACGAGCGGCTCGCGGTCGGCTGGCGGGCCAGCATCGAGACCGCCCTGGAAGCGGCCGCCCGGCTCGAGCTCTAGCCCTCGCATGGGCCTGAACCTGCATACCCACCTCGAGGGGTGGGTCCGACCGACGACCGCCGCGGCGCTCGCCCGGGAGGCCGGCGTCCCGGAGCCCGACGGCGGTTGGGACCGCGCCTTGCGCCTGGACGGGCCGGCGGATCTGACGGTCTTCCTCGCGCACGTGGCTGCGGCCTACCCGGTCCTCGGCTCGGCGGCGGCCCTGCGCCGGGTCGCGCGGGAGGCGGTCGAGGATGCGGCCGCGGACGGCTGCGACTACCTGGAGATCCGGTTCGGGCCGTCGACGCACCGGCGCCCGGGCTTCGACCTTGCCGCGGTGGTCGAAGCGACCGCCGAGGGCCTCGCCGAGGGCAGTCGGGCGACGGGGCTCCAGAGCGGTCTCGTCGTCTGCCTCCTGCGCCACGACGACGACGAGACGAATCTGGCGGTGGCGCGTGCCGCGGCCGCCGCCGCCGGCCGGGGCGTCGTGGGCCTGGACGTCGCGGGCGACGAGCTGCGGTTCCCATCGAACGTGCCATACGAGGCCCCGTTCGCCATCGCTGCCGCGGCTGGCCTCGGATTGACCGCGCACGCGGCGGAAGCCGGGCCGGCGAGTGCGGTCATCGAGGCGGTCGAGCGATTCGGTGTCCGGCGCATCGGGCACGGAGCCGAAGCGGCCTCCGATCCGACCGTCCTGGCCTGGGCGGCCGACCACGGCGTCGTCTTCGAGGTCTGCCCCACCTCCAACGTCCTGACGGGGGCGGCCCCCGCGACCGGCGCGCATCCCTTCCACGCCTTCCTGGCCGCTGGGTGCGCGATCGTGCTCGGCGACGACGATCCCGTGACGACCCGCAGCCCGCTCTCTGCCGAGGAGCGCTGGATGGTGGAGACCGGCGGCCTGACGCCGGCGGACCTCGAGGCCATCCACCGGACGGCGTGCGAGGTCGGGTTCATGGACGAGTCCGTGCGGGCGGCCTTGCGGTCACGCTTCGCCTGACCGCGACCGGATCAGCCGCGGCCGCCGATGCGCTGCCATTCGATCGCCGTGCACCGATCCATGACCACGGCCAGACCACCCTCGGTCGCGATCCGGGCCGCCGTCCAGTCGACGACCCCCAGCTGCAGCCACAGGCATGCCGCACCGACGTCGACCGCCTCCCGCGCGTGGACCGCGCATGCCTCGGGCCGGCGGAAGACGTCGACGAGGTCGACGGGACCCGTGGCGTCGACGGCCTCGCCGAGCGTGGGGTACGTCGGGATGCCGAGCACCTGACGCTCGTTGGGGTTCACCGGCACGCAATCGAACCCCTGCGCCACGAGGTACCGGAAGACGCCGTGCGAGGGCCGGCCAGGGTCGCCCGAGGCCCCGATGACCGCGATCCGGCGCGTCGCCCGCAGGACCTGCTCGATTCCGGCGTCGTCGAGGACCGCGACCGGACCGCGACCTTCGTGGAGGTCGAGCATCGCCCGGACGCGCGCTCGGTCCCGAGCTCGGCGTGCGGCCGGATCCGTCGACTCGGCGTCGTCGGTCAGCTCGCGCCCTCCTTCACGTAGGGTTTGCCGATGGCTGCCGGAGCGATGCTCCGGCCGACGACGCCGGCCAGGACGATGAGGGTCAGGAGGTAGGGGAGGGCGCCGAAGACGTTGTTGTACATGCTCGGATAGGTCGACTGGATGCCCGAGAGGAAGATCCCGAGGTCGCCCGGCGGCGGGTTGGAGCGGATGGCGATGCCGAGGGCCTCCGAGAACATGAAGAGCAACGCGCCGCCGAAGGCGCCGATCGGCGTCCACCGGCCGAAGATGACCGCTGCCAGGGCGATGAAGCCGCGATTGGCCGTCATGCCGTTCTGGAAGGACGCGTTGAACTCCAAGGTCAGCCACGCGCCGGCCAGGCCCGCGAAGATGCCGCCCAGGATCACGTTGCGATAGCGCAGCTTGATGACGTCGACGCCGACCGTGTCGGCGGCCCGGGGATGCTCGCCCACGGCTCGCGTGCGGAGACCCCAGCGCGAGCGGAACAGGAAGATCTGCAGGCCCACCACGAACACGATGACGGACATCGTGATCGGGCCGACGGAGAGGAACATGTTGAACAGCCAGCCGACGACCGGCAGGTCCAGCAGGGCGGGCGGCGGCTTGAAGGGGTCGAACGTGCCCGCGCTGCCACTCGGTCGGATCAGTCGATTCAGGTAGCCCGTCAGGCCCAGCGCGATGATGTTGATGACCGTGCCCGAGATGATCTGGTCGGCCCGGACGCTGATGCTCAGCCAGGCATGGAGCATCGAGACCGCCATGCCGGCCAGGACGGCGGCGATGACGCCGACGAGCAGGGCCGGCGTCGCTCCGAACACGGCGCCAGGGACGGCGTCGGGCATCGCATCGTCGACGACGACCGCGGCCATGAATCCGACGAACGCGGCCGTGAGCATCATCCCCTCGATGCCGATGTTCACGATGCCGCTGCGCTCGTTCATGACCCCGCACAGCGCGCCGAGCGCGATGGGCGTCGCCAGCTGCAGCGTCTGGGGCGCCAGGTTGGTGGTGACGATCGCGTCGATCAGGTAGGCGATGAACTGGAAGACGAAGCCGAGGCCCGGCAGGCCGAAGAGGAAGTCCATCAGACCGTCCCCTCACCGTAGCTACGGGTCACCGTGCCGAGCTCACCGGGCGTCACCCGTTCGGCGCGGATCCGGAAGGCTCGCCGGATGACCCCTTCGGCAGCCAGGAAGAGCAGGATCAGGCCCTGGATGACGTCGATGATCTCGATGGGGATCTCGGCGGTGATCTGCATCGCCGGCGCACCGGCGCGCATGCCGCCGAGCAGCAGGGCCGCGAGCAGGATCCCCACCGGGTGGGCGCGGCCCAGGAGGGCCACGGTGATGCCGGCGAAGCCGATCGCCGTCCCGAAGACCGCCGGATAGAAGCCGAGCGTCAGGATCTCCATGGCGCCGGCCAGCCCGGCGAAGAGGCCGCACAGGCTCATCGTGAGGATGATCAGCTTCCGGGGGCTCATCCCGGCGTATCGCGCGGCGCTCGGGTTCGCACCCACCGTCCGGATCTCGAAGCCGAGGGTCGTCCGATAGACGAGGACGTAGGCGATGGCGAGCACGATCAGGGCGATGATCGTTCCCAAGCCGCCGTTCCGCCCCCACAGGATCGGCATCGCCGCGTTGCCGATCTCGGCGGTCCGCGCGAACGTCGGCCCCTGGATCTTGAAGATGTCGTTCACCACGCCGACGATGAAGAACGCGGCGAGCGAATTCAGCATGATCGTCGAGACGACCTCGTGAGCGCCGGTGAACGCCTTGAGGGCTCCCGGGATGAAGCCGTAGAAGGCTCCGCCCAGGCAGCCGGCGGCGATGGCCACCGGGAAGGCGATGAATGCCGGCTGCTCGGCGACCGCTGCACCGACGAGGGCGGCGACGAAGCCGCCGACGAGCACCTGGCCGGTGCCGCCGATGTTGAAGAGCCCGGCCTTGAATCCGACGCCGACCGCCAGCCCGGTCATCATCAGCGGCGTGGCCGCGGCGATGGTGTTCGTCAGGGCTCGCGCTGCGAGCTCCGGGTCCAACGAGATCCCGAGCTCGATGCTGCCCGTGTCGGTGACCGTGAGCAGCGACAGGCCGGTCGCTCCCTCGAGGAGGCTCTCGTACGCGACGATCGGCAGCAGGAAGTCGATGCTGTCCGAGGTCGCCAGGCTGGACACGATGATGAGGACCGCGCCGAGCAGCAGGGCCAGCAGGATGCACAGGGCCGGGATGGCCGCCAGCTCCCAGAAGCGACGAAGCAGGTTCACGCCGTCGCCTCCGTGGCCTTGATCGGTTCGGTCGTGCGCCGACCGGCGGCCATCAGGAGCCCGATCTCCTCGCGCTCGGCCGATGGGCCGTCGACGAGGGCGACGATCTCGCCGCGATACATGACCGCGACCCGATCGGACAGCTCGAGCACCTCGTCGAGCTCCGCGGAGACCAGGAGGATCGCTGCGCCGGCGTCCCGCTTCGCGACGATCTGGCGATGGATGAACTCGATGCTGCCGACGTCCAGGCCGCGCGTGGGCTGGTCGAGGATCAGGGTGTTGAGGTCGCGACTGAATTCGCGCGCCACGACGGCCTTCTGCTGGTTGCCGCCCGAGAGCGTCCGGACCTCCGCGGTGGTGGACGGCGTGCGGATGTCGTATTCGGCGACCGCTCGTTTCGCCCACGCCTCGATCGCCGAGTCGTTGCGAAACGACCCGCGGGCGTACGGCGCTTCGTCGTACTGGGTCAGGATCAGGTTGTCCGCGAGCGGGAAGGACAGGACCAGACCGAAGCGATGGCGGTCGCCCGGGACGAACGACATCCCGGCCTGCTGGAGTGCCCGCGGCCCGTGGCCGGTCACATCCGCGCCTCCGAGCGTGACCTTGCCCGCGGTCGGTGCGCGCAGGCCGGTCAGGGCCTCGACGAGCTCTTCCTGGCCGTTGCCCGCCACGCCGGCCACCCCCAGGATCTCGCCGGCTCGGACCTCGAAGGCGACACCCTTCACGGCCTCGTGGCCGCGGTCGTCGGCGACGCGGAGGTCCTCGACGGTGAGCGTCACATCGGCCGGATGGGAGACGCCGCGGTCGACGGAGAGCGACACGTTCCGGCCGACCATCAGCTCGGCAAGGTCCTCTTCCGTGGTCTCCGCCGGCACCCGGGTCCCGACGACCTTGCCGCGCCGGATGACGGTGATCCGATCGGCGATCTCGAGGACCTCGTACAGCTTGTGGCTGATGAAGATGATCGAATGGCCTTCGTCGGCCAACCGACGCAGGACGGCGAAGATCTCCTTCGTCTCCTGTGGGGTCAGGACGGCGGTCGGTTCATCCAGGACGAGGATGCGGGCCCGGCGGTAGAGCGCCTTGAGGATCTCGACCCGCTGCTGCCAGCCGATCGACAGGGCGCCGACCTTGGTCTCGGGGTCGATCTCGAAGCCGAAGCGTTCGCACAGCTCGACGATCCGCCGATGCGCCTCCTTCCGGTCGAGGAAGATCGGATTGGCCATCGTCTCCTCGCCGAGGAGGATGTTGTCCGCGACCGACAGGACCGGCACGAGCATGAAGTGCTGGTGGACCATGCTGATGCCGCGGTCGATGGCATCGGCCGGGCCGGCGATGGTCACCGGCGTGCCATCCAGCCGGATCTCACCCTCGTCCGGGGTGGCCAGCCCGTACAGGATGTTCATCAGCGTGGACTTGCCGGCGCCGTTCTCCCCGAGCAGCGCGTGGATCTCGCCAGGCCGGATCTCGAGGTCGATCCGGTCGTTGGCGACGACGCCCGGATAGCGCTTCGTGATCCCGCTCATCTCCAGGGCGGGCGCGGTCACGGTCTGGGTCACGGCTGCCTCGAGCTTCAGACGGCGATCACGGGGCATCGAACGTGGTGACGGTGGCCAGCATCATAGTGCCCGCCGAAAACGCCAGAGAGGCGGTCCTGGGACCGCCTCTCTGGCTGGAACGTCGAGGTGGAGCGGAGGCTAGCTGCCGCTCACCGTGCACTTGATCGGCGCGCACGGATCGAGCGAGCCGTCGACGAAGCCCTGGAAGGCCGCATCGATCAGGCCCTGGATCTCGGGCGTGATCTTGGCTGCGTTGTCGTGGTAGTCCGACAGCCCGACAGCCGCCGGGGTGGAGGCCGCGTTGTAGGCAACGGTGCCCGGCACGAACGTGTCCGAGGCGACGCTGAGGACGACGGCCTTGACGGTGTCGACCAGCTTCTTCTCGGCGCTCGTGACGATGCACGGCGCGAGGTTCGGCAGGCTGACCGCCTGGTCCACGTCGACGCCGATGCCGTTGAGGTCCGCGTCGCACACGGCCTCGAGGACACCCTGACCGGTCAGGCCCGCGACCTGGAACAGCACGTCGGCATCCTGGCCGATGAACTGCTCCGCGATGGCGCGACCCTTGGCCGGATCGTTGAAGCCCTTGGCCGGATCCGGATCGGTCTCCTGGTACAGGACGTTGACGTCCGGCTTGACCGACTTGGCGCCGTTCTCGTACCCGCGCCAGTAGTTGACGACGGCCGGGACGTTGGTGCCACCGACGGCGCCGATGACGCCGCTCTCGGTGAGGCTGCCCGCGACGATGCCAGCGAGGTAGCCGGGCTGCGCTTCGGCGAAGACGATGCCCTGGTAGTTCGGCAGGAGCGTCGCCGCGTCACCGGCGCAGGTGAAGGTCGAGTCCGGGGCACCGGCCTCGTCGACGCAGATGCCCTGGTCGACGCCGATGAACTTGACGTCCGGGTTGGCCTTCGCGGCGATCGCCGTGTCGGTGCCGATGAGGAAGCCGACCGTCACGATGACGTCGAAGCCCTGGTCGATGAAGGTCTGGATGTTCGCGCCGTAGTCCGAGATGGCCTGCGTCACGATGACGTCGTGAGACCCACCACTCTCCGTCGCGGCGGCGATGGCCCCCTCGTTCGACGACTGGTTGAACGACTTGTCCTCGAGCTGGCCGACGTCGGTGACGACACCGACCTTGATCGGCGTGAGCGCCGCGCTGGGCTCGACCGAGGCCGCGGCCGACGGTTCGACCGACGGCGCGTCCGATGCCGCCGTCGACGGGGCAGCGGACGCTGCGGCCGATGCCGCGGCCGACGGGGCCGCACTGGTGCCGCCACCGCCCGAACAGGCGGAGACGAAGATGGCGAGACCCGCGAACAGGGTCAGGCCCAAACGCTTGTGCATGTGTCCTCCTCCAGACCTTGCCATCCGGGCCAGTCGGCGCGGCGGATCGCAAGGGGGTTTCCGAGCCGACCGCAGCTCCCCGGTCGGCACCGATGGCGCATCGTACCGCATGGCCACGGTCTTGGGCATACTCGTTCGATGACCGGCCCACCGTATCAGCCGGCCGGCGACAGCGTGGTC
>DASPHN010000177.1:0-17225 GCA_035629655.1 Saccharimonadales bacterium (SeqCode) | reverse complement strand
GTGGGCTCGGGAACGAGGAACGCCCGCGCGATCTCGGGCGTGGTCAGCCCCCCGAGCGTCCGCAGGGTCAGCGCCACCCGGGCGTCCATCGGCAGGCCCGGATGGCAGCAGGTGAAGATGAGGCGCAGTCGATCGTCGGTGAAGGGCATCTCGTCGTCGGCCTCGCCGCCGGCGGGCTCGATAGCGGCGAGCTCGGCCTCGATGGCGGCTTCTCGACCGAGCACCTCGGTCTTCTCGCGCAGCCGCCGGACGCGGCGGAGACGATCGATCGCCCGGTTCCGTGCGGTCGTCGTGATCCAGGCGCCGGGGTTGGCGGGCACCCCCCGGACCGGCCACGTCTCGAGCGCGATGATGAAGGCGTCCTGGACCGCCTCCTCGGCGAGGTCGAAGTCGCCGAGGACGCGGATGAGGGTCGCGACCGCCCGTCCCTGTTCCTCGCGGAACAGGAGGTCGACGACCTCGCGGGCGGTGGCGTCGGCCGTGGTCAGTCGGCCCCGGCGGCGACCGTCTCGCCTCGCATCGTGGACTCGGCCCCGAAGTCCCAGATGGGCCGGATCTCGATCGAGCCATAGCCGGCGCCCGGGATGCGGGCCGCGATCCCGATCGCGTCGTCGAGATCGGCCGCCTCGACGACGTAGAACCCGCCCAGGACCTCCTTCGTCTCCGCGAACGGTCCGTCGGTCGCGAGCGTCTGGCCATCACGCACGCGAACGGTGGTCGCCGACGCGCTGGACTGGAGCGCCTCGCCACCCCGCATCGCGCCGCGCTCGGCGACGTACCGCCCGAACTCGTTGTAGGCCTCCATCTCGGCGGCGGCCGCCTCGGGGTCGGGAGCGTCGGTCGCCTCGGTCGTGTAGATCAATAGGGCGTACTGCATCGCCGCGATCCTCCTCGCTCGTCATCGGCCGCCATCATCGTCGGCCGTCACAGGGACGACGAACGGGCAACGGTCGAATCGACAGGCGCTGACGAGGATACGCCCACCGGTCCTCGGCTCGGCCCGCGGTATCGTTGCGCCCATGGCGTCGCCCAAGGAAGTCCTGGAGATCGGTGGCCGCGAGCTCACGATCTCGAATCCGCAGAAGATCTACTTCCCTGACACGGGCTACACGAAGATCGACGTGGTCCGCTTCTACCAGTCGGTCGCGGACGGGGCACTCGCCGGGATCCGTGGCCGGCCGATGGCGCTCAAGCGGTTCGTCGACGGGATCTCGAAGGAGCCGTTCTTCCAGAAGCGAGCGCCCGAGAACACGCCCGATTGGATCCGGACCGCCGAGCTGACCTTTCCCTCCGGTCGGACCGCCGACGAGATCGTGGTCGACGACGCGGCCGGGCTGGCCTGGATCAACAACCTCGGCTGCATCGACCTCAATCCGCACCCGGTCCGCGCCGACGACCTCGACCACCCCGATGAGCTGCGGGTGGATCTGGACCCCGTGCCAGGCGTCGGCTGGTCCCAGATCCGGGATGTCGCGATGGTCTGCAAGGAGTCGCTGGAGGCGGTCGGGCTTGTGGGCTGGCCCAAGACGTCCGGCTCGCGTGGCATCCACATCAACGTGCGAATCGAGCGCCGCTGGACGTATCCCGAGGTCCGGCGCGCGGCCCTCGCGCTGGCCCGGGACGTGGAGCGACGAGCACCCGACCTCGCGACGAGCAAATGGTGGAAGGAAGAGCGTCACGGCGTCTTCCTCGATTACAACCAGAACGCCAAGGACCGGACCGTCGCCTCGGCCTACTCGATCAGGCCGCTGCCCGACGCCCGGGTCTCGACGCCACTGTCCTGGGACGAGGTCCCGACCGTCGAGGCCGAGGCGTTCACGATCGAGACCGTGCCCAAGCGCTTCGCCGAGATCGGCGACCCGGGGGCGGGCATCGACGACGCCGTCGGGTCGCTCGACGCGCTGCTGGAGCTGTCCGCTCGCCACGAGGCGGAGGGCGAGGGCGATGCGCCGTGGCCGCCGAATTACGCCAAGCAGGCCGGGGAGCCGCCGCGCGTGCAGCCATCGCGCAAGCGCCGGCCCGACAAGGAGTACGAGCCGGGTCGTGGGGAAGCGGGCGGTCCTCCACCGGAGGTCGCCGCGGAGCGCGCGAAGGCGGTCGCCGCCGGGGACCCGAACGCCGGACTCCCAACGGAGTGGGAAGGCACGCGGCCCACGCCGACCGGCCGGCGCAAGACCTCCATCCCGGTCATCGAGATCTCGCGAGCGGCGTCGAAGGCGGAAGCGCTCGAGGGCCTCGAACGCTGGAAGGCCCGCCACCCGGGCGTCGGTGCGCACCTGGAGCCCGCCGACGTGCTGGTCGACGGGATGCGCGGCCGCTCATCGCTCTGGTATCGGGTGCGCGTCAACCTGACCCATGTCCCCGAGGCCGATCGACCGGCCCAGGAGCCGCTCGATCCCGACTACGACCCGTGGGAGGGCCACGATATCGAGGCGTGGCGAGCGACGACGGATCGATCGAGGACCCCGGTCGGCCGCAAGAAGACGCCCAAGCCGAGCGACGCGGACCTGCCCACGTGACCCGCGCAGCGCTCGAGGCGGTCCAGGGCCGCGCCGGCAGGCTGGGCGTCTGGTGACGCCGCCGCGGTCGGCGACTGATTCGCAGCCGAGGTGGACTACCTCGACCCCGTGGCGTTACCGATCCAGCCGTTGGACGGACCTGCTCGCCTTCCTCGAGCCGCCGCTGCGCGTCGGCGGCTGCCGGGCCGGCCGCGGAACCGCGCGACGACACCGTTCGTCTCGCCGCCATCCCGTGGCCGGCCCAGCCGCGGCATGCCCGATGAGGATCGCGTCTGATGGTCCGCCGCCGCGACCGGAACGCCTGCCCCGAGGCGATCGGGATCGAGGACATCACGCCTCCCGACGATCGCGCTGACTCCGGGAATCCGGGCGAGCCTCGCGATGGACCGTCGCGCTTCGGCTACGTCGCCTTCGTCCGGCAGCGCGCCGGCGCCGATCGCGCGATCCTCCTCGCCGTCTGGCTCGTGTTGCTCACGGCGACGACCTTTGCCAGCGCCACGGTCCTGTATGCGGACGCGGTCGCCCGGAGCGGGCTGACGCGGCTGCTGCTGGACGCCGGCCCGGAGATCGCGCACCTCGGCGTCACGACGACGACCGGCGCCGAGGAGGTGGCCGAGCCGATCGCCGACGTCGAAGCCTCGTTGGCGGCCGTGCTCGCCGGCACGGCGCCCGACGTCCTCCGGACGAGCACGATGACCGGGTCGTTCGCCCTGCCCGGCGGAACGGCCGCCACGCCCGACCTGACCGTCGTGACCGCCGCACCCTCGCTCGAGGCCCGCGCCACGGTCGTCGAGGGCCGCTGGCCGCAGCCCGGCGGCACGCCGATCGAGACCATCCTCACGGCGCCGGCCGCGGCCGAGCTGGGTGTGACCATCGGGGAGGAAATGGACGTCCGCAGCCGGGTCGATGCCGGCCGACTGCTTGGGACGACGGTCGTCGGCATCATCGCGATCGACGACCCGACCGACCCGATCTGGGCCGATGAGCGCCTGCTTGCCGACGGCACCCAGCAGGGGGCGTCGTTCCGGCTGGTCGGCCCCCTCATCGTCGCCGAGCCCGACCTCGTGCGGACGGGCGAGCCACGGGTCGAGCTGGCCTGGACGGCCCGACCGGACCTCGCGCTCGTCGATCCGGCCACCCTGGATGGCCTGCGAGCGCGCCTCGCCGGGCTGTCGGCGACGCTCGAGGATCGCCTCGGCGGGCCGCGCGCCTCGACCCTCACGACCGTGCTGCCGGACGTCCTGGAGACGGCCTCGCGCTCGCTCCTCGTCGGTGGGACGGGGATCCTCATCCTCAACGTCCAGCTGGCGATCATCGCGGCCTACGCACTGGTGCTGGTGGCCGCGTTGCTGCGCGCCTGGCGGGGACCCGAGACCGCGCTGCTGCGTGCCCGCGGTGCCGGAGCCGAACACCTCGTGCGTCTGACCGTCGTGGAAGCGATCGCCCTGGTCGCGAGCGCCTCCGTGGCCGGTCCCGTGCTCGCCTGGCTCGGCCTGCAGGCCCTCGGGATCGTCGAGCCCCTCGGTCCGGGCTCCATGCCCGCGCCCGGTGCGTGGCCACCGGTCGTGTCGCTCGTCGCCATCATGGCGGCCGTCGTGGGGATCGCCGGGCTCATCGGCCTGACCCTGCCCACGCTTGCCTCCGATGGCCCGCTGTCGGCAGTGCGTCGGTCGGTCGGTCGCGGCGTGCAGCTGTCGGCCGCCCATCGATCCGGGCTCGATCTTGCCCTCGTCGCGATCGCCGGCGTCGCGCTCTGGCAGTTGCGCGCCTACGGTGCGCCGTTGACGACGTCCGTCCGCGGCTCGATCGGGGTGGATCCGCTCCTGGTCGCCGCGCCGGCGATCGGGCTGGCCGCCGGGGCCGTGCTGGCGATGCGCGTCATCCCCTGGGCGGCCCGCCGTCTGGCCGTCATCTTCGATGGCCGGTCGAGCCTCGTCGGCTGGCTCGGGTCGCGTCAGCTCGCCAGACGTCCGTTGCGCTACACGGCACCCGCCCTGCTCCTCGTGGTGGCGACGGGCATCGGCGTCTTCTCGGTGGCGTATGCGACCACCTGGGCCGGGTCGCAGGAGGACCAGGTCGGACACGCCCTGGGCGCGGACGCCGTCCTCTCGATCGAGCCGCGCAGCGCACCGCCGACCTGGATCCAGGAGCGGACCGTCGCCTTGCAGCCGGGTGTCGAGGCACGCACCCCGGTGCTGCACAGCGACTTCGACCTGGGCGGCGGGGCAGGCCGCGGCGAGCTGCTCGCGGTCGATGCCGAGGCCGTGGCGACCGTCGTGCGGTTGCGCGAGGACCTGGCTGCCACGCCGCCCCTCGCGTTGGCGGCCGCCCTCGCCGCGGCGCGCCCGGTCGTGGACCTGCCGCCACTGCCCAGCCGAACGACGATGCTCGCGCTCGATGTGACCAGCGACCTCGTCGCGACCCGCGAGGACGGCAGTAGCGCGACCGTTCCGGACAGTTGGCGCGGGATCCGGCCCATCGTCGTGGTCCGTGACGCGAACGGCCGGCTGGCCAGGTTCGAGGGGACGACGGGAGCGATCGTGCTCGGGCGGGCACGGGTGGACCTGTCGCTGGCCGCGCCGCCCGAGCTCGACGCCGTGATCCCGCTCGAGCCGCTGGAGCTCGTCTCCGTCGAGGTCGATGTCCGCATGCCGCCCGGCCTCACTGCCACCGGGTCCCTCCGGATCGATGGCCTGGTGGCATCCGAGGCCATCGCCGCGGCCAGCCCCGCAGAGCTGGGCGCAGCCGGTGCCGCGTGGCCCGCCGGCTGGACCCCGGTCGACACCGGGTTCGCGGCGCGGCCGTGGGTCCCCGTCCGGATCGATCCCTCGGCGGACCCACGCCTGCTCCCGGTGGACCCGGGCGACCCCGCGCGCCTCACGATCCCGCCGAACGACCCGCTCGAGGACCCCTCCGGCGCGCGGTTCGCCCTGCGGCCCGCCGCCGTCGGCCCGGCGGCCGACCTGCCGATCCCGGCCCTCATCGATCGCCGACTGGCCGCCGCCACGGGCGCCGCAGCCGGGTCGCACCTCAGCATCGGTGAGCGGTTCCGCGACCCGTGGGCCCTGCGAGTCGTCGACGTGGTCGAGCTCGTGCCGGCCACCGATCCGGCCCAGCCCGCGGCGATCGCCGACCTTGCCACCATGGAGCTCAGCGACTTCGCCCTGCACGATCAGGTGGCGACGACGACGGCTTGGTGGCTGAGCGCACCCGGCAGCACGCTCGACGGCCTGCGCGCGATGTCGCCGACGCGGACCCTCCCCGGACTGGAGGTCACCCTGGCCCTCGACGAGCTCGACGCCCGGCTGCGCGATCCCGTCGTCCAGGGCGTCGGGGGCGGCCTGCTCGCGAGCGCGGCCGCGGCGGCGGTCTTTGCCCTGATCGGCCTCGTCGTCAGCGTCTCGGTGGCCGCCCGTGAGCGACGTGGCGAATTCGCCGTGCTGCGGGCACTCGGTTCCTCGCGTCGCCAGCTGGATGCGTCGCTCGCGATGGAGGCCGGGTTCGTCATCGCCTGCGGCATCCTCGCCGGCCTGGTCGTCGCCGGGCTGCTGGCCTGGATCGTGCTGCCCTCGGTGTCATTGACCGTGGGGTCGGGACCAGTCGTCCCTGCGGTGCGTGTCGACGTCCCGCTGGTCACGATCCTGCCGGTCCTCCTGGGCGGGCTGGCGCTGTGGGCCATCCTCGTGGCGGCCAGCCGGAGCCAGGTCCATCCCGAACGCGCCGCCGAGACCCTCCGCGAGGCCGAGGCGTGAACCCGATCGGCGACGTCCGGGCCGCTGCCACCATCACCCGCCAACGGCTGGCCTCGACGTCGGCAACGGTCGTGGTCTTCGTCGTCCTCGTCGGCATCTCGACGTTCCTGGCCATGCTCGTCCCGCGGCTCTACGCGACGGCCCTGGACTCGGCGGCGCGGTCGACGGTCGCGGCGGCACCGTCGGTGGTGCGCGACCTGCAGTTCAGCCGGACCGCCACGATCCTGCCCGGTCGCGACGATCCTCTCGGCGGGGTGGCCGCCGCCGGCGCCGAGCTGGAAGCCGACCTGCCGGACGCGGTGCGCTCGGTCATCGGCGAGCGGGGCTACGTCGTCGACTCGGTCGAGTTCGTCGTCGCCGATCCGCCCGTGGCGGTGACCCAGGTCAAGTTCCGGATCCAGGATGGCCTCGAGGACCGGATCGCCGTCGTCGAGGGCCGCACGCCGGCGCCGGTCCGTGACCGCGCCATCGTCGAGGGCCGGGTCGATCCGGCCGGCCAGCCGTACCTCGCCGATGTCTACGAGATCGCCCTCTCGACGGCGGCGCTGGATGCGGTGCGTCTCGAGGTCGGCGACGAGCTGGTCATGACGCCCGATGCCGACGACCTGATCGTCCAGAACTACGGCGCGCTCGGCGGCCGGGGCTTCGTCATCGCGCGGATCGTCGGGCGGTTCGACGTCGTCGATCCGGCGGACCGGTTCTGGTTCGACGACCCGGGGCTGCGCGAGCCGTTCCGCGAGCCGATCAGCATCGAGCTCTCGATCTTCCATGTGAGCGCGCTCGTCGACCCCGGCACGTACCCGCGGCTGATCGGCGGCGAGCCCGACGTCACGACGACCTCGATCAACTTCCCGTTGCGCTATGCCTGGCGCTACTTCGTGGAGCCGGAACGGATCCAGGCCGGTGGCCTGGCCGCGATGCAGGTCGACGGGACGCGCCTCCAGGCCCGCTTCCCGTTCTCCGGGGCCAACGCCCTCGACGGCCCGCCGGCGCTTCGCTGGGGCATGCTCGGCCTCCTCGAGCGACACGCCCGTCAGCAGCGGACCACCGAGATCGCCCTGTCGCTCGCCGCCCTCGGTCCGTTGGCCACCGCGATCGGCGCTCTCGCGCTCGTCGCGATGGTCGTCGTCCGTCGACGGGCCACCGCGATCTCGCTGCTGCGCGGCCGCGGCGCGTCGACTGGTCAGCTGCTCCTCGCCCAGGCCCTGGAGGGCGTCGTCATCGTGACGCCGACCGCGATCGTCGCCATCGCCCTCGGCCTGGCAGCCACGCGCGACCGGCCACTCGACGCGACGCTGGCCGGGGCCGTGGGCATCGCCGTCGCCGGCGTGCTCTTGCCGATCGCCGCGACCGTGCCCTTCGCTCGCGGGCGCGCGACGATCGGCGCCGTCGCCGCAGGGCGGCCGGAGGTGGTCGGCCGGCGCACGCGGACCCGTCGCCTCGTGCTCGATGGGACGGTGATCGTGCTGGCCGCCATCGCGGTCGTCTCGCTCCGGACACGCGGCCTCGGGGATGGCCTCGGCCCGGTGGCCATCGACCCGCTCCTGGCTGCGGTCCCCGTGCTCATCGCGGTGGCGGCCGGTCTCGTCCTGCTCCGGCTCTATCCAGTGCCGCTCCACCTCATCGCCGCGGTGGCCGCCCGTGGCCGCGGCCTCATCCCGACCTTCCCGCTGTGGGGCGCCGCTCGGCAGTCGCGCGTCGCGGCCCTGCCCCTCCTCGTCATCCTCGTCGCGACGGCGATGGGCGCCTTCTCCGCGGTGGTCCTCGAGACCGTCGACCGCGGGCAGGTCCTCGCGTCATGGCGCGCGATCGGCGCCGACTGGCGGATCGATGGCGACGCCGGGGTCGCCGTGCCGGCCGCGATCGACCCCGCCGCGATCGAAGGCGTGGAGGCCTGGACCGGGTTGGTGGAGCTCGACGGGACGGTGCGCAGCGAACAGGTCCGTCGCCAGCCGGTCCTCGTCCAGGGGATCGATCCGGCCGGCTTCGCGGCCGTCACCGCCGGGGACCCCGCGCCGTTCGTCCTGTCAGCCGCGTTCGATCGTCCGCCCACGGCCGGAGTGACCGGCACGGCCCAGGATCCGCTGCCGGTCATCCTCTCGAGCGAGCTTGCGGCACAGGCCCACGTGGCCGAGGGGGAGACCGCGTCAGTGACGATCGCCGGCATCGCGGCCGAGGTCCTCGTGGTCGGGGTCCGTCCGACGTTGCCAGGTCGCCCGGACGAGGGGAGCTTCATGGTGGCGCCGATCGCCGCGCTGAGCGCGGCCTACGCGGGACTCCATCTCGATCCCACGAGCCTGCTGGTGCGCGGCTCGCCGACGGCCGGACCGGGCCTCGCGACGGCGGTCGGGCCGTACGGCGACCTCGTTCACCTGCGATCGCGCGACGCAGTCTATCGGCTGCTCCACGACGCCCCGCTCGTGACGATCGTCCAGGCCGGCGTCGCGGTGTCGCTCGCCATCGCGGTGGTGTACGCCGTGCTCGCGCTCCTTGCCGGGCTGGCCATCGCCGTCGGGATGCGCAGCCGTGATCTGCAGGTCCTGCGCACGCTCGGCCTGTCGCGCCGGGGACTCACGACGACGCTCGTCATCGAGCAGGTGCCGCTCGTCCTCGTCGCGCTCGTCGGCGGTGCCGCGGTCGGCATCGGGATCGCCCTCCTCATCGGACCGAGCGTGCGCCTCGAGGTGTTCGCCGGAGACCTGCCGGAGGTGACCGTCGCGATCGATCCCGTCACGACCCTGGCCGTCGGGATCCTCCCGATGGTCCTGGGCATCCTTGCTGCGCTGGGCGGCGCGTGGGCCCTGCGACGCGCCGACCTGGCCGGCGCGGTCCGGTTCCAGGACGGATGATGGCCACCCGCACGGAGGTGACCCCATGACCACAGCGACGGTCCCGGCCGGCGGTCGGATCAGTTGCGACAACCTCGTGAAGATCTACCAGGTGGCGGAGCTGGAGGTCGTCGCGCTGCAGGGACTCGACCTCGAGATCGAGTCGGGGGAGCTCGTGGCCATCGTCGGGGCGTCGGGGAGCGGCAAGTCGACGCTGATGAACATCCTCGGCGGGCTCGACACGCCGTCGGCCGGCTCGGCCACGGTCGCGGGCTACGACCTGACCCGGATGGGCGGCCGCCAGCGGACCACGTACCGGCGACGCGCGATCGGGTTCGTCTGGCAGCAGACGGCACGCAATCTCCTCCCCTACCTGAGCGCCGCCGACAACGTCGAGGTGCCGATGGTGCTCGACGGGGTCGGGCCGCGCGATCGGCGACGCCGGGCCGCGGAGCTGCTCGGGATGGTTGGCATGGACCGCCGGGCCACGGTCCGGGCGGATCGGCTGTCCGGAGGCGAGCAGCAACGCACGGCGATCGCCGTCGGCCTCGCCAATGAGCCGCCGGTGCTCCTCGCGGACGAGCCCACGGGCGAGCTTGACAGCGAGATGGCCGACCAGGTCTTCGGCACGCTTCGGGACGTCAGCCGGACGCTGGGCACCACGGTCGTGCTGGTGACCCACGACCCGCAGGTCTCGGGTCAGGTCGGCCGGACGGTGCGGATCCGCGACGGGCGGACGAGCAGCGAGACGCTGCGGCGCGGCGCGGCCGGCACCGCGGCCCAGACGGCCGGCGAGGAGTTCGCGGTCCTCGATCGCGCGGGCCGGCTGCAACTGCCCCAGGCCCACATCGAGGCCCTCGCCCTCGAGCGACGGGTCCGCCTGCGGCTGGAGGATGACCACATCGGGATCTGGCCGGATCGCGGCGAGGACACGGAGCGTGGCTGATGACCGCGCGGTCGGCGCGATGCCGTGGCTCCTCGAAGCCCACGGACTGCGCCGCACGTACCGAAGTGGCGCCGTCGAGGTCCAGGCGCTCCGTGGCGTGGACCTGCGCGTCGCGTCCGGTGAGCTCGTCGCCGTGCGCGGCCGGTCCGGCTCGGGCAAGACGACGTTGCTCAACCTGCTGGGCGGCCTGGACCGTCCGACCGACGGCTGGGTGGCCATCGACGGCCAGCGCCTGGACGAGCTCGACGAGGAGGGTCTGGTGCGGCTGCGCCGCGGGACGGTGAGCTACATCTTCCAGTCCTTCGGCCTGCTTCCCATCCTGTCCGCGGCCGAGAACGTGGGCGTGCCGCTCCGGATGGTCGCGGCCGAGCCCGCCCTCCGTGACCAGGAGGTCCGTCGGCTGCTCGAGCTCGTGGGTCTGACGGCGCGGGCCGGTCATCGACCGTCGGAGCTGTCCGGTGGGGAGCAGCAGCGGGTCGCCATCGCGCGCGCACTCGCCAATCGGCCTCGCCTGCTCCTCGCCGACGAGCCCAGCGGTCAGCTGGACTCGACGACCGGCCGATCGATCCTCCGGCTCATCCGCGACGCGGTCCGGACGGAAGGCGTGACGGCGATCGTGGCGACCCATGATCCCGACCTCATCGATCTCGCGGATCGCGTCATCGAGCTGCGGGACGGACTCGTGCTGGAGCCGGTGCCCGGCTGACGCCCCGCCGACGGCGCGGTCGCGGCCCCGCGCCGGGTCACTCTCCGCCGAAGATCCGGGCGATCTCGAACGGGACGGAGGTCTCGAGCTGGTCGTAGCGGCAATCCGCCGGCGGCTTGTCGGGACGCCAGCGCTTGAACGTCGTGCCGTGTCGGAACCGGCTGCCCTGCAGGTGGTCGTAGGCGACCTCGGCCACCCGCTCCGCGCGCAGCGGTTCCCACGAGAGGTCCTTGCCTCGGTTCCAGCGGGAGGTGGCACCGGGCAGCCGCTGGCCGGAGGCGTCGGCATCGCCGGTCGTCGACCACTCGGCCCACTCCTGCCACGGGTGGCCATCGAGCGCGCGCTCACGCAAGGGAGCCAGCTCCTCCGCAAGGATCGCGCGCTTGTCCCAGGTGAACGACGACGTCACACCGACGTGGTGGAGCGAACCCTCGTCGTCGAACAGGCCGAGCAGCAGCGAGCCCACGTGCGTGCCGGGCCCGTTCTTGTGCCAGCGAAAGCCGGCCACGACACAGTCGGCCGTGCGCTGGTGCTTCACCTTGAGCATCGCGCGTTTGCCGGGCTGGTAGGGCGCATCGAGCTTCTTGGCGATGACCCCATCGAGACCCGCGCCCTCGAACCGATCGAACCAGTCCGCCGCGAGGGCCCGGTCACGCGTGGCCGGGGTCAGGTGCACCGGCGGCGGGGCAGCCCCCAGGACCGCCTCGAGGCGAGCCCGGCGTTCGGCCTGCGGCGTCTCGCGCAGGTCCTCGTCGTCGAGGGCCAGCAGGTCCCAGGCCACGAACGAGGCGGGCGATTCCTCGGCAAGCATCTTCACGCGGGACGCCGCCGGGTGGATGCGCAGGAGGAGCGACTCGAACTGGAGGGTCCCCTCGCGCTCGATCACGACCTCGCCATCGAGGATGCAACGTTCGGGCAGCGCCGCGCGGAGTGGATCGGACAGCTCCGGGAAATAGCGATCGAGCGGCTTCAGGTCGCGTGACTGGATGTACACCTCGTCGCCGTCCCGAAAGACGATGGCTCGGAAGCCGTCCCATTTGGGCTCGAAGAGCCAGCCGTCGTCACTCGGCAACGCATCTGACGCCTTCGCCAGCATCGGCTCGAGCGGCGGTTCGAACGGCAGGCGAAAGACCATGGCCCGAGTGTAGGGCTCCGGCCGGTCGTCGGGCGTCGACGTCGGTCAGGGCATCGCTCCCAGGGCTGCCCGGGCCCGTTCCCGCCCGAGGTTCCAGGACAGGATCCCGAGCCCGTCGGCCGGTGCCGCGAGCTCGCCTCGACGGTCGACCAACATCGCCCGGATGCGGGTCGCGTCCGGCTCCGGGAGCTGCGGCAGGGCGGCCACGAGGATCGGCACGGCATCGTCGGGGAGGACGGCCAGATACTCCGCGTCGAGGCCGGCCTGGCCATCGGCCGGCACGAGCTCGGGGTGGATGATCCGGTCCACGTTGCGCTGGGCCACGAACGACGCCGGGGCGAGGACGTTCAGCGCCAGCAGCGAGACCACCGCGATGCCGGCCATCGCGTGCCCCAGCCAGCGCGTGCGATCGAGGGCGAGGCCCAGCGCGAGCGCGGCGAGGGTGACCGCCAGCGCCACGATCGAGACGGCGACGTACAGGCGCAGCTCGGTCCAGCCGTAGGCATCCTGGTACAGCTGGAGCCGCAGCGCAGCGGAGGCCAGGACGAGTGCGGTCAGGCCGACCAGGCCGATGGCGAGCGCCAGGTATGCGCGAGAGCGCCGGGCGATGTTGAGATCCAGGCCGACGAGGATCCCGCCGGCCAGGCACGCCGCGCCCACGAGCTCGAAATAGCCGCGGCGGGCATACGAGGCATAGCTCATGCCGGCCGCAGCCAACGTGTCGAGGCCACCGAACAGGTAGGCAAGCTGCAGGCCGACGAAGAGCGCCACGACCAGGTCCACCGCGATGAGGACCACGATCGCCTCGGTCGTGCCGAGCACCCGGTCCGCCCGGATGGTGGCACTGCGGGCCGCCGCCCCGAGCGACGACCGCTCGAGCGCGGGGATGCCGGTCGCTGCGACGCTCAGCAGGCCGCCGACGAACCACGCGCTCGCGAGGATGAACAGGACTCGGCCGGGCAGGTCCCCGAGATCGATGCGCAGCCCGAGGACGTCGTCCAGCCCGCGGCGGAAGATGGGGTCGGCGGAGGCGAACAACACCGCGAAGATCAGGACGAGCGGGATACCCAGCAACAGGCCGCGCCCCACGGCACCCGCCCACTCCGGGAGCCGACGCGACCCGTGGCGTCGTTCGGGGCGCGCCGCGGCGAGGATGCGACCGGCGCCGGCCAGCCCGGCCTCGAGCACCCACGCCCCGGTCGCGACCACGGCCGAGGCGGAGCGCCGGGTCACGGCCAGACCGGAGAAGGCCGCGACGGCTGCGCCGGTACACACGAGGGCGGCCAGCAGATCCAGCCCGCCGACGATCGGGTCGGCTCGGACGGCGACGAACCCGGCCAGCACAAGCGCACTGACCGGCAGCCAGGCATCGAGCGGGTCGGGGGCTCGCCCGCGGCGACGCAGGACCCACGCCACCCCGAGGATCGCCGCGACGAAGATCGGGACGTTGAGCCCGAGCGCCGGGCCATCGAAGAGCAGGTCGGCGACGATACCGAGGGCGAGGGCGGCGAGCGCCAGTCGGCGCGCGGTGGTGCGGGGCATGGTGGTCCTCCGGGGGCCGGGTGGCGGGCTGCACGTCACCCGGCGGCATGGGCTCGGACGCCTTCGAACGTTCCCGTGTGGCGCGCGGACGCACCCGCGACGGGGAACCCGCGACATCCGTCGCGCGTCGGGGCCATGCCGCGGCGACCGTCGGTCGTCGACGAGCCACGGAGGGCCACTGCGATGCGCACCATCCGTCGGTCGACCACACGTCTCGTGCTGGTCGTGCTGACCATCCTCATCCTCGCTGCCTGCGCGAGCGGCGGCGCCAGCCTGTCCACGGTCGGTCGACCCGTCGACGGCGGGCCGCCGGCCGGGGGGCAGACCGACGGTCAGACCGTCGGCGAGGTCCCCGGCGGCGCCCCCGATCCCGGGACGGGCCAGCCGGGCGACGGCGTCGGGGCCCCGGTCGATGACGCCCGGATCGTCCGGACGGGGACGATCGACCTGGAGGTCACCGATGTGCCCGTCGCCCTGCGCACCGCGCGTGATGCGATCCGTGCGCTCGGCGGCTACATCGGAGCGTCGCAGACCCGGAACGACGGCGACACCCCGGTGGCGTCGATCACATATCGCATCCCGGCCGATCGCTGGGAGGATGCCCTCGATGTGCTGCGCGGGCTGAACGGCCTCACGACGAAGGTGGTCGCCGAGCAGACCGACGCGGTCGAGGTCACGGGCCAGGTCCTCGATCTCGAGGCGCGCATCAAGAACCTTCGATCGAGCGAAGCGGCCCTCCAGGTGATCGCCGCGAACGCGGTGAAGATCAGCGACGTGCTCGAGGTCCAGAACCAGCTCACCCAGGTCCGCGGACAGATCGAATCGCTCACGGCGGCGCTCACCGACCTCGAGGACCGGGCGTCCTTCGCGACGCTCACCGCCTCCTTCACCGTCCCGGTCGTGGCGGTCGAGATCGCCCAGCAGGGCTGGGATCCCAAGGTCGTCGTCGACGAGGCCTCGGCCAGCCTGATCAACGTGCTCCAGGGCCTCACGTCGGCCGGCATCTGGTTCGCCATCGTGTGGCTCCCGATCCTGCTGGTCGTCGGCGTGTTCATCGGCATCGGCGTGTTCGTCGCGCGGCGGCTCGGGTCCCGTGCCGGACGCGGTGGTGCCGGCCCTGGCCCGGCCAGCGAGGTCGTCGCGAGCTGAGCGGGCGCTGGGGCGCGGACACGGCCCGGTGGAAGGAGTCCGGGCCGCGCGCGGGGACGGTTCCCGCCATATCGCAGTGTGGCTGCTGCAGGGTGCCGCTCGGGCCCTCATGGCGCCCTTGCGCAGTCGGCCACGCTCGGACGCGTGCCAAGAACGGGCAGCTTCCAGACCAGATCGGCGTTACCAGCAGCCGCGGCTCAGTATGGGACAGGCCGCGGTCAGGGTCGGTCGCAGGACACCAGGAGCGGGATCGTCCGGGCCATGGCGGGACAGCGTCCCGGCCGGCCCGGCCCCGCCGCGATCGTCGTGTCGCCGCATGGCACGATGCACCGGTGACCGAGCAGGCTGAACGCTACGACCGGATCGCCGAGGGCTACGACCGCTGGTGGGCGCCGGTCCTGGCGCCGAGCGCCCTCGCGCTCCTCGGCGAGCTCGACGACGAGGTGGCGGCCGGCGCCACGTCGATCCTCGACGTCGGAGTCGGCACCGGCAATCTCGCGCTACCGGCCGTTCGGCGCTGGCCGACGGTCCGGGTGACCGGCATCGACGCGTCACGCGAGATGGTCAGGACCGTCGAGGCCATCGCCACGGACCGGCTCGACGGCCCGGACCGTCAGCGCTTCGAAGCGACGGTGGCATTCGCCGATGCCCTGCCGTTCGACGACGCCACGTTCGATGCGGCGATGTCCTCGTTCGTGCTGCAGCTCGTCCCCAACCGACCGCCGGCGCTGCGCGAGATCCGACGCGTCCTGCGGCCCGGCGGCCGCCTCGCCTATGTGACCTGGCTCCAGGACGCGCGGGTCTTCGAGCCTGACCGGATCTTCAACGGGCTCCTCGACGAGTTCGGGTTCGAGGACGCGGACGGTGATGACCGGTCCGGCGATCTCCCGTCCGTCGAACGGGCCGCAGCCGAGCTGCGTCGCGCCGGATTCCGGGGGGTGACCGCGCGGGCGGCGACGCTGGCCCATCCGTTCACGGCCGACGGCTACATCGCGTTCCTGACGGAATTCGACGAGGAGGCCCTCTTCGATTCGATGGACCGCGCGGAACGACGCCGGTTCCTCGCGACGTTCCGCGAGCGACTGATGGCCCTCGATGACGAGCGTCTGACCTTCCGGGTGCCGATCGTCTATGCGAGCGGGGTGCGCTCGGACGCCTGAGGGAGCGGGTGCGCCGGCCCAGGCCGGCGCCCGGTCAGCCTTCCTGGTTGCCCGACGAACCCTCGCCGCCCGACGAACCGTCGGACGATGCCTCGCCCTCGGCGGCCTCGCCCTCGGCGGCCTCGCCCTCTTCGCCCTCGGCGACCGCGACCGGCTCCTCGACCTCGACGCGCGGCTGCTGGACCTTGGCGATGACCTCATCGGGGTCGGTCAGCAACGTGACGTCGTCGGGGATCACGAGATCGCGGACGTGGATGGCGCCGTCGAAGTCGACGAGCGACTCGACCGAGTACTCGATCGACTGGGGCAGGTGGTCGGGCAGCGCCTTGACCCGGACCGTCTCGGTCGGGTGCAGCAGCGTGCCACTCAGCTGGGTGACCGCGAACGAGTCACCGGTCGCGACCAGCGGCACGTCGACGGTCAGCTCTTCGGTCATCCGCACCAGGAACAGGTCGATGTGCAGGGGCCGTCGATTGACGGGATGGATCTGCACCGCGTTGATCAGGACGGGCAGCGCCTTCTTGCCGCTGACCGACAGGTCGACGAGGGTATTCGGGCCGGTGTGCTTGCGCAGGAGCTCGAACTCGTGGGCGTCCACGGTCACATTGCTCGAATCGACGCCGTGGCCGTACACCACGGCCGGCAGCTTGCCGGCATGACGGAGGCGGTTGACGGCCTTGCCGGTCACCTCGCGGTGCTCGGCGGCCAGCGTCGGACGGGCAGTGGGCATGGGTCGGGACCTCGGCGTGATGGGTTCGTGTGGGTGATCGATCGGATGGTCGGGCTGCGGCTCGCCGGCGGGGCCGGACATGGCGAGGCGCCCGATGCGGGAGCGTAGGGTACCACGAGGGCCGCGAGCCGCCGATGGGCTTCATCGGGCCGTTCGGCGTGCTCGGTGTAGCATCGCGCCGTGGCCGCCACCATCCTCATCGTCGAAGACGAGCACGCCGTCGCGCGTGGCATCCAGTACGCCCTCCAACAGGAGGGCTACGACGTCGAGGTCGCCCGCTCCGGTGAGGAGGGCCTCGAGATCGCGACCCGCGAAGCGCCCGATCTCGTCGTCCTCGACGTCCGCCTGCCGGGCATCGATGGCTTCGAGGTCCTCCGCCGCGTCCGCGCGGCCGGCGGAAAGATGCCGATCCTCGTCCTGACCGCCCGCGACGACGAGGTCGACAAGGTCATCGGCCTCGAGCTCGGGGCGGACGACTACCTGACCAAGCCCTTCGGGCTGCGTGAGCTGATGAGCCGGATCAAGGCCCTCCTGCGGCGCTCGTACGGCGACCTCTCGGACGCGGTCGGTGGCCGCGTCATCCGCCACGGCGACCTGCTCATCGACCTCGAGCGGCGCCGGGTCCAGCGTGGCGACCGACGGGTCAGCCTGACACCGACAGAGTTCGAGATCCTCCGCCACCTCGCCTCGCGCCCGGGCCGCGTCTACACTCGCTCGGAGCTGCTCGAGCTGCTGCGCGACTACGAGGCGCTCGACCA
>DASPHN010000176.1:0-7488 GCA_035629655.1 Saccharimonadales bacterium (SeqCode) | reverse complement strand
CGGTGGCAGGTCACGAGCCGAGCGTTCGGCGACGACCACCGGGCAGACCAGCGCGACGCCCAGGATCCGCTCCGGCCAGCGCGCGACGACGCCGCGGGCCAGGTAGCCACCCCACGAGCAGCCGACGAGCACGAACGAGGCGTTGCCGACCAGCCCGTCGATGAGCTCCAGCGCGGCTTCCAGCATCCCGTCGCTGCCGACGATCGTCGGATCGGGCGGTGAGGCGCCGTAGCCCGGTAGGTCGAGATGGAGCCGTCGATAGCTGGCCTCCCGCTCGAACAGGGGATCGAGCGCGACCATGAGGTCCCGATGATCGACCTGGTTGCCGTGCAGGAAGACGACCGGCGTGCCGCTCCCCTCCTCCACGACCTCGATCGTCCGCGCGCCGATGCGCCGTCGGCTCATCGGGCCGTCGCCCTCACGCCGGGCGTACGCGCTCCACGAACCGTCCGATGCGGCGGAGCGCCTCCTCGAGGGCGGGGTACGCCGTCGCGTAGCACATCCGGACGTGCCCGCGGCCCGACGGTCCGAACGCCCGTCCGGGGACGACCGCCACGTGCTCCTCGGTGAGCAGCCGCTCGGCGAAGGTCTCGTCGTCCAGGCCGGTCGAGGTGATGCGCGGGAACGCGTAGAAGGCGCCGCGCGGCTCGAACGTCTCGAGACCGAGGGCGTTGAGCCCGTCGACCAGGAGGCGGCGACGGCGGTCGTACTCGGCGACCATGCGCTCGACGTCGGCCTCGCCCTCGAGGATCGCGACCAGGGCGGCGTCCTGGGCCATCGTCGGCGCCGACATGATCCCGTACTGGTGGACCTTGACCAGACCCTCCAGGATGGCCGCCGGGGCGGCGACCCAGCCGACCCGCCAGCCGGTCATCGCGTAGGCCTTCGAAAAGCCGCCCATGAGGATCGTCCGGTCGCGCATCCCCGGCCGGGCGCTGAAGGCGCGATGCTCGTAGCCGCCGTACACGAGCCGGTCGTAGATCTCGTCGCTGTACACGAGGAGGTCGTGCCGCTCGGCGATGTCGGCGAGGGCGTCCTGGACGTCGTCCGGCAGGACGGCCCCGGTCGGGTTCGACGGGTAGCCCAGGAACAGGGCCTTGGTCCGCGGCGTGATGGCCGCCTCGACCGCGACCGGGTCGAGGGCGAAGTCATCCTCGAGCCGGGTGGGGACGAGGACCGGCGTGCCTCCGGCGAAGACGATGGCGGGCACGTAGGCGACATACGACGGCTCATGGAGGACGATCTCGTCGCCCGGGTCGCAGGTCGCCCGCAGGGCGAGATCGAGGGCCTCCGAAGCGCCCACCGTGATGAGCAGCTCGGTCGCGGGGTCGTAGCGGACACCGGACCGGCGCTCGAGGTGGTCGGCCAGTGCCCGGCGCAGCTCGAGCGTGCCGTGGTTGCTCGTGTAGTGCGTCCGACCCTCACGCAGCGATTCGACGCCGGCCTCCACGATCACCCGTGGCGTATCGAAGTCGGGCTCGCCGACCCCGAGGCTGATGACATCGTCCATCGTCGCGGCGATGTCGAAGAAGCGCCGGATCCCGGAGGGCGGCACCGCGAGCACGCGCTCGGCGAGGACGCGCTTGGCGAGCGGGACGGGCATCAGCCGGCGAGGACCGCGAGGCGCTCGGCCGGCGATGGCGTCGCCGGGTCGTCCAGCGCGGCCAGGTCGGCCGGCTCCAGGCGACGCCACTCCGCGTCGGCCGTGATCGCCTCGTACCCGCGCGCCAGCTCGAAGAGCCTCGCCTCCGACCACGCTGCCCCGATGAGCTGCAACCCCACCGGCAGCCCGTCCGAGAGACCGGCCGGGACCGAGATGCCGGGCAGGCCGGCCATGTTCACGGGCAGGGTGCACGCATCCGAGAGGTACATCGAGACCGGGTCGGCCATGCGGGCTCCGAAACGGAAGGCGACCGTCGGTGAGGTCGGCGCGACGAGGGCGTCGAAGCCCTGCGCCCAGAGGGCATCGAAATCGCCCTTGATGAGCGTCCGGACCTTCTGCGCCTGCAGGTAGTAGGCGTCGTAGTAGCCGGCGGAGAGGGCGTAGGTCCCGAGCATGATCCGACGCTTCACCTCGGCGCCGAAGCCGCGGCCGCGGGTCGCGAGGTAGTCGGCCAGGACGTCCCGGCCCGCGCCGAGCCGCGGCCCATAGCGGATGCCGTCGTACCGGGCGAGGTTTGCCGACGCCTCCGCCGGAGCGACGATGTAGTACGTGGCGAGGCCGTACTCCGTGTGCGGCAGGCTCACCTCCTCGACGATCGCGCCGGCGGCCTCGAGGGCGGCGACCGCCTCGCGGACCCGGGCCTCGACGCCCGGCTCCATGCCCGCCACGAAGTACTCGCGCGGCAGCCCGAGCCGCTTGCCACGCAGCGAGTGCGCCGCCTCGTCATCCGAGGCCGGGAGGGTCAGCAGGCCGTCCGGCACCGGCTCCGGCGACGACGTCGAGTCGCGCTCGTCGCGGCCGGCGATCGCGTGCAGCAACGCGGCGGCATCGCGCGCGTCCCGCGCGAACGGGCCGATCTGGTCGAGGGAGCTCGCAAAGGCGACGATCCCGTAGCGGCTGACGCGACCGTAGGTCGGCTTGAGGCCGACGATGCCGCACAGGGCGGCCGGCTGCCGGATGGAGCCGCCGGTGTCCGTGCCGATCGACACCGGCGCGTGATACGCGGCGACCGCTGCGGCCGACCCGCCGCTGCTGCCGCCCGGGACGCGATCGAGCGCCCACGGGTTCGCGGTCGGCCCGAAGGCCGAGTGCTCGGTCGACGAGCCCATCGCGAACTCGTCCATGTTCGTCTTGCCCAGGATGACCGCGCCCGCATCGCGCAGCCGCTCGGTGATATGGGCGTCGTACGGCGCTCGGTAGCCCTCGAGGATGTGCGAGCCGGCCGTGCACTGGCCGCCGGCGACCGACACGAGGTCCTTGAGCGCCATCGGGATGCCCAGCAGCGGGTGCAGTGCGGCGACCGCGGCCGGGCCGTCGGCGCGGGCGGCCGCGAGCCGGGCATCTGCCGCATCGGCCTCGGTCAGCGCGCGCTCTCGATCGAGCGTCAGCCAGGCGTGCAGGCCGTGGTCCTGGCGCTCTGCCAGGTCGAGGTGGGCCGCGGTCAGCTCCCGTGACGAGATCTCGCCCGCGCGCAGGCGGGCGGCCAGGTCGTGGGCCAGGGTGCGGGTGAGGTCCGTCATGCAGCTCGAGGCTCAGCCCGGCGCTCGATCGCGCTCGCCGAGGATCGGCGGCACGACGATGAAGTCGCCCTCGTGCTCGGCCGTGTTGGCCAGGACGGCCTCGACCGGCAGGGATGGCCGGACCACGTCCTCGCGCAGGATGTTCTCGAGCTCGATGGTCTGGGCCGTCGGCGCGATGTGATCGGTCGGGACCGTGGCGAGGATCGCGTACTGGTCGAGGATGTGGTTGAGCTCGCCCTCCAGGGTCGACAGCTCGTCCTCGGTCAGCCCGAGCCGGGCCAGGTGTGCGACGTGTTCGACATCGGCGCGCGTCAGGGTAGCCATCGCCCGATGATACCGGGGTGATGCCGCCGACCGTTCGCCTGCGCCCGATGACGTCCGCCGATGTCGACCCGGTGTCGGCGGCGATCCTGGCCGACGACTGGGGCGACCGTCGTTCGTGGTTCGAGTTCGCGGTCGGCCACCCGCGCTGCACCGTGCTGTGCGCGACCGACGATGACGGCACGGTGATCGGGACCGGGGTGGCGACGCACAACGGGCCGGTCGCCTGGATCGGGACGATCTGGGTGGCCGCGGTCCACCGGGGAGCGGGTCTGGGACGAGCGCTGACGGAGGCGGCCATCGAGGCCGCCGAGGCGGCCGGCGCCCGGTCGCTGCTGCTCGTGGCCACCAGCGCGGGACGGCCGCTGTACGAGCGGCTGGGATTCACCGAGGAGGCACGGTACGTGATCCTCGAGCGGGCCGGTGGAGCCTCGAGCGACGAGGTGACCGAGGCCGACGCGACCGGGCACTCGACGCGGATCGTCCGAGCGTATCGCCCAGGGGACCTTCCGGCGCTGGCGACCCTCGACGCGGTCGCGACGGGCGAGGATCGCGCCCATCTGCTCACGGCCTTCGCCGCCCCGGGGACCACGCGGGTCGTGGTCGACGCCTCCGACCGCCCGACCGGCTTCCTCGTGCGCCCGCCGTGGGGCGGCGGCGCGACGATCGCCGTCGACGCCGACGACGCCCTTGCGCTCCTCGAGGCACGCCGCCGCACCACGCCACCCGAGCGCCACGTCCGATGCGGGGTCGTCGCGTCGAACGAGCGTGCGCTCGAGCGCCTGACGCGCGATGGCTGGACGGAGGCGTGGACCACCCCACGACTCCTCCGCGGCGACCCGATCGACTGGCACCCGGCGCAGGTCTACGGCCAGTTCAACTTCGCCCTGGGCTGACGCCGCTCCCGCCCGCGTGCCCGGCTGCCTACGGCGCCCGGGGGACGTCCCATGGGTCCATGGTCGCCGCCCACCCGGACCGATGGAGGGGTGGGCGCGCGACGGTCACCCACCGATGCTTGGGCCGTCCCGTGTGTCCCCCTGCCATCCGGAGTCGACCCCCCGCCATGTGGCCGAGCCTCGATCGCACCCGTCGCCGCCTGCTGGGCGGCTCGACCGAGCCCGCCCCGCCGGTTCCCGATGCGCGATCCGACGACCCCCCGGACGCCCCCGTCGCCAGCGAGATCGTGCTGGCCATCGGGCGGCCGGAGTTCGATCGACTCGGCATGGCGTTGCAGGCGCTCCTCGGCCCCACCGTCCCGCGGCCCGATACGCCCGCCCGGCTCGAGGCCGCCCTCGCATCGGCGGTCGAGGTCCTCGGCGGTGACGGCCGACCACGGGTCACCCGCCGCCCGGCGGGGCTGTACACGCCCGAGGCCTGGCAGGTCCGCCTCGTGGCCATCGAGCCGGCCATCGGCGACGCGATCCGCGGCGCCATCCGTGACGGAGCCTTCGCCGCATGAGCTGCCTCCAGTGCGGGACACCCGCGATCCGCGACACGGCGACGTTCTGTCGCCGCTGCGGCCTGCCGTACGGCCAGCCACCGCGTTCCGACGCCGAGCTCCCGCAATGCCCGACCTGCTACCTCGTGGTCGACGACGACGGCCGGACGTCGAGCCTCGAGCTGCGCGGACTGCGCGTCGACCTCCGGCAGCACATGCGCGAGCACGACCGCCATCCCGTCGGTGACGACGACTGGCTCGAGAGCCTGCGCGAGGGCGACAAGCTGCGCTGGGGTCGCTGGTCGGCGCCATTCGATACGGTGCGTCGCTACCTCGTCACCGGCCAGGTGGACGCCGGCCGCAATCGACAGCTCGCCCACGACATGATCGTCACCGCGATGACCCAGCTCCGGCGCTGGGGCACCGACGGCGTGATCCTGGGAGACCAGCCGGAGTGGGCCGCCGCGCGCACGGCCGTGAGCGAGCTGATGGAGCGCTACGCCGAGGGTCGGCGCTAGTCCGTCGCGTCGGCGAAGAACGCGTCGTATGCGGGCTGGTCCCAGTCGCGGACCCAGATCTCGGTGATCCGCCCATCGTCGATCCGGTACAGCACCATCCGGTCGATATCGAGCGTCGCCCCGTTGCGCTGCAGGCGCCAGCGGACGAGCGCGGCCGCGTGCCGGTCGCTGGCGAGATGATCGTCGACGCCGAGGACCTCGAACTGCCCGTTCGTGTCGCGGAAGACCCGGGTGTAGTACTCGAGCACGGACTCCTTGCCCCGATACGTGCCTGCGTGCGGCGACGTGCCCGGGATATGGAGCACGAGGTCGTCGGCGTAGAACGGCAACGCGGCCGCGGCATCGCCCGCCTGGAGGGCGGCCGAGTAGCGACGCATCAGGTCGATGTTGGGATGCTCCACGAGTCTCCTATCCGGCCTCGCCGGCGAGCAGCCGGCGGAACCCTTCTTCATCCAGGATCGGGATGCCCAGCTCCTGGGCCTTGCTGAGCTTGGAACCGGCGCTCTCGCCGGCAACGAGGTAGTCGGTCTTCTTCGACACCGAGCCGCCCGGCTTGCCGCCGGCTGCCCGGATCGCCTCCTCGGCCTCCGGTCTGGTGAAGCCGGGCAGGGTGCCGGTCACGACGAGCGTCTTGCCATGGAGCGGTCCGGGTGTGGCGGCGGCAGCCACATCGGGCAGCTCGGCCTCCACCCCGGCCTCGGCAAGGTCTTCGAGCACGCCCTCGCCCGCCGGCCCCCCGAAGTAGGCGGCGAGGCTTGCGGCGACCGTCGGCCCGACGCCCTCGACCTCCGCGAACCGGTCCGGGGACTCCGTGGCGATCGTGCGCAGCAGCGCCGCGACCGCGCGCAGGCCGTCGGGGGTGTCGGCCGTGGCGGGCAGCTGGGCCGTCACCCAGCGAGCCAGATCGATCGCGGTCGACTCGCCGACCTGCGGGATGCCGAGGCCGTTGATGATCCGGGCGAGCGGACGGCGCCGGGCGCGCTGGATCGCGGCATGCAGGTTCTCGGCGCTCTTGCGCCCGAAGCGGTCCAGGCCCTCCAGGTCCTCGATCGTCAGTCGGAAGAAGTCGCCACGGCGCTGGATCAGGCCCCGCTGGAAGAGCTGTTCGAGCACCTTCCAGCCGGCACCCTCGATGTCCATCCCGCCACGGCCCACGAAATGCCCGAACTCCTGCGAGACGCGCGCCGGGCACGCCGCGTTCGGGCAGTAGACCCGGACGGCGCCCTCGTCCTGCACGACGGCGGTGTCGCACACCGGGCAGCGCTCGGGCATGACGAACTCGCGCTCCGCGCCCGTCCGTGCCTCGACGAGGGGTCGGACGACCTCGGGGATGACGTCGCCGGCTTTCTGGAGCACGACGCGGTCGCCGATCAGGATGCCCTTCCGGCGGATCTCGTCGACGTTGTGGAGCGTGGCGCGCGCGACCGTGGAGCCGGCGACCTTGACCGGCGTGAGGTGGGCGACCGGCGTGAGGGTCCCGGTCCGGCCGACGTACGGAACGATGTCCTCGAGGACGGTCTCGACCTGTTCGGGCGGGAACTTGTAGGCGATCGCCCAGCGCGGTGCGCGGCTGACCATGCCGAGGCGATCCTGCTGCTCGTAGGCATCGACCTTGACCACGACGCCGTCGGTCTCGAACGGCAGGTGGTGGCGCTGCTCGCGCCAGGTCTCGGTGAAGGCGATCACACCGTCGATGTCGAGGCCCGCCTGGCGCTCCGGGTTGACCGGGAAGCCGAGCGCCGTCAGCCGGTCGAGCGCACCCGATTGGGAGTCGACGGTCGGCTCGTCCTCCAGCAGCTGGTACGACCACGACGAGAGGAGCCGGCCGGCGGTCACCGAGGGATCCTTCTGGCGCAGCGAGCCCGCGCCGGAGTTCCGGGGGTTGGCGTACAGCGGCAGTCCGGCCTCCTCGCGCTCGGCGTTGATCCGCGCGAACTCGGCCTTGGGCATGAAGACCTCGCCCCGGACGTCGGCCGTGACGGCCTCCTTGAGGCGGGCCGGGAGGACCGAGATCGTTCGCAGGTTCGC
>DASPHN010000175.1:0-5583 GCA_035629655.1 Saccharimonadales bacterium (SeqCode) | reverse complement strand
GCGATCGGCACGGACTTCAATCCGGGCACGTCGCCGACGGCCAGCCTGCCGCTGGCGATGACGTTCGCGTGCATCAACCTCGGCCTGTCACCGGACGAGGTGCTCGCCGCCGTCACGATCAACGCCGCCCGCGCGCTCGGGATCGAGGAGGAGACGGGGTCCCTGGAGGCCGGCAAGGCCGCCGACCTCGTGATCTGGCGGACGCCGTCGACGACGCAGATCCCGTACTGGCCGGGTGCCGACCTCGTGCGGACCGTCATCAAGCGCGGGCGCGTCGTCCTCGAGCGCCCCTGACCGTCAGGCCTGCTTGCCCCGCGACTCGAGGAGGACGGTGGTCGTCTCCGCCGGCAGGCTGCTGGACGTCACCGAGAGCTTGGGCTGGGTCACCGGCTCGGCGCCCATCTCGTGGAAGAACTTGGCGAGCGCCTCCGCACAGTCGGCGTCGTCGTCGCACAGGGGCATCGGCACCACGATCCGGGGATCGAGCTGGGCGATCAGCTGGGCCGCCTTGGTCGGGCTGAGCGCGCCACCGAGTGGCACGCACGCGATATCGACCGAGCCGATGTCACCGAGCTTCTCCTCGGACAGGAGGTGACCGATGTCGCCGAGGTGGATCACATGGACGCTGTCGATCTCCACGGCGAACGACACACCCTTGCCCGAGTCGGCGCCGCGGGCGTCGTCGCGATAGCTGCGGACGCCGGTGACGAGCACCTCCTTGACCTCGTACTCGCCGGGGCCGTCGAGGACGAACGCGTCGTCGAGGCTCGATGGCAGGAAGGTCTTGCCGTCGCGCGAGCGCTTGCCCTTGGCCCTGGGGAGGGGCGTGTCATCCGGGTGGCTGAACGTGACGATGTCGCCGGTGATGCCGCGCCCGGTCGGTCCGACGACCGCCTGGAAGGGATCCGTCACGACGACCGCGTCCTTGCCGCGCATCCGGACGCAGGTCCGGCCGTACCAGGTGAGTTCCATACGCCCGCGATTCTGACACAGCGCCCTGCACCGACGCTCGGTCGCGCGCGTCTTCCCGGCCCGGACATGGAAAGACCGGAGGCGCCTGCCCAATCGGCGCCTCCGGTCGGAGGGAGGGAGGATGGAACCCTAGGGGTTCGTCCAGTCATGACAGTACGGCGCGGACCGATTCAAGGTCGAGACGGCAAACGGTAAAGAAAGCGACATCGAGGCCCCGACCGGACGTCCACCGACCGCGTGCGACAATCCGCGCCATGCTGATCCGACCCCGTCTGCACCTCCCGTCCACGCTGCTCGCCGGCCTGGCCATCCTCGTCGCGGCCTGCGGCGGGTCGACGACGCCGACAGCCAGTCCCAGCGCGACCGCGGCGCCGACCTCGGCGCCCGCCAGTGCGTCTCCGGCGGCCTCCGCCCCCACGACGTCATCGAGCCCGGCCGCGGGCGGCGACGAAGATGCCATCTATGACGCGATCGAGGCGCAGGTCCTCGAGATCCGCGGGCTCGACGCCGTGGACGTCGACCGCGAGACGATCGACGGCGCCGAGCTCAAGGCGATGAACGAGGCCGACTTCGACAAGGACAACCCGCCCGAGTACGTCGCCGCGAACGAACGGCTGTACAAGGCGCTCGGCCTGATGCCCGAGAGCGACTCCCTCCGGTCGCTGTTCCTCGAGCTCGTCGACAGCCAGGTCGCCGGCTTCTATCAACCGGATGCCAAGAAGCTGTACGTGGTGTCCCGCTCCGGCGCGATCAACGGGGCCGACAAGATCACGTTCGCCCACGAGTACGACCATGCGCTCCAGGATGCCAACTTCCCCGGTGTCTTCGCCGAGCAGAAGGACCTGCTGGACCAGAGCGATCAGGCCCTGGCCCGCGCGGTGGTCTACGAAGGTGACGCCACCATCCTCATGAGCTACTGGGCACTCCCGAACCTGACCCCGGCCGAGATCCAGGAGGTCATCGCGGCCGGCTCGGATCCGGCATCCAACGAGATCCTGGCCCGGACGCCGGCCATCCTCCGCGAGAGCCTGCTGTTCCCCTACGACGCGGGGGTGGCGTTCCTCACCCCGATCCAGACCAGCGAGGGCTGGGCGGGCGTCGACGCGGTCTTCGCCGACCTGCCGCGATCCACCGAGCAGGTCCTCCACCCGGAGAAGTACCAGGCCAAGGAGGAGCCCGTCGCGGTGACGCTGCCATCCGATCTGGCGGCCGACCTCGGTGATGGCTGGTCCGTCGCCCTCGAGGACACCTTCGGTGAGTTCCAGATGCGCACCTGGCTGCGCGAGACCGGCGTGCCTGATCCGGGTGCGACCGATGCCGCGGCCGGTTGGGGCGGCGATCGCCTGGCCGTGCTCGACGGCCCGGGTGACTCGTGGGGCGTCGTCATGAAGACGGCCTGGGACACCGAAGCCGATGCTGAGGCCTTCGAGGCTGCCGCGGCGACCGCGACCGGCGCGGCCGGCGGACCGGGCGGGGTGTTCGTCGGCGAAGGCGGGCTGACTCGCTGGGTCGTCATCGGCAGCGACGACGCCACGAGCGAGACGCTGGCCAACGTCCTCGGGCTCGCCGGCTGACGGTCGCCCGACTACATCGAGTCGGGCGCGGAGATCCCGAGGAGCCGCAGGGTGTTGGCGAGGGTCGCCTGTGTGGCCCGCGCGAGGGCGAGCCGTACCGCCGATCGCTCCGGGGCGTCCGGATCCACGACGCGCGCATCGCGGTAGAAGGCATGGAAGGCGGTCGCCAGCTCGGTCGCGTAGGCCGTGATGCCGTGGGTCTCCTCGGCCGCGACGGCGTCCTCCACGACTTCCGGGAAGCGCACGACGGCGCGCACGAGCGACGCCTCCGGCCCGTCGCTCAGCGCGCCGGTCACGTCGCTCGCCGGGACCAGACCGGAGTCGGCCGCCTTGCGCAGGATGGAGGCGATCCGAGCATGCGCGTACTGGACGTAGTAGACCGGGTTCTCGCTCGACTGCGTCTTCGCCAGCTCGATGTCGAAGTCGATCGAGCTCGTGTGCCCGCGTGACGCAAAGAACCATCGGGCGGCATCG
Organism: Saccharimonadales bacterium (SeqCode); assembly: GCA_035629655.1. Lineage (GTDB taxonomy): Bacteria > Chloroflexota > Limnocylindria > Limnocylindrales > CSP1-4 > SPCO01. The sequence continues at coordinate 2,563 of DASPHN010000175.1, read as the reverse complement.
ACGCCGACCTCCTCGAGCAGCTCGTCGAGGGTGATGAACTCGCCGGCACGCTTGGACATCGAGACCTCGACGCCGTCGCGGATGAACCGGACCCACGAATAGAGCAGGACCTGCACCGCCTCCTGGTCGTAGCCCATGGCCTGTGCGGCGTTGCGGACGCGGGCGACGGTGCCGTGGTGGTCGGCACCCCAGATGTAGATGAGGTGCTCGAAGCCCCGGCTGAACTTCTCGGTGACGTAGCCGATGTCGGCCGCGAAGTAGGTCGGCCGGCCGTCGGACCGGTAGATCACGCGGTCCTTGTCGTCACCGAACGCTGTCGATCGGAACCAGAGCGCCCCGTCCGACTCGTAGACGTGGTCGTTCGCCCGGAGACGCTCGACCGCGCGCTCCACCCAACCCTCGTCATGGAGGCGTGCCTCCGAGGTCCACACGTCGAAGTGGACGCCGAGGTGCTCGAGGCTGGCCTCGATCATGGCTCGCACGCGACCGGCGGCCCAGTGACCAAGTCGCGCTGCGACGGCGTCCTCGTCGGCTCCGTCGGCCGTGGCGTTCGTCCAGACGTCGTCCGGGACGGCTGCCGCCAGCTCCGTGACGTAGTCACCCTGATACCCGTCCTCCGGGACCGGCTGTCCTCGCCGGACCGCCGCCACCGACGCACCGAGCTTGTCGATCTGCCCACCGGAGTCGTTGAAGTAGTACTCGCGCGTGACCTGCTGGCCGCCGGCCTCCAGGACGCGGCTGAGCAGGTCGCCGATGAACGCGCCGCGCGCGTTCCCGATGGTGAGTGGGCCGGTCGGGTTGGCCGAGACGAATTCGACATTGACCCGTCGGCCGGATCCCTCGGGCACGACACGGCCCCACGCGTCGGGCGACTCGACGATGCCGGCGACCATCGACTCGAGCGCGTGATCGGCGAGGCGCAGGTTGATGAACCCCGGCGGGGCCACCTCGGCGGCCTCGATCGGCGATCCCGGCCCGGCCGCAGCCGCGTCGCGGACGAGCTTGGCCGCCAGCACGGTCGCGATCTCGAGCGGCTTCATGCGGTACGGCCGTGCGAGCTTCATCGCGAGGTTGGTCGCGAGATCGCCGTGGCGCCGATCGGCCGGATGCTCGACCTCGATCGTCGGGCGAGCGATGTCCTCCGGGAAGGCCGGCAGGGCCCCGGAGGCGACGGCGGCATCCCAGGCCCGCTCGATGGCGGCTCGGGTCTGGCTGCGCAGGGGGGTGGGGATCACGGCTCGGCGTCTCTTCGCTCAGGCGGTCGGGTGGGCTGGCGTGGGGCCGTCATGGTAGCGGGGTGGTCCTGCCTCGCGAGTACCGGGGGTCATAGCCCCCATTCGGTGTGCACGCGCACCATCTTTCGGGCCACGGCGGCGGGTCTGTGATGGTCTGGTGCAGTGATAGGTAACCATGAGTACTAGACCGGTCCTGCTACGGCGTGCAAGTATCGGGTCCTCATCGGTGTCGGGGATCGTCGGGGGACACCACCGAGGAGATCCATTCATCCGAAGCCCACTTTGGAGCTTCGCACTGCTCGGGGATCATGCACATGTTTGCTTCGAAGACTCGTGGCCGCCACGTGGCGCGCCGACTCTCGTGGCTCGTCGTCGCCGGTTTGACGACCGCCGCCCTCCTCGCCCCGGCGAGCGTTCCAGCCGTCCTGGCCGGGACGGTCATCACGGATCCGGGTACCGGCAATCCGACCTGCGCCGATCTGGGCTACTCGCTGTCGTTCAAGATCGACACGGGTGACCTCGAGAACAAGACCTACACCGAGGCCACGTCCGTCGTCGAGACGAACTGGGACGGCCAGGAGATCACGCTCTCGAACCTGAGCGACGACGGCCAGACGTTCGACTGGGCCTCCACGCTGCCGGTCAGCGCGGTGCTGGTCAAGGCCGGCAACGACAACCACGCCCTCTACACCTACGATCCCGCGGTCACCAGCGACACGAGCGTGACCCACGGCGCCGGCAAGCAGGGCATCAGCCATCTGCTGTTCTGCGGCGACGCCCCCGTCGCCACGCCGACTCCGACGGCCACGCCGACCGAGGAGCCGACCCCGACGGCCACGCCGACGGACGAGCCGACCCCGACGCCGACGCCGACCGGCGAGGAGCTTCCCGCCACGGGCACGCCCGCACCGACCGGTGAGGTCGATCCCGCCACCGGCACGCCGGCCGCGACCCTTCCTTCCACGGACACCCTGTCGGGCAGCGGCCCGGCCGCCCCGTCCAATGACGGCTGGCGCTTCATCCTCCTGGCGATGGCCGGCCTCCTGGCCGCATCCCTCCTGCTGACCCCGGCCTCGGCCGTGATCCGCAAGGACGACCGCCGCTAGGACCGCCTGACCCCAGAGCACCGACCGCCGGACCCACCAGGGTCCGGCGGTCTTTCGTTGTCCCGCGACCGTCGCTACAGTCCCGGTCGACGCGGCGGCTCGTCAGGCCGGCAGGTCGTAGCGATCGCCCGGATGGACCATCGTCACCGGTCCGTCGAACCGCGCCGTGACCGAGGCGATGGTCGCTCCCTCGTCGAAGCCCATCTGGAGGTGGGTGAGCAG
>DASPHN010000174.1:0-8732 GCA_035629655.1 Saccharimonadales bacterium (SeqCode) | reverse complement strand
CGGATGACCATCACCTGTTGGGCATCCTTCTGGCCGAAGTACGCCCGGTCCGCCCCGACGAGGTCGAACAGGATGGCCACGACGGTGGCGACGCCGTCGAAGTGCCCGGGCCGAGCCGCGCCTTCGAGCGGGCGGGCGAGGGCACCGACGCTGACGGTGGTGTCGAAGCCGGGGGGATAGACCTCCTCGACCGGCGGCGACCAGACGATGTCGACGCCTTCCGCTCCGGCGATGGCCAGGTCACGGGCTTCGTTGCGGGGGTATCTCGTGTAATCGTCGGCGACCGTGAACTGGCGGGGGTTGACGAAGATCGAGACGACCGTGGTCTCGTTCTCGGTGCGGGCTCGCTGCATCAATGCCCGGTGGCCGTCATGGAGCCAGCCCATCGTCGGGACGAGTCCGATCGGCCGGGGCGCGTCGGCAAGGGCGGAACGGAGCTCCGCCCGCGTGCGCACGACCAGCGTCCTGGCGACCTCGGTCATCGAGCTCGCTGACCTGCGGTCGTGTTAGAGGTCGCGATCGAGCGGGATGCCGCCGACCGGGATGGTGGTCGACGGCCGATCGTGCACGCCCAGCCCAAGAACCTCGTCGAGCACCGCGTCGTCCATACGCACCGTCTCGGCCTCGCCCGGGAATGAACCCGCCTCGACATCGGCGGCATAGGCCCGGGCGGCCTCCCCGATCGTCTCCCGCAGGTGCGTGTACGCCCGGGCGTGCCTGGGGATGAAGTCACCGAGGCCGAGCAGGTCCGTGATGACCTGGACCTGACCGCTGCACCCGGGACCCGCGCCGATGCCGATCGTCGGGATCCGCAGCCGCTCCGTGATGGCGGCCGCCAGCTGCGCGGGCACGAGCTCCAGCACGATCCCGAACGCGCCCGCCTCCTGGACGGCCAACGCATCGGCGAGCATCGAGCGAGCCTGTTCCCGGCTCTTGCCCTGGACCCGGACCTTGCCGCCCATCCCGTGCTGTGCCTGGGGCGTCCAGCCGATATGGCCCATGACCGGGATGCCGGACTTGACCATCGCCTCGATGATCCGCGCCGAGCGCACGCCGCCCTCGACCTTGACCGCCTGGGCGCCGGCCTCCTGCAGGAAGCGCCCCGCGTTCTCGAGCGCCTCGTCAACGTTGCTGTAGGTCAGGAACGGCATGTCGCCGATCACGAGCGCACGGTCCGTGCCACGGACCACGGCCTTCGTGTGGTGGAGCATCTCGGTCATCGTCACGCGGACCGTGGACTCATACCCAAGCAGGACCTGGCCGAGCGAATCACCCACGAGGATGAGTGGGATGCCGGCCGCGTCGATGATCTGCGCCGTCGGGTAGTCGTATGCGGTGAGCATCGGCAGCCGCAGGCCGTCGGCGTAGCGCTTGGCGATGTCGGCGACGGTCAGGCGGCGAGGTGCGTCCGGGCTGGCGCTCATGCTGGCTCCGCGTGCGTGGGCTGCTGCGGCCCAGTCTGCGTGACGGCGTCACGAGCGTCCAGCAGCCTCCCGACGCGGTCCAGCAGCCGGTCCGCCACCTCGCGCTTGGCGAGGAGTGGGAGGTCGTCGCGGCCCCCGTCGGCGTCGAGGATGCTGACCCGATTGGTGTCCGTCCCGAAGCCCGAGCCGGCCTCGGCCACGTCATTGGCGACGAGCAGGTCCACGCCCTTGCGCCGCAGCTTGTCGGCGGCCCGGTCCAAGGAGCCGGTCTCCGCGGCGAATCCGACCAGCACGGGCCGCGGGAGGAGCGGCGCATACGTCACCTCGCCGGTGCGATCGGTGCCGTGGACGATGCGCGCGATCTGGGCCAGGACGTCGGGCGTCGGCTCGAGTTCGAGCGTCAGGCCGGCGCCGCGCTCAAGCTTCGACTCGGCGGTGGCGTTCGGCCGGAAGTCGGCCACGGCGGCCGCCATGACCAGCACGTCGAAGCCTGGGCCGCCGCCCTCCGCATGGGTCAGCCGATGGAGCGCCGTCCGCAGCTCGGCGGTGGAGCCGACCTCGACGACGACAGCGCCGTCCGGCGCCGGGACCTCGAGATTGGCGGCCACGAGCGTGACGCGCGCGCCACGATCCAGGGCCGCCGCGGCGATCGCGACCCCCATCCGTCCGGTCGATCGATTACCGATGAAGCGGACCGGGTCGATCGGTTCGCGCGTGCCGCCCGCACTCACCACGACGTGGCGGCCGGTCAGGTCCGCGTCCCGGACCGGCGACGTCGTTGGCGGACGTCGAGCCGGATCCGGGGCCCGGACCGGAGCGTCGCCGACCGCGTCGACGACGGCGTCGACGATGGCCGGCAGCTCGGCGAGGCGCCCGACCCCGGACTGGCCCGAGGCGAGTGGGCCGCTCGCGGGGGGGACCACGGTGTACCCGAAGCCGTCACGGAGCCGCTCGACGTTGGCGCGTGTCGCCGGATGCGTCCACATGTCACCGTCCATCGCGGGCGCCACGACGACCGGGGCACTGCTGGCGAGGATCGTCGCCGTGACGACATCGCCGGCCAGGCCGTTGGCCATGGAGCCGAGCCAGTGCGCGGTGGCGGGCGCCACGACGATCGCGTCGGCGCCGTCGGCGACGACGATGTGGCCGATGCGCCCGTCGGGGAGCAGCTCCATGAGGTCCGTCTCCACCGGGTGCCGCGACAAGGCAGCGAAGGTGAGCGGGCCGACGAACCGGGTCGCCGACGGCGTGAGCATGACCGCGACGTCAGCACCCTCGGCGCGGAGCAGGCGCAGCAGCTCGACGGCCTTGTAGGCCGCGATCGAGCCCGTCACGCCGAGCCCGACCAACCGTCCGGCGAGTCGGCCCTCGCCGAGCGCGGCGCCGGTCACGAGAGCCCCAGCTCGAGGCGCTCGCCGCCGGACACCTCGGCGTGCAGGATGGCCAGGCCCTTGAGCGTCAGGTCGGGATCGATGGCGTCGATGCCTTCGAGCGCCGCAGCCCACGGGGCCGCCGACAGCCCGCCGGTGAGGATCGCCTTGACCTCGCGTGGTGCCAGGCCGGACAGCTGGGCGAGCTCCGCACGGACCCGGGCCAGCAGGCCCGTCGCGAGCGCCTGGTAACCGAAGATGGTGCCGGACTGCATCGCCCCGACCGTGTCCCGGCCGATCGCCCGGTCCGGCGCTCGCAGCTCGATCCGTGGCAGCTTGGCGGTCCGCGCGGCGAGCGCCTCGAGCCCGAGCTCGAGACCGGGCGCGATGGCACCCCCGATGTACGCGCCGTCGGGCGCGACGCAATCGAGCGTGGTCGCCGTCCCGAAGTCGACGACGACGGCCGGCATGCCATAGAGACGGCCGGCGGCCAGGGCATTGACCAGTCGATCGGCGCCCACCTCGCCCGGCCGGTCGACACGGACGGCCAAGGGGATCGTGCCGGCCGAGGCGATGGTCAGCGGCCGATCTCGCCGCGCCGCGATGCGTTCGACGCCGGCCGTGAGCACCGGCACGACCGAGGCGCAGGCGATCGCCGAGATGTCCGCGAAGGTCGCGTCGTCGAGTCGCAGGAGACCGTCGAGCAGCAGCTCGAGCTCATCGGCGGTCGAGCGAGCGACGGTCGCCGCTCGGCGCGTCGAGACCAGCGTCCCGGCGCGGAATGTGCCGACCGTCAGGTTCGTGTTGCCGATGTCGATGGCGAGGAGCATGGCCGCGATGATACGCGGCGCCCACCCGGATCCGGGTCGTGGCGGCCCTTGCCGTGCGGTACCATCCGCTGGTCCGTTCCTGGCCCCGTCCCCAAGGAGCCCCGACCGTGTCCACCGAGCCGGCTGCGAAGTTCTTCGTGAACCAGGGCCTCGTCTCGAGCCGAACGGACATGCTCCACCTCCTTCGACCCCTGCTCAAGCAGACCGTCACGTACCGCTATACCCGCGGCCGCGACGTCGTCAGCCACGGCACGGGCTGGGTGGAGCGGATCGTGACCGATTCGCCGGACACGTCCAGCTACTTCACGCCGCTGGCGATCACCCTGAACATCGACTCGTTCGAGCACCTCGAGTTCGAGACACGCCCCGATCAGCTGCTTGTCTACACGCTGGTCCAGGGTGACGAGCGGGTCATCGTCGAATTCGCGCCGATCGGGCCGGGCGGGGACGACCCATCGCCCTTCGCCCCGCGTCAGCTCGAATTCGACACCACCGATTTCGTCCAGATGGAGCTGCTCGGCCTCGACGCTCACGAGGACGACTAGCCAGATCCGGAGGTCGACGTCCCCGAGACGCCGGCGGAGGGAGCGAGAGGGGGCGGCGCGGGAGCGTCCGCCCGAGTGTGTCGCGGCGCGGTCCGAGCCCGCCCCTGATGGCACGGCGCGCCGCCGAGGGCAAGGAGGATGCAGCCCCGGTGGACGGAATCGCGCGTTACTTCAAGTTCGCCGAGCGCGGGACGACCCTCGCCACGGAGACCAAGGCCGGCGTGACCACCTTCATGGTCATGGCCTACATCCTGTTCCTGAACCCCGCGATCCTGTCGAACATGTTCGGGGCTCCGGGTTCGCCCGAGGCCGCCGCGTTCATCCCGGCCGCCGCGGCCGCCACCGCCCTGGTCGCGGGTCTGTTGACCCTTGCGATGGGCATCATCGCGAACACGCCGATCGCCCTCGCCGCCGGCCTGGGCATCAACGGGGCGGTCGCCTTCGGGCTCGTCCTCACCCAGGGCCTGACGCCTGCCGGCGCGATGGGCGTCATCGTCCTCGAGGGCATCGTCGTCACGATCCTGGTCCTCGTCGGTCTTCGCGAGTCGATCATGCGCGCGGTGCCGCTCGCGCTGAAGCGAGCGATCGGGGTCGGCATCGGCCTGTTCATCCTGTTCATCGGCTTCATCGACGCCGGGATCATCGTGAAGACGGCCGGTTCCTCGGCCGAGAATCCGGTGCCCGTGACGTTCGTCTTCCCGACCACGCCCGCGCAATTCCTCTTCTGGCTCGGCCTCCTGATCACGGTCGCGCTCTACGCTCGCAGGGTGCCGGCGGCGCTGTTGATCAGCATCCTGGTCACGACCGTCATCGCGATCCTCATCGGCGTCCAGCCGCTGCCGACGACCTTCGTCGCGACGCCGAGCTTCTCGACGCTCGGCCAGTTCGACATCACCAACGTCTTCACGGTCCTGGGCGGCCTGGCCGCGATCCTGACCATCTTCAGCTTCATGCTCACCGACTTCTTCGACACGATGGGGACGGCCACCGCGATCAGCGAGCAGGCGGGCCTCGTCGAGGAGGACGGCCAGCCGAAGAACGTCGGTCGGATCCTGCTCGTGGACTCGGTCGCGGCCGCCGCCGGCGGAGCCGCGGGCATCAGCTCCAACACGAGCTACATCGAGAGCGCGGCGGGCGTGGCCGAGGGCGGTCGGACCGGGTTCACCTCCGTCGTGACGGGCGTGCTCTTCCTGGCCGCGATCCTGCTCACGCCGCTGGCCGTGCTGGTGCCCTACGTCGCGACAGGCCCCGTCCTGGTCTTCGTCGGGTTCCTGATGGTCGGTCTGATCAAGGACATCGACTTCAGCGACATCGAGGAAGGCTTCCCGGCACTCCTCGGGCTGATCCTCATGCCGCTCACGTTCAGCATCACCGTCGGGATCGGCGCGGCCTTCGTCGCGTACGTGGTGATCAAGATCGTGATGGGCAAGCTGACCCAGGTCCATCCGCTCCTGTGGGCGGTGGCCGTCGCGTTCCTCATCTACTTCCTCCAGGCCTGGATCACTCCGTACCTCGCCTGACGCCCGGCCGCCACCGGCGGCCGGACGACGCCATCGACGCCGGTGCCCAGCGTGGGTGCCGGCGTCGGCGCGTCGGCTCGGTCGGCCTCGCCGCCCGTGACGCCGACCGTGGAACGCCAGACGTCCCATACGACGCCGACCCCCGGCTCGTGGAACGCGAGACGGCCCACACGACGGCCGAGGCGTCGATCCGGCGACGGCTGGAACGCGTGGCGTACCGCATGACCGGCAAGGCGAGCAAACGGCAGGCTCCGGCGTCGATCGGTCCAGCCGGCGTTCCACGGGCCGGCCGGTCGGGCCGGCACGGCGACGCCCGCGCTCGCCCCGGCCCAGGCCCGCCGCGCCGCGACGCGCCCGGTCGGGACGCCGGCCGTGTTCCTGTACCATCGAGTCGATGTTCGAACGGACCGCGCTGCCTGCAGGGCCGCGCGTCATCAGCGCCCGGATGCCCGGGGCCCGTTCGGTCTCCATCGCGGCGTACGTCCTGGCCGGTTCGCGCCTGGAATCCGCGGATGAGGCCGGCGTGGCCCACTTCATGGAGCACATCACATTCAAGGGGACGACCGCGTACCCCTCGACCCGGGCGATCAGCGAGGCGATCGAGGGCGTCGGTGGCTCGTTCAATGCCGCGACGGACCGCGAGTCCACCGTCTACTGGGTGCGGGTCCCGCGCCGGGAGGCGGCCCGCGCGATGGACGTGCTGGGCGAATTGATCGTCCGGCCCATCCTCGACCCGAGCGAGATCGAGGGCGAGCGGGGCGTGATCATCGAGGAGATCCGCTCATATCAGGACGATCCCGCCGAGTACGGCCAGACGCTCTTCCAGACGGCCCTGTTCGGCGACGGCCCACTGGGGCGTGAGATCTGTGGCGACGAGGCCGGGATCCGCGCCCTCCCCGAGACGACGATCCGAGACTTCTGGCGCACGACCTATCGACCTGCCAACACGGTGATCGCGCTGGCCGGGGACGTGGGCCACGAGGAGGCGCTCGGCCTGGCGGAAGCCGCATTCGGGTCGGGCAACGGCACGATCCCGGGCTACCTCGCCGCCCCGGTCCTGCCCGCCGGCCCGCGCGTCATGCTCGGCAAGCGGGACACGGCCCAGGCGCAGCTCATCGTCGGGTTGCCGGCACTGCGCCGCGATCACCCGGACAGCTGGACCCTCGCGGTCCTGAACGCGATCCTCGGCGACGGGATGAGCAGCCGGCTCTTCCTGTCCGTGCGCGAGGAGCGTGGGCTCGCCTACGACATCAGCTCAGGCCTGGTCGACTACGCCGATGCCGGCGCGCTCGAGGTCTCGGCCGGGGTCGATCCGGGCGGCCTGCGCGAGGCGCTCGGCGCGATCCTCGACGAGTTCGCGCGGCTGCGGGACGAGCTCGTTCCCGATGCGGAGCTTGCCAAGGCCAAGGCCTACCTCGCCGGCGCGCTCGAGCTGCGCATGGACGAGACGCGCCACGTCGCCTCGTGGATCGGCGGTCAGGAAGCGCTCCACGACAAGGTGTTGACGCTGGATGACGCGCTCGCCGAGATCGAGCGGGTCACCGCGGATGACGTGCGCCGGGTGGCTGCCGATCTGGTCCATGACGATGGGCTCCGGCTCGCCGCGGTCGCGCCGGCCCGCTACCTGCGCAGCCTCGAACGCCACCTCCGGATGCCCGCGTGACGACCGATCGCCCGGCCGCGAAGTCACCGCGGTCCGGTCCATCGTCCGCCGACGTCGCAAGCTCTGCCGAAGCCCACGCGCAGACCGAGGCGGGCTCATCGCCCGGGCTCGAGGGCCGTGCGACGGATCTCGCCCTGGCCGGGGTCCATCTCCGCCTCGGCTCGCTGGCACTGGCTCGAGCCGAGCTGGAGACGTTGGCCGGGCGCGATGCCCTGGATCCCGACGGCCTCGTGGATCTCGCCGAGGCGCGCTGGCGGACCGGCGACCTGACCGGTGCGGGTGACGCGGCCGAGGCTGCGATCCGTGATGGGAGGGGCGGACTCGTCGCCCAGGTCATCGCCGCCGAGGCGGCCGCCGCTCGCGGCCGTCCGTCCGAGGCCCGCAAGCTCGCCGACGCGGCCCTGCGCACGGCGGATGGCCGGATCGACGTGCTGTTCGCCGGGATGCCCCGCGCCTCGGTCTGGCCGCCCGACCCCGCCGCTCCGGCGCCCGCGCCGACCACGATGTTCCACGCTCCGGCCGCGCCTCGGCCACCCGCCGCGGCCCCGGCCGCCGCGGCCGCACTCGCGGCTGGTCAGGGGGCCAGCGTTGCCGGCATCGCCGCCGCAGCGCTCGCCGCCGAAGCGACCGCCGCCGGCGGGCGTACCCGCGTCGTGGAGTCGACAGCGCCCGGACTCTGGGACGCCACCGACGGGACGGGGGAGGGGCCGCTCGACGATGCCGAGCTGCCCGATGCCCAGGCCGAGCTCGATGCTGGCCGGCGCAGCCTGGCCGACGGCGAATCGGGCGCGGCGGCCCACCACCTGGCGCTCGTGCTGCGCGTGGCCCCGGCGCTCGCGCCGGTCGTCCTGGACGTGCTGACCGACCACAACGAGCGCGATCTCGCCCTCGTGCGCGGTGATGCGTACCGACTCGTCGGCCGCGAGCTCGAGGCACGACACGCCTTCGCCTACGCGGCTCGACCGGTGAGCGACGCGACCCTGGCCGACCCCGACCCCGACCTGCACCACCATCGGACGACCGCACCGACCGACCATCCAGAAGGAGACCCTGCGTGACCGAACGCACCCTCGTCCTCGTCAAGCCCGACGGCGTCCAGCGCCAGCTCACCGGCCGCATCCTCGCTCGCTACGAGGAGCGCGGCCTCAAGGTCGTCGGGCTCAAGCTGGTGCACGTGGATCGCGACATCGCGGAGCGCCACTACGACGCCCATCGCGAGAAGCCGTTCTTCGGCGGGCTCGTCGAGTTCATCACGTCGGCGCCGCTCGTCGCGCTTGCCCTCGAGGGGCCGAATGCGATCGCCGTCGTGCGGGCCATCAACGGTGCCACCCGGCCGCACGAAGCGGCCCCGGGCACCATCAGAGGCGACTTCGCGCTCGA
>DASPHN010000173.1:0-5838 GCA_035629655.1 Saccharimonadales bacterium (SeqCode) | reverse complement strand
TCGGCGTCGTCTCCCTGGTCCTGATGGCGATCTTCGTGAACCTCCTCGCCGCGTTCCTGACCCTCCTCGCGATCGGGTTCTACGTGGTCGTGTACACGATCGTCCTGAAGCGCACGACGCCCCAGAACATCGTCATCGGTGGCGCGGCCGGTGCCCTGCCGCCGGTCATCGGCTGGGCCGCCGTCACCGGCAACGTCGGCGTCCCGGCACTGCTGCTGTTCGCCCTCGTCTTCTACTGGACGCCGCCACACTTCTGGGCACTGTCCCTGCGGATCCGCAAGGACTACGCCGCGGCGGGCGTGCCGATGCTGCCCGTCGTCAAGGGGATCCCGGAGACGACCCGCCAGATCGCCCTGTACACGATCCTCATGGTCGCGATCTCCCTCGTCCTCTGGCCGGTGGCGCAGATGGGTGTGCTCTACCTGGTGGCCGCGGTCGCGCTGGGAGCCGGCTTCCTGTGGCAGGCCTACCGCCTGTGGCGCCGTGGCAGCTCCGAGGAGGCGTCGACCGCGGGCGCCATCAAGCTCTATCGCTACTCGATCAGCTACCTGTCGCTGCTCTTCCTCGCCATCGCGATCGACGCCCTCGCCTTCGGCTGAGGCGTTCGGTCGCCGGCGACGCCGCCACCCACGGAGCGACTAACGCCCGTCAGGTGCGCACTAGGCGGTCCCCGACCTGTCCTCGGCCATCATTTCGCGTCTAACGCCCGCTTGGGGAACATCTGACGCGATTCGGAGGCGATTCGTCGCGGTTTTCGTCGATTTGGTCGGTACGTGCCGCCTAGCGCTCATGGGGCGGGCGTTAGACGCCGTTCGGGAGCAGGGTGCCCGGAGGGGCCGCCGCGCCCTCCGCGCGTCACTCCCCGACGGCGCCCTCGGCCTCGATCCGTGCTCGTCGACGCCGCGCCAACCGACCCTCGCGGTCGAACAAGCCGAGCGCGACCTGGACGAGCGGGCCGATGCCCAGCGCGAAGACGACGGTCCCCAAACCGACCGTCCCGCCGAGTGCCCAGCCGATCCCGAGGACGCTGAGCTCGATCGCCGTCCGTGCCCGCCGGATCGACCAGCCGAATCGATGGTGGACGCCGGTCATCAGGCCGTCGCGAGGCCCCGGCCCGAGATCGGTCGAGAGGTAGATGCCGCTCCCCACGGCGATCACGACGACGCCGGCCAGCATCATGGCCACGCGCGCGCCCAGGAACTCGGTCGGCGGCAGGGGCAAGAGCGTGATCCCCAGGTTCGTCGCGGTCCCGATGCACACGACGTTCGCCACCGTCCCGATCCCCGGGCGCTCGCCGAGCGGCCACCACAGGGCAAGGATCGGGATCCCGAGCAGGATGCTGACCGTCCCGATCTCGAGCCCCAGCTGGCGTGCGAGGCCCTGGTTCAGCGCTTCCCACGGTCCGAGACCCAGCCCGGCATTCACCATCAGCGCGATCCCGAGGCCGAACAGGACGAGCCCGACGAAGAGGGCCGGCAGCCGCGGCGCCGCCGCACGCAGATCGAATCGCTCCGCGGCGGTCGACCTGGAAAGGCCGGTCGTCACGCGACCGACCCGGCCAGGTCCGCGAGCAGCGCGTCGGCCGTGAGCGGGCGGCCCAGGAACCGTTCGAGCAGCTCGCCGGGAGCCCGTTCGGCCCCGGATCGAAGCAGCCGCTTGGCCACGTACGGATACCAGCCGGGATCACCCGTCGACCAGTCGCCGCGGATCGACCGCAGTCGTGCCCGGATGGCCGCCGCCGCGATCGCCGAGAGCGCGTAGTTGGCGAGATACCCGGGCGCCTCGACGAGCTGCCCGCGCACTGCCCACCACGACCACTCGGGGTGGGCGACGATCCCCAGGCCGTCGTGCGTGATCCGTGTCCAGACGTCGTTCGGGCGGAGGGTCGGGTCGCGATGGAGCGCGATCTCGAAGAGCGCCCAGCACACGTCGAGGAGCACGTGCCCGTACCGGTCCAACCTGGCGACCTCGTGATCGACGGCCGCCCCGAGGTGCTGGCGCTGGAACGCCGGCTCACCCGTGTCCCAGCCGATGACGTCGGCGATCGCCTCGAAGAAGGCCGCGTGATCGGCCGGGGCCTCGGCGAAGCACGGCCTCGTCCGGATGGCGGCCATGTGGATCGCATGCCCGCTTTCGTGGAGCAGCTCGGCGAGGTTGCCCAGTCCGCCCTCGCGGTAGGTGGCGAAGATCCACGGCACGGCTGGGATCCCGACGCCCACGGTGAACGCCAGCGGGATGACCGGACGCCCCGGACGCGGCGCGACGTCGTAGCGGATCCCGAGTGCGAGCGGGTCCGCGCCGAGTGCTCGCAGGTGGGCGTCGTTGATCGCTTGCAGCCGGTCTAGCGGCACCAGCGGACCGAGCGCTCGCTCGGCGGCCCCGATGACGAAGCGGTAGTCCCAGGGTTCGATCGGCGTCCCGTCGGTGACCGTCTCGAGCAGGCGACGGCCGGCGCGAAGGATCGACTCCAGCATGGGCTCGAGCCGCCCTGGCTCGATGCCGAGGACCGCGGCGTTCGCGTCGATCACCGACCCGTCGCGGGCCCATCGAGCGGCCGAGCCGGCGACGATCCGCCGGTACGGGGTGGTGTCCGCACCATCCCCGGCGATCGCGCGCCAGACCGGGGCCATCGCCTCGAAGATCGCACGGCGTTCGCCGTCGTCCGGCGTCGTGGCGAGCCGCCCGAACGCCGTGAGCCGGTCGATCGTCTCCTCGCCGATCCGGATCGCCGACGCCGCCTCCCCATACGCCTCCAGGGTGGCCGCGGCGAACGCCGCCAGCTCCGGGTCCGCGCCACCGTCGATCGGCGAGTCGATGCCCGCGACCGGGACATATTCGTCGAGGGTCGGCAGGGCGGCCCGGATCGTCGCCAGACCGGCGGCCGCGACCGAGTCACCGTCGGGGACGGCCACTCGATCGAGCGAAGCCGCGAACGCCCGACGACTGGCGTCGTAGGCCGCGGCTTCCACGGGACTCGGGCCGGTCCCGCGGTGTTCGGCCACGACCCGCTCGCCCCACGCCGTGTAGAGCGCGGCCCATGCCTCCTCGAGCGCCTCGAAGGTCGTCAGGTCATCGCGATGGGCCATGCGCCGGACGATACCCCGGCGCGAGGCGCGCCTGTCACCATGCCCTGATGCACCTCCAATTCCTCGGTGGCGCCACGACCGTCACCGGGTCCCAGTTCCTGTTGACGACCGAGCGAGCGCGCGTCCTGATCGACTGCGGCATGTTCCAGGGCAGCCCCAACGAGTCGGTGCGCAACCGGATCCCATTCGGATTCGACCCGGGCACGCTCGATGCGGTCGTGCTGACCCACGCCCACCTGGACCATTGCGGCCTGCTGCCGGTCCTCGTCCGCGAAGGGTTCGGGGGCCCCATCCACGCCACGGCAGGCACCGTCGAGCTGGCCACGCTCGTCCTGCTCGACTCCGGCCACCTGCATGAGGAGTTCGCGAAGCGCGAGGCCCGCTGGGAGAAGCGCCACCCCGACGAGGTGGCGGCGGACGATGCCAAGGAAGCGGCCCAGTTTCAGGCCGCCGTCGATCTCGCCGCCTCCGGCGGTTCGGAGGAGGCCGCCGTCGAGACCGAGGCCGCGGACACCGTCGCAACGGTCACCGACCCGACCGGCCAGCACGTTCCGACCACCGTTGAGCCCGCTGCCGCGCCGGCGGCTCGCTCGGACGGGGCCACGGCCTGGCCACGCGACCCTGAGGCGGACCTCCGGGCCCAGCCGCCGGCGCTCGAGATCGACCTGGACCAGCCGCTCTATACGGTCAAGGACGCCGAGCGCACGCTCGCGCAGTTCCGCGAGATCCACTACGAGGACGAGCGCGAGGTCGCCCCGGGAGTCTGGGCGACGTTCCTCGATGCCGGCCACATCCTGGGGTCGGCGATCATCCGGCTGCGGGTCCAGGACCGCGAAGGCGGAGAGGAGCGGATCATCGTCTGCTCCGGTGACCTCGGCCGGCCCGGGACCCCCATCCTGCGCGACCCCACCGTCATGACCGCCGCGGACTACGTGCTCGTCGAATCCACGTACGGTGGCCGTGAACACGAGCCGCAGGATGAGGCGATCCGCATCCTTGCCGAGACGATCCGGATGGTCGCCGAGGCGAACGGCGTGCTGCTCGTGCCGTCATTCGCGATCGGGCGGACGCAGGAGGTGGTCTGGGAGCTCGATCGCCTGATCACCCAGGGTGCCATCCCGCTCCTCCCGCTCTACCTGGACTCACCCATGGCCTCCAAGGCGTCGGACATCTACCGTCGCCACCCGGAGTACTACGACGAGGAGACGGCCGAGCTCCTGCGCTCCGGCGACACGCCGCTCGACTACCCGAACCAGACCCTCACGCGGGACGTGAAGGCCTCGCAGGCCATCGAGCGCGCCCCTCGGCCGTACATGATCGTGGCCTCGAACGGGATGCTGACCGGGGGGCGCGTCGTCGGCCACCTGCGCAACCTCATCGACGACCCGGCGGCGACCATCCTCTTCGTCGGCTACCAGGGAGAAGGGACCCTGGGGGCACACCTCCAGGCGGGCGCCGCACAGGTGAAGATCGACGGCCAGCTGCGGGACGTCCGTTGCCAGGTTCGGTCCATCAGCGGGTTCTCGGCACACGCCGACGAGACCGAGCTCCTCGGCTGGCTGGAGCGCTTCGGGTCCGGACGCCGACCCGGAGACCCCGGCTACCCGCGCCGGGTCTTCCTCGTCCACGGCGATCCGGAGGCACAGGTCGCCCTCGAGCCCAAGGTCCAGGCGCTCGGGTACGCGACCCATGTCCCGCACTGGCACGAACGGGTCGAGCTGACCTGAGGTCGGTGCTCCATCGCACCGTTTCGTGCACGACCGCCCCTTGCGCCGGGACTTCGGTCCCAGTACCGTTGGCGACGGCCTTATTTCCGGGGGAAACCGGCCTTGGTGCCCGTTGGTGGATCCGTCCACCGGCGGGCATCGATCGTTTCGGCGCGCTGTCGGACGCCACCGAGCACGCTCGGCTCGTCGCGCGGGCTGGAAACCTGAGGTCCATCAGGCGGGACGCGGAGGGCATTGGCCCGGGCATGACGGACGCTAGCCGGACCTCCGTCGCACCGAGGACCCCGTCCGTGACCACGAATCGTCCCGTCCAGAGCGCCGCCGAGATCCTGACACCGGCCGAGCTCGACTCGATCCGGCGCGAGTATCGCGGCGCCTCGCTGCTCCCCAAGCGGACCTATCACGACCCCGCCATCTTCGACTGGGAGCGGGCCGCCGTGCTGCGCCGTGACTGGGTCATGGTCGGACGCGAGGAGGATGTGGCGCAGGCGGGGACCTACACCCGGGTCACGCTCGATGGCGACGACCTGATCATCGTCCGAGCCCGGGATGGGGTCCTGCGCGCCTTCCACAACGTGTGCCGCCATCGCGGCACGGCCGTCGCCGAGGAGGCGTGCGGCAAGGTCGTCCGCTTCCAGTGCCCGTATCACGCCTGGATCTACGACCTCGATGGGTCGCTCATCCGGGCGAAGCACACCGAGGACCTGGACGACTTCAGCTTCGGCGAGTTCGGTCTCCGGCAGGTCCGCCTGGAGACCTGGCAGGGCTTCATCTTCCTCAACCTCGATCCGGATGCAGCGCCGTTGGCGGCGCAGCTGGGCGATCTCGTCGAACACTGGTCGCGTTTCGACTTCACCAGCCTGCGCGTCGCGAAGCGGATGGAATACGACGTCAGGTCGAACTGGAAGTTCATCGCCGAGAACTACAGCGAGTGCTATCACTGCCCGGGCCTGCACCCGCAGCTCAACAAGCTCACGCCGTACGACCTCGGCGGCGACTTCGATCCGGACGGCGCCTGGCAGGGC
>DASPHN010000172.1:0-5846 GCA_035629655.1 Saccharimonadales bacterium (SeqCode) | reverse complement strand
CCCTCGTGCTGCCAGCTCGCCAGGAAGACGAGTTGCAGCTGATGCACGACCGGTCCGGTGACACGGCACATGACGTCGTAGAACCGATCGTCGTTGTAGTGGTCCTCGATCCCGCTGCCCCCGACATATCCGACCCGACCGTCGATCACGACCATCTTCCGATGGTCGAAGTGGAGCGCGTCCTCGATCCCCGCACCGAACCGCCGCGAGCCGAGCGGCCCGGTCCTCAGGACGAAGAGCCCATCGTGGGCGACGACGTCGATCCCGGCCGCCACGAGATCGCGGAACAGGTCCTTGCTGCCGAAGTCGACCTCGCTGCCGACGGCATCGACCTGGAGACGCACCGTCACGCCCTCGGCGACCTTCGCGGCGAGGCGATCGCGGAACGTCGACCCGATCTCACCCGGCTTGTAGCCGTAGATGAGCAGATGGACGTGGTCGCGTGCAGCGTCGATGTCCTCGAGCATCCGCGGGAAATAGCGATGGCCGTGGAGCAGTGGCTCGACCGACGTCGCGATCTCTTGTGCAAGCTCGATCGCGAGGTCTCGGCGACGCAGCCGAGGCTTGGCCAGGAGCGTGGCCGCATGGGCACGGGCGCCGACGGCGTCGATCGCGTCAGGTCCGGGTGGGTACGCCGTGGACCGCGTCGCGCGGCTGCCCACCGCCGCTCGCGTCGCCAGGGCCGTGGCAGCGGTCGCCGCCCCGACGGTCAGCCATCGCCACTTCATCGGGCGTGGGTCCCGCTCTCCATCTGAGGATCACGCTCCTGGGTTCGTGGCCTTTCCGTCGAGCCAGACCATGTCCGATGGGTCGCTGTGCGTGCCGTCCGAACCCACGTGGGTGGCGTCGATCCGCGGGCCGTTCCTGATGACGTGCACGAGGGCCATCGCGTGACCGCGCCCGAGGTCGTAGTCCGCCTTCAGCCAGTCCACGATCGCGCCGGCCTTGACATCGGGCCGGTCGAGGCCCTTCTCTTTGGCGAGCTCGATGAACTGGCGCGGCGTCAGACCGGTCTTGGCCTCGATGTTGTCGAGGTACGCCTGGAACGACACTGGTGCTTGCCTCCTGGACGTATCGGGCGGTCGCCCCCCAAGTCTACGCACGAGATCCGGAGCAGCGGGAGCCCGATCCATGCGCATCACGTCATCCGCGGTCTCGCTCAACGTGGCCGACGAGCAGGCGTCGGCCGCGTATCTCCGTGACCACTTCGGGTTCGTGGAGGAGATGCGTGCCGACGGGTTCGTGTCCTTGTCCCGGCCGGACGCCGGGTTCAACGTCATCTTCCTGCGCCGGGGACTGCCCACCTTCAAGCCGGCGAGCATGGCCGGCCACGTGGCGGACGGCCTGCTGCTCGTCTTCGTCGTGGACGATATCGACGGTGAATACGCGCGCCTCACAGACGCCGGCCTGACCTTCGCGACGTCGATCGAGACCGAGCCGTGGGGCGAACGCTATTTCCAGGTCACGGATCCCAACGGCGTCGTCATCCAGCTCGTGCAGTGGATCGACGATCCTCCGTGAGACGGCTGATGTTCGATGGCCAACGGGGCGGATGGACGGGGAGATGCATGGAGGACCGATCGTGGGGTACGTCGCGGTCTTGATCATCGGGCTGATCCTGCTCGCGCTGGGGGCGCAGAGCGGCATCCGGCTCCTGCTGGACGGGGCGGACGCGGGCGTCCTCGGCTGGCTGCCCGGGGGGACCGTGGCGCAACTCCTCGGCTACGTCGCGCTGGCCATCGCCGGTATCGCCCTCGCAGCCTGGGGTCGCGACCGGGCGAAGCGGGACGGCCACCTCCCGTGAACGACGCGACCGGACGTGCGGCCACCGCTCGCGCGATCATCGACCGCAGCCTGTACATGGTCCTGGCCACCGCCGACGTCGACGCCGACGATCCCACCGCGCGGCGGCCATGGGCGACACCCGTCTACTACGCCCCGGTCGGGTACGACGAGTTCTTCTGGGTCTCCTCGCCGGAGGCAAGACATTCGCGGAGCATCGCTCGCTGGCCGGCCATCGGGATCGTCATCTTCGACTCCAGCGCGCCGATCGGCACCGGCCAGGGGGTCTACCTGGAGGCCGACGCGGCGCATGTCACCGGCGACGATCTGGACCGTGGGATCGCCGTCTTCTCGGCACGCAACCTGGAGCACGGTGGGAGTGCCTGGACCCGGGACGACCTTCCGGACGGCGGGACCCTCCAGCTGTATCGAGCGACCGTCACGTCGCACTCGATGCTGGCCAAGGACGGCCAGCCCGACCACCGCGTGCCCGTCGACCTCCGGTGAGCCACGGAGGGTGCTCGGCGGCGCCGACCGTCGACGGCGCTGATCCGCCCGTGCCCGCCCGCCCACGTACCCCCGTCGGTCGCGCGCACTAGGTCCGATGGGCCATACGCGCGGGGTGTCCGGCGATGCATCATCACCCCAGCCGCCGGTCGGTCGTCACGCCGAGGCGTCACATGAGGGGATCATGTCCACACCGTCGTTGCTTCCTCCAGCCCTCACCCTCGATCACGGCTTCGTGGTCGCCACGGGCATCGAATGCTCGGCGCCGCGCATCGCCGGCGGCCACCGCCAGGACGAGCTGCGCAAGACCGGGCATTGGGACCGGGTGGCGGAGGACCTCGCGGCCGTCGCCGCTTTCGGGATCACGAGCCTGCGGTACGGCATCCCGTTCCACGTCGTCGCGAGGGATCCGGACCGACTCGACTGGGACTGGACTGACCGGGCGATGGCCGCCATCCAGGACAACCACATCGAACCGATCGCGGACCTGCTCCACTTCGGCATCCCGGATGACCTCGAGGGGTTCGCCGACCCCCGCCTGCCGGCTCGGTTCGCCACGTACGCCGCGGCCTTCGCCGACCGGTACCCCTGGGTCCGCGCGTACACGCCGGTCAACGAGCCGCTCGTCAGTGCGACATTCTCCGCGAAGCTCGGCTGGTGGAACGAGTGTCGGACCGACGACCGCTCGTTCGCCCAGGCGATCGATGGCGTGTCGTCATGCGCGGTCCTCGCGATGGAGGCGATCCGCGCTCGGCGATCCGATGCCATCTTCCTGCAGAGCGACGCGTGCGAGGGATACTCCGCGACCAGCGTGGCTGCGCTCCCCGAGGCGTCGTTTCGGAATGAGCTGCGCTTCGTCACCTTCGAGCTGACCTACGGCCGTCGGCCGGCACCCGTGGTCGTCGACTGGTTGGCGGCGAATGGCGTGGGCGCTGAACGGCTGGACTGGTTCGCCCAGCACGGCTCCAGCGACGGTTGCATCGTCGGTCACGACTACTACGCCGGCAACGAGTGGCAGGTCGACGCCGATGGCAGCGTGATCAGCGCGGTCGAACGTCAAGGCTACGCCGCGCTCGCCCGGGAATACCACGATCGGCTCGGGCTTCCATTCATGCTCAGCGAGACCAACTGGGAAGGCCGAGACGCTCCGGGGTGGCTCGCCGAGGTCTGGAACGGGGCGTTGCAACTGCGCCTCGAGGGCCTGCCGATCAGGGGCTTCTGCTGGTACGGCTTCGTCGACCACGTCGACTGGGACAGCGTGCTACGCGAGGATGCCGGCCGGGCCAACGCGTGCGGCCTCGTCGATCTCGACCGTCGTCCGCATCCGGTCGGCGAGCGCTACCGCGAGCTGGCCATGGCCGCCCGGGCGAACCAGCTCCGTCCGATCCCCATCGTGGATGGCGATCCCGCTCACCACAGTGGGAGCCCGGTCGCCGCAGCGCTCGGGACGAGCGAGCCTACCGTCGTCGCTGGGGATGCCTCGGCGTAGGCGCGCCACGCCAGGAGCGCCTCGGTCGGCACGCGCGCCAGGCGGAAGGCCGCACTGCGAAGCGATGGCTCCAGGCCGTCAAGGTCCACCGCACGGCCGGCGCCGTCCTGCCACTCGAGGCGGTACAGCCCGGTCGGGTCGATGTCGTACCGAAACCTGCGCAAGCCGTTACCCCAGTCGACTTGATCGAGCAACCCCCACCAGGTGATCCCGATGACCGGGACGCCCTCGGCGCGGACCGTGGCGACCTGTCGGACCAGTCGGTCGAGCCAGGCGATCTTCGCTGCGTCGCCGCCCGGTGCGCCAGTCTCGGCGAAGATCAGCGGCCGGCCAAGGCGCTCGAAGTACTGACGGCACAGTCCTGCCGGGCCGATCTGCAGCTCGAGCGGCATGGTCTCGTCGATCACGGAGCCGTCGTCTGCCGTGCGCAGCCGGTGTTCGGAGTGCGGATAGTGGTCCAGGCCGATCACGTCCAGCGGGATGCCCCGATGCCGGAACCAGTGCAGCGTCCCATCTGACATGCCGATCTCCCGCAACCAGGGGGTGAGGGCATGGTCGTCCCCGACCCGACCGGCGACCAGCTCGTGGACGAGGAACCGCCGCTCGTTCATCCAGTCCGCCCGAGCCTGGACCCCAGCATCCGCGGCATGCCAGAACTCCCCGGTGTCGGAGGTCATGCAGCGTGCATCCGGGCGCACCGCGACGATCTCGTGCCACGATCCGATGAGGCCGCGTCCGATGTGCTCGAGAGCCCGTGCGAAGTCCATCCCTCCCGAGCCGTGGGGATACCACCCACCGGACTCACCGCCGTACTGGGCGAGGATGTACGGCTCATTGGTCGGCGTGTACCAGCGGACCCACGGATATCGGCGCGCGAAGGCCCGGCTCAGCTCCGCCTGCGCGTCAGGGAACGACCCATTCAGGACGCCTCGTTCCAGCCATGTCGGCGTGCCGAAGTGGAAGAGGTCGACCACCGGCTCCATGCCGAGCTGGCGCATGAGCTCCATGGGACCATCGACGCTGGACCAGTCGAAGTGGCCCGGCCGAGGGTTCACGATGTGCCATCGGATCCCATACCGGATCGTCCGGCATGCTGCCCCGTCGCGCGCGAGCAGCAGGTCCGATCCCCAGAATCGATCGTGCTGGGTCAGGGCCAGCTGGTCCACGCCGTGCTGGGGGAAGGTGCTGCACTCGAAGCCGGTCAGCCACCGGAAGTCCCGATCAGTGCGCCCCGACGCCACCGCAATCTCGGACTCGAAGCGACTCGGGACGAGCGGAACGTCCATCTCAGCCCCGATCAGGGTCGCGGCTGGGGGTCCGCGTCGGGACCGAGCACCGAGGCCCGGTCGCCATCGAAGACCAGCTCGTCGAGCCACATCGCCCGGCGACCACCGGCGCTGTCGCCGATCCGCCCGCTGTCCCAGGCGTGATACGCGAACCACGGATCGCCGTCGTCATCGAGGAAGACCGACTGGTGGCCCGGTCCGGCGGGAGAGCCAGGTGGAGACCCGAACGGGACTTCGGTGCTCAGGATCGGGTTCTCCTCGGCGTCGACGTAGGGGCCCATCAGCTCCTTTGACGTCGCGTAGCCGACGGCGTAGTCGCGGCTGCCGTAGTCGTTCGCCGAATAGAAGAGGAAGTACGTACCGTCGTGGAGGAAGAGGGTGGGCGCCTCGACCAGGATGCGCTCCCAGGCTCGGTCGGCGGCGATGCCCTCGAGCTTGGTCGCATCGCCCTCCAACGAGCGCCCGTCGTCACTCAACGGTTGGATGAAGAAGGCGACGGGGATGCCACAGCAGTTGCCGTCGCTCTTCCAGAGCAGGTAGCGCTTCCCGTCGGCGTCCTGGAACGGGCTCGAATCGATCGAGCCACCAAGGTCCGTCTGGCACAGCAGTGGCTCCTCGCTTTCGTCCACGAAGGGGCCTTCGGCGACCTCCGCGACGGCCACGGCGAGGCACTGCCGGCCGGCCTGGACGTCGCGCGCGGTGTAGTGCATGACAAATCCGGCCGACGTCTGTACGACCTCCGGCGCCCAGGTCAGCCCCTTGGCCGAGGGCTGCCAGAAGGG
>DASPHN010000171.1:0-4633 GCA_035629655.1 Saccharimonadales bacterium (SeqCode) | reverse complement strand
GACGACGCGCGCCGGCCGGGACTGCCGTGGATCGGCATCTTCCTGCTCGTCTTCGGTGGGCTGCTCCTCGTCCAGCAGGTCTTCCCCAACGCTCGGTCACTGGGCTCGATCATCGTCCTGGCGGTCGGGCTGGCGTTCCTGGTCAAGTGGGTCATCGACCGCGGGACCGGATCGCTGTATGCCGGCGCGATCATCACTGCGCTGGCCGCGCCGGGCGTCCTCAACGCGGCTGGCATCGACGCCGACGGCCTCGGGACGTTCTGCTTCGGCCTTGCCTTCCTGTTCATCGGGGCCGTTCGGGCGGTGTCCGGCGGTGGCTGGGGCTGGCAGCTCTGGTTCGGCGGTCTGCTCGCGATCATCGGTGGGGCAAGCATGGCGAGCCCCGCCATCGGCGGGCTGCTCGTGCCCGCGGTCCTGATCGGGATCGGCGGACTGCTGCTCCTGCGCGGGATGGGGCGGGGCGACTAGGGCGCACGTCCGACGCCGGCCGTCGACGTCGACGGCGTGGCGGCCCCGGTCGGCGTCGGGACCACGGCCTCGATGGCCCCCGACACGGCGTCGGCGATCACATCCAGCTCCGTCTCCGTGATGATGAACGGCGGGCCGAGCAGGATGGTGTCCCCGTCGGTCCCATCCGCGTTGCCCGTGCCGGAGTAGACCAGGACGCCGCGCTCCCGGGCGGCGGCGACGACGGCCTCCGTGATCCGCGCGGCGCGCGGGTGGGGACGACGCGTCTCCCGATCGGCGACGAGCTCGATCCCGACGAGCAACCCACGACCTCGGATCTCGCCGACTGCAGGGTGCTCGTCGAGGCGTTCGCGGAGCCGTCGCTGCAGGCCGTCACCCAGGCGGGCGCTCGCGGCCACGAGGTCCTCGTCCTGGAGGATGCGCAGCACCTCGCGCGCAACGGCGGCCCCGACCGGCGCGTGCGAGTAGGTGAAGCCGTGGACGAAGGCGGCACCTGGCGCGGTGACCGCAGC
This sequence comes from Saccharimonadales bacterium (SeqCode), assembly GCA_035629655.1. GTDB lineage: Bacteria > Chloroflexota > Limnocylindria > Limnocylindrales > CSP1-4 > SPCO01. The sequence continues at coordinate 3,653 of DASPHN010000171.1, read as the reverse complement.
GTGGATGGGACCCGACGCGGCGACGAACCCGAACGGCCAGTAGCCGCTCGTCGCGCCCTTGGCAGCAACCAGCAGGTCCGGCCGGATCCCCCAGTGGTCCAGTCCGAACCAGCGGCCGGTCCGCCCGAAGCCGGTCATGACCTCGTCCGCGATGAGGAGGACGCCGTGCCGGCGGCAGACCTCGGCGATGGCCGGCCAGTAGTCGTCGGGTGGCACGGCAGCGGCCAGCGTCGCCCCGACGATCGGCTCGGCCACGAACGCGGCCACGGTACCCGGGCCGGCGGCCTCGATCGTGCGGTCGAGCTCCGCGGCCAGCTCCGCGCCGCTGCCGAGCGCGGCCGCTCCGGGGTCGTCGGCGCGGTACGGGTAGGCCGCGCTGACGTGACGGAACCGGCCGAGCCAGGCCTCATACGGTCGCCGCAACGGCCGCCGCCCGGAAAGGTCCAGCGCGCCCAGCGAATTGCCGTGATAGCTCCCCCACCGGGCGATGACGGTCCATCGCTCGGTCTCGCCGCGGGCGAGGTGGTACGCGCGTGCCAGCTTGAGCGCCGTCTCGATCGCCTCCGAGCCACCGGAGACCGGGTAGAGGTATGGATCGTCGACCGGCAGGACCTCCGCCACCTCGCGGGCGTAGGCCTCGACCGGCTCGGTGGTGAAGGCGCTGCCGTGGGCGTAGGAGAGTCTCGCGGCCTGACCGGCCATCGCGGCCGCGATCTCCCGCCGGCCGTGGCCGACGTTCACGACGATCGCGCCGCCGGCGGCATCGAGATAGGACCGCCCGTCCGAGTCGAGGATGGTCGAGCCGTGGGCCTCGACGGCCACCGGCGGGTCGGGGACGGTCGAACGACGAAAGACGCGACCGGTCGGCGGCCGGGTCACGAGGTGATCACGAGCTGGTCACGGCGGCGTCCATGCGCGCCGGATTCTACGTCCGTCCACGCCCTCGACGCCGACCCGCCACAATGGCGGCCCATGGCACAGGCCGCCACCGAGCTGCTGCGCGACGATCCCGAGGCCTACATCGCTCGGGACCGGCGTCGCGCGCTGGCCAACCGCGAGGAGATGCCCGACCGCGTCAGCGGATCCGCCCTCTTCGCCGACATCTCCGGCTTCACCCCGCTGACCGAGGCCCTGGCCAATGAGCTCGGCCCGCAGCGTGGGGCCGAAGAGCTGACGGCCAACCTCGGTCGCGTCTTCCATGCCGTCATCGAGGAGCTCGACCGCCGCGGCGGCGATGTCATCTACTTCTCGGGCGACGCGATCACGTGCTGGCTGGACGGCGACGATGGCACGCGGGCGACGGCCGCGGCGCTCGGCATGCAGGATGCGATGGCCCGTGTCGGCCTGATCACCACCCCGGGCGGCACCTCGGTCCAGCTGGCGCTCAAGGTGGCGGTCGCGGTCGGCGCGGCACGCCGGTTCGTCGTCGGCGATCCGGACATCCAGCTCATCGACGTGCTCGCCGGCGCGCTGATCGACGACCTTGCCGACGCCGAGCATCACGCCGAGAAGGGCGAGGTCGTGCTCGATGCCTCGGCGCTCGACGCGCTCGGCGATCGCGTCCGGATCGGGGAGGTCCGCCACGACCCGGAGCGCGGACGCAAGTTCGGGGTCGTCCTGGCACTCCTCGTCGACGTGCCGACGATCGAGGTCGTCGAGCCACCGCCGCTCGACGAATCGCTCGTCCGTCCGTGGTTGCTGCCCGCGGTGTACGACCGGCTGCGGGCCGGCCGTGGCGAGTTCCTGGCCGAGCTCCGGCCGGCCTACCCCGTCTTCCTGCGCTTCGCCGGCATCGACTACGACGACGACCCCGACGCGATCGAGAAGCTCGATGGCTTCGTCCGGCAGGCGCAGCGGATCATGGCCGGCTACGGGGGCAACGTCCTGCAGCTGACCCTCGGCGACAAGGGCGCCTACCTGTACGGCGTGTTCGGCTCGCCCGTCGCCCACGAGGACGATGCCGCGCGTGCCGCGGCCGCGGCGCTCGAGCTCCGGGACCTGGAGAAGACCACCGACGCCGAGGAGATCCAGATCGGGGTGACGCGGGGGCGCCTGCGAAGCGGCACGTATGGCCACGCGATGCGCCGGACATTCGTCTGCCTCGGTGACGCGGTGAACCTGTCGGCACGGCTGATGTCGGCCGCCCCGCCCGGCCGGATCTACGTCGACGACCGGATCCGGCAGGAGGCCGGGGACGCCTACATCTGGGAGCGACTGCCGGACCTCTCGGTCAAGGGCAAGAAGGGGGCGATCGTCGCGCACGCCCTCAAGGGCTCGTTGCAGCGAGCCTCGCGGCGACGGACGCGCTACGAGCTCGAGCTCATCGGACGTCGCGAGGAGCTCGCCCTCCTCGACGAGCACCTCGACGTGACGCTGGCGGGCGACGGGCGGATCGTCGGCATCGCGGCCGAGGCCGGGATGGGCAAGTCCCGGCTCATCGCCGAGTTCGTCCGCAATGCCCGCCGGCGGGGCCTGTTCGTGGCGTTCGGTGAGTGCCAGTCGTTCGGCACGAACACGAGCTACTTCGTCTGGCGTGAGATCGCGCGCCGGCTGTTCGGGCTGGAGGACGCGGAGGCCGGAGCCCAGGACCGGGCGGAGGTCGAAGCGACGCTGGCGGCCATCGATCCGACGCTCGTCGAACGCGCACCATTGCTCAGCACGATGCTCGGGGTCGACATCCCCGAGACCGACCTGACCAGCGCCCTCGACGCGAAGGTCCGCAAGGCATCGCTCGAGGACCTCATCACCACCTGCCTCCGAGCGCGGACGTCGCGCGAGCCGGTCGTGCTCGTCCTCGAGGACTGCCACTGGATCGATGCCCTCTCGCGCGACCTGCTCGAGGTGGTGGGCCGCGGTGTCGCCGACCTGCCGGTCCTCGTGGTCCTCGCCTATCGGCCCGCGGGCGAGCCGGGGGGCGGGCTCGGCGTCGAGCGGATCGCCGACTTCTCCGAGGTCGTGCTCGATGAGCTCGATCGCGACGAGGCGAGCCTCCTCATCCGATCCAAGCTCGCCCAGGTCCTCGGCGCCGCCCAGGATCCGGCCGTGGGCGATGAGCTGGTGGCCCTCGTGACCGACCGGGCCGAAGGCAATCCGTTCTACATCGAGGAGCTCGTCAGCTTCATCGCGGCCCAGGGCGTCGACCCCTCCGATGCGGCGGCGATCCGCGCCGTCCAGCTGCCCGAGAGCCTGCACAGCCTGGTCCTGTCGCGCATCGACACGATGGCCGAGGGGCCGCGCCGGACCCTCAAGGTCGCGAGCGTCGTGGGCCGCGTCTTCGAGGCGCCGACGCTGCCGGGCGCCTACCCGGAACTCGGCGACCTCGACCACGTCGTCGAGCAGCTCGACACCCTGCGAACGGTCGACCTCGTCACGCTCGACCGCGAGCAGGACCGCGCCTACCTGTTCAAGCACGTCGCGACCCAGGAGGTGGCGTACGAGAGCCTGCCGTTCGCAGTCCGGTCGCTGCTCCACGGCCGGGTCGGGCGATACATCGAGGAGAGCCGAGCGGCGACGCTCGAGCAGCAGCTGGACCTGCTTGCCCACCACTTCTGGCTGAGCGACGACGAGGACCGCAAGCGGCGCTACCTGGCCGCGGCGGCCGATGCGGCGCGGGCGTCCTACGCGAACGCGGCGGCCATCGAGTACCTGGAGCG
>DASPHN010000170.1:0-3488 GCA_035629655.1 Saccharimonadales bacterium (SeqCode) | reverse complement strand
CTCGACCCGGCTGCCGGCATCATCCAGTCACCACCGAGCCTGCCGGGCTGGCACGACGTGCCGATCGTCGAGATGGTGTCGAACGCACTCGACCGACCCACGGTCGTCGACAACGATGCGACCGCCGGAGCGCTGGCGGAGTGGTGGTTCGGGGCCGGACGGACCCGACGCGTGACGAACCTCGTCTACCTCACCATCTCGACGGGGATCGGTGGCGGCCTCGTCCTGGACGGGCGGGTCTATCGGGGTGCCGCGGGCAACGCCGGCGAGCTGGGACATCTGACGGTCGACTATCTCGGCCGACGCTGCGGCTGCGGCCGGCGTGGCTGCCTCGAGGCCTACGCCTCAGGCACGAATATCGCCGTCCGGGCGCGCGAGGCGCTGGCGACCGGAGCGCCCTCGACGCTCACTGGTCTGGCCCAGGTCACGGCCCGGGACGTCGCGGAGGCGGCCGCCGCCGGGGACGGGCTCGCGTCGCGGATCTGGGACGAGACCACCGCGATCCTCGCCTCGGCCGTGGCCAACATCCTGGACGTCTTCAACCCCGAGCTCGTCGTCCTGGGCGGTGGCGTCACGCGCGCCGGCGATCAGTTGCTCGTGCCGGTCCGGGCGGGCGCGATCGCACAGGCGATGCCGCCGGCTGCCGGCGCCGCGGACGTCGTGCTGGCGGAGCTGGGTGACCGACTTTCGGTCGTGAGCGCGGCGGCGCTCGCCTTCGAGCGGAGCGCGGGCTCGACGGCGGATCCGGTGCTGACCTGGGATGCTGCCACGCCTGCATCCTGGCGGGCGCACCCGGGGTTCGAGGGGGCCGACGCGGGGACGTTCGGCGAGCCGCGCGTCGACGCATCCGCTTCGGGCGACCACCTCGTCGCCGTCACCGCGCCGGGCGAGGCCCGCCCGGTGGCGGAGGCAGGGGAGCGATGACGACGGCGGATCCCGAGGGGCGCCCTCGGCCGGCCCGGGCCGCCGTGTCCCGGCCGACGCTTCATCTGATCGGGAACTCGCACATCGACCCGGTCTGGCTGTGGCGATGGCCCGAGGGTCTCCAGGAGATCCGGGCGACGTTCCGCTCCGCGCTCGATCGGATGACCGAGTACCCGGAGTTCATCTTCACGTGCGACTCGGTCGCCTACTACGAGTGGATCCTTGAGATCGACCCGGCGATGTTCGCCGAGATCCAGGCTCGGGTCGCCGAGGGCCGCTGGGAGCTGGTCGGCGGCTGGTGGGTCGAGCCCGATTGCAACCTGCCCGGAGGGGAGTCCTTCGTCCGCCAGGCACTCCTCGGACAGCGCTTCTTCCTCGAGCACTTCGGGCGGATCGCCACCGTCGGCTACAACGTGGACCCATTCGGCCATCACGCGATGCTGCCCCAGCTGCTGCAGCGATCCGGCATGGACTCGTACGTCTTCATGCGTCCCGGGCCGCACGAGGCGCACCTGCCCGCACCGGTCTTCTGGTGGGAATCCCCGGACGGCTCGCGCGTGCTCACCTATCGCCTGCCGCACGAGTACTGCGCCCCCCGAGAAGACCTCGGCAACCACCTCGACAAGTCCATCGCCCAGCTGCCCGAACGATGGACCGAGATGATGGCCTTCTATGGTGTGGGCAACCACGGTGGGGGACCGACGCGCGAGAACCTGGACAGCATCCGGCGTCTCGATGGTGCCGGCGCGATGCCCGTCCTGCGTCACAGCACGCCGGAGCGCTTCTTCGCGGCGATGCGCGCCGCTCCGGTCGAGCGGCCGGTCCACCGTGACGACCTCCAGCATCATGCCGTCGGTTGCTACTCGGCCCACTCCGGCATCAAGCGCTGGATGCGCCGGGCCGAGAACGACCTGTCGACCGCCGAGGCCTGGTCGGCCGTGGCCTCCTGGGTCACCGACCAGCCATACCCCGCTGACGAGCTTGGCCGAGCGTGGCGGCAGGTCCTGTTCAACCAGTTCCACGACACGCTCGGCGGCACGGCCATCGAACCGGCCTACGAGGACGCCCGGGACCAGCTCGGCGAAGCGAGCTCCATCGCGGCGCGGCGCCAGAACGTGGCGATCCAGGGTCTGGCTCGGCTCATCGACATCCCGACGGACCCCCGGACCAAGCCGATCCTCGTCTTCAACCCCCACGCCTGGCCGGTCACGACGACGGTCGAGCTCGAATTCGGCGGTCTCCAGCCCACGGACGGCCTCGTCGATGACGAGGGCCGCTCGATCGGGCTCCAGCCGGTCCAGTCCTACGCCACCGTCGCGGCGTGGCGGAGCCGGTTCGCGTTCGAGGCCGAGCTGCCGGCGTTGGGGTACCGGACCTATGCGGTCGTTGCGGGCGCGCCCCGGCCCGAAGGACCGCCGCTGCGAGCCGAAGGCACGATCCTCGAGAACCCGCATGTTCGGCTCGAGCTGGATCCGGTGAGTGGGGCGATCATCTCGCTCGTTGCCCGGGCCGATGGTCGCGACGTCGTCGAGGTCATGGATCCGGCCGGTTCTCGGGCCGTCATCGTGGACGACACCTCCGACACGTGGGGTCATCGACGGCTGGCCTACGCCGACGAGCTCGAGTCCTTCCGGACCACGAAGGTGGAGCTGATCGAGTCGGGTCCGGTCCGGGCGACCCTCCGGGTGGACGCGGAGGCCGGCGCATCGCGGCTCGTCCAGGACTACGTGCTCGGGGCGAGCGCTCGGTGGGTGGAGGTCCGGGTCAACCTGGACTGGCGTGAGCACGCTCGGATGCTGAAGCTTCGCTATCCGACGGCGGTCGCCGATCCGGTCGCCACGTACGAGATCCCGTACGGAGCGATCGAACGGCCGGCCGATGGCGATGAAGAGCCCGGCCAGCGCTGGATCGATGTCTCCGGACCGCTGCAGCGGGGCGAGCCGAAGGGGCCGGACGTCGACGAAGGCGCGACCGGCGGCCTCGCGATCCTCAACGACGGCAAGTACGCGTTCGACGTCCGAGGCGCTGAGGCGGGAGTGACGGCGGTCCGCAGCCCCATCTACGCGCACCACGAGCCGATGACCCCGAGAGAGGGCGTTCGGTACCAGTTCCAGGACCAGGGTCTGCAGCGGTTCACCCTTGGTCTCGTGCCCCATCAGGGCGCCTGGGCGGAGGCGGGCCTGACCCGCCACTCGCTCGAGCTGAACCAGCGTCCGACGGTCCTCCTGGAGTCCTATCACGCCGGTCCGCTCCCCCGGCGCGCGTCGTACGTGTCGGTGACGCCGGACCACCTCGTCGTCGGAGCGCTGAAGGTCGCCGAGGACGGAGACGACCTCATCGTCAGACTCGTCGAGACCGCCGGTCGCCCGGCAGCCGCCCGGGTCGACCTGCCCGCCTGGGACCGGTCGTTCACCGCCGAGATCGGCGCGTTCGAGATCCGGACCTTCCAGGTTTCGCGTGATGTGGATCGTGCGCCGTTCGAGGTCGACCTCCTGGAGCGGCCGGTCGATCCGGAGCCGGCCGTCGGGCAGGGTTGAGGACGACGACGATCTCGCTCGACGGGC
>DASPHN010000169.1:0-7844 GCA_035629655.1 Saccharimonadales bacterium (SeqCode) | reverse complement strand
GGTCTTGCCCTCTCGCCGCCTCGAGACGACACGAGCGGCTTCGAGCACCTTGATGTGCTTGGAGACGGCCTGGAGCGAGATGGGGAAGAGCGACGCGAGCTCGTTCACCGTCGCGTCCCCGTCGACCAGCCGGTCGACGATCGCGCGGCGGACCGGGTCGCCGAGGGCCGCGAACGTGATCGCCGGGTCCGCCTGCATCACCACTCCATCATTCAACCATTCGGTTGAGTGACTGTACGCATCGACCGCCCTGTCGTCAACCGCCCGGGACAAGGCGAAGCCTCCGGGGGAGGACCGGAGGCTTCGTGCGCGGAGGAGGAGACCCGCGTTCGTCCGTTGTGACGAACGTCCCACCTGTCGCGTGATGCGCCGCCGGGCGTGCGTCTCGCCCGACGCGACGCGGGCCCGAAGCGTCGGCTAGGACTCGGTCGCGAGCCGTCGCAGGACTGCCGGGAGGATCCCGCCCTGGCGGTAGTAGTCGACCTCGATCGGGCCGTCCAGGCGGGCGATGGCAGTGAACCGTCGCTCGCCACCGTCGCCGCCTGCGGCCGCGTCGTTCGTCACCACGACGGTGACCGACTGACGCGGCGACAGGCCGGCCTCCAGCCCCACGATCGAGTACGTCTCGTGGCCGGTCAGGCCCAGGGACGCGGCCGAGTCGCCAGGCTCGAACTGCAGCGGCAGCACGCCCATCCCCACGAGATTCGAGCGGTGGATGCGCTCGTAGCTCTCGGCCAGGACGGCGCGGACCCCAAGGAGCGTCGTGCCCTTGGCGGCCCAGTCTCGCGAGGAGCCGGAGCCGTACTCCCGCCCGGCGAGCAGCAGGAGCGGGACGCCCTCGTCCGCGTAGCGCATCGCGGTGTCGTAGATGAAGCCCTGCTCCCCGGAGGGCAGGTGGAGCGTGTACGGACCCTCGGTCCCCTCGACCAGGCGGTTGCGCAGGCGGATGTTGGCGAACGTGCCGCGCATCATCACCTCGTGGTGCCCGCGCCTCGCTCCGTACGAGTTGAACTCGAGCGGTGGCACGCCATGCGCCTGGAGCCACTGGCCGGCCGGCGAGGACGCGGAGATCGAGCCCGCCGGCGAGATGTGGTCGGTCGTCACCGAGTCACCGAGGACCGCCAGCGCGCGGGCCCCGACGATGTCCGTGACGGGCCGTGACTCGAAGGTCAGGCCGTCGAAGAACGGCGGCTTCGCGACATAGGTCGAGTCGTCGGCCCAGGCGTATCGGTCGCCCTCGGGGATGGGGAGGGCGCGCCAGCGCTCGTCGCCCTCGAACACGACGGCGTACGTCCGACGGAACAGCTCGGGATCGATCGCGCTGCCGATGACCGACTTGATCTCATCGAGCGAGGGCCACAGGTCAGCGAGGAAGACCGGCGTGCCGTCGGCGTCCGTGCCGAGCGGTTCGGTCGTGAGGTCGATGTCGACCCGACCGGCCAGGGCGAAGGCGACGACGAGCGGCGGCGATGCGAGGTAGCTCGCGCGCGCGAGCGGATGGATGCGCCCTTCGAAGTTCCGATTCCCCGACAGGACGGCCGCTACGACGAGGTCGTTGGCCTCCACCGCGGCCGCCACCGGCGCGTCGAGTGGGCCGGAGTTCCCGATGCAGGTCGTGCAGCCGTAGCCGGCGAGCGCGAACCCGAGGGACTCGAGCGGGGCCATGAGCCCGGCCGCCTCGAGGTAGCCCGTGACGGCGCGAGAGCCCGGCGCGAGCGACGTCTTGACCGTCGGGCCGACTCGAAGCCCACGCGCCACGGCGTTGCGGGCCAGCAGGCCGGCCCCGATCATCACCGTCGGGTTCGAGGTGTTCGTGCATGACGTGATCGCCGCGATCGCGACCGATCCGGTCCGGATCGTCGCGGCCTGCCCATCGACCCGGACCTCGACCGGGTGATAGGCGCGCCGGTCGACCGGTGCCGCGTCGGCCACGATGGCCGGGGCCGGTTCGGCCGCGGAGGCCTTCTCGGTCGTCGCCATCCCGTCGCCGGCCATGAACGACGGCGGGTCGGACGCAGGGAACGATTCGGCCGACGCCGTGTCGACCGTCCCGCCGGCCGGCGGCGGCTCGTCCGGGCTCGTCAGGTCGCCGGGCGTCTCGAGGCCCTGCGGGAAGTTGGAGCGGAAGTTCTCGCGCAGCACGTCGAGCGGCACCCGGTCCTGCGGTCGACGCGGTCCGGCCACCGACGGGACGACCGAGCCGAGGTCCAGGACCAGCGTCTCGTCGAACTCGGGTCCGTCGCCGGGCTCCCGCCACAGTCCCTGCTCCTTGGCGTAGCGCTCCACGAGATCGACCCGCTCGGTCGATCGCCCGGTCAGGCGCAGGTAGGCGAGCGTCTCGTCGTCGATCGGGAAGAGGGTGGCGGTCGCCCCGAACTCCGGGCTCATGTTGCTGATCGTCGCGCGGTCGGCCAGCGAGAGGCCGGCCAGCCCGTCGCCCGCGAACTCGACGAAGGCGCCCACGACGCCATGGCCGCGCAGCAGCTCGGTCACGACGAGCACCAGGTCGGTCGCGGTCGAGCCACGGGGCAGCTCCCCGGTCAGGCGCACGCCGACGACGTGTGGCATCGGCTGGTAGAGCGGCTGGCCGAGCAGGACGGCCTCGGCCTCGATGCCGCCGACGCCATAGGCCAGCACGCCGAGGCCGTTGACCATCGTGGTGTGCGAGTCGGTGCCCACGACGGTGTCCGGGAAGGCGACACCGTCGCGCTGGTCGACGACGCTGGCCAGGAACTCGAGGTTGACCTGGTGGACGATGCCGGTCCCCGGCGGCACGACGCGCAGGTCCCGAAAGGCGGTCTGCGCCCAGCGCAGCAGCTGGTAGCGCTCCCCGTTCCGTTCGTACTCGCGCTCGACATTGAAGGCGAACGAGCCGGGCGTCCCGAACATGTCGACCTGGACGCTGTGGTCGATGACGAGGTCGGCTGGGACGAGCGGGTTGACCTTCGCCGGATCGCCACCGAGCTCCGCCATCGCGTCGCGCATGACGGCCAGGTCCACCACGGCCGGCACGCCGGTGAAGTCCTGGAGGAGGACGCGGGACGGCATGAACGGGATCTCGGCCTCGGCGGGCTCGCCGGGGCGCCACGACGCGAGCGTCTCGACATCATCGGCGGTGACGATGCCGCCGCCCGCGTGGCGGACGAGGTTCTCGAGCAGGATCCGGACCGTCACGGGAAGCGCCGCGCCGCCGGTCCGACCCCCCAACGCGTCCAGTCGATAGAGGTCGGGCAATCCCGGTCCGAGGCTCGCCCGGGCGCCGAAGGGGTCCATCCGTGACACCGCGTCCATCTCCATTGGCTCGCTACACTCGATGCGTGGAAGCGTACCGCGCTCGTCCGTCCGCCGCGGACGGCCGCCGATGAAGGCCTGGCGCGGCGACCCCGCGGAAGAGGCCGCGATCGACCGGCGGGCCACCGAGGCCGCCATCGACGCCGCCGGGATCGAGCTGGATCCTGTGCCACCCGGCCACCACCGCCACGGCGATGAGGTCCACCCGGACGGCCACGCGCATCCACACCAGCATGCCGCGCCCGGCGAGCCGCCGATCATCGGGATCGTCGGCGGCGGGGCGGTCGGCACGGCGCTCGGCGTCGCCCTGACCCGGGCCGCCTGGCCGGTCCATGCCGTCGCCAGCCGCGACCCGGCTCGACGCGACCGGTTCCGGTCGGCGGTCGAGGGAGCCCGCGGCTTCGCCGAGCCACAGGCGCTCATCGAGGAGGTCGAGCTCGTCATCCTCGCCGTGCCCGACGATGCCCTCGAGCCCCTCGCCCGCACCCTTCGCCTGTACAGCGGTCAGGCGATGATCCACACGAGCGGGGCGCTTGGGGCCGACGTGCTCGCCCCCGCCCAGGCAGCCGGGACACAGGTGGGCGCCTTCCATCCGCTGGTGGCCTTCGCCGATACGGAACGGGCCGTCGCGGCCCTGCACGGAGCGACCATCGCGATCGAGGGCGACGACCAGCTGGCCGGCCTGCTCGCCGACATGGCCGATGCCCTCGGCGCGACGGCGGTGCGCCTGGCGCCGGGCTCCAAGGCGGCCTATCACGCCGCGGCCGTGCTGGCCGCGGGTGGCTTCGTGGCGCTCCTGGACGCCATCGCCGAGCTGGGCCGGGTGGCCGGCCTGGACGAGGCCGGGTCGCTGGCCATCTATGGGCCGCTCATCGAGGGCACCCTGGGCAACGCCCGAGCCCTCGGCATCCGGGCCGCGCTCACCGGCCCGATCACGCGCGGCGACACGGGCACCCTGGATGCCCATCTGGCGGCGCTGCGAGCCCATGCCCCCGGCGTGCTCGAGCTGTACCTGGCCGCGGCCCGACGCGAGGTCGACCTCGCGGAGGCCCGTGGCACCCTGGCACCGGAGACCGTCGAGCGACTGCGTCTGACGCTGGCGACGACGCTTGCGCCGGCCGACTGAACCGCTACCATAAGCGCCCATGGGACAGAGCATCGCCGCCAAGTACGCGGCCCGGCCGGCGGCCAGATTCGTCCGCCCCTCGAGTCGGCTGCGCGAACGGCGGCTCGGGCTCGGCGCGATCGCCTCGTTCTCGGCGGCCGTGCGTCGAACCACCGAGCTGCGCGCCGCCGAGGGGAGCCCGCTCGCCCGGTTGCGCGCCGGCTGGCGCGGCCCGACCGCGGCCCGTCCCGTCGCCCGAAGCGGTCGACCACGACCGGCCGTCCAGATGCAGTGGGCCCGTTCCGGGCGCTCCGGACCGGGTCGTCGTCCCAGCGCCGCCACGGCGCCGTGGCACGCCTGAGGACCTCGACCGCCACGTCCGCGGGCGGGATCGTGGTCCGGTACGAGGCCGGACGTCCTCACCTCGTCATCGGGAGCCGACGCCGCGAGCGTGACGGCCGGACCTGGACGCTGCCCAAGGGCACGCCGAAGCGCGCCGAGACGACCGAGGAGACGGCGCTCCGCGAGGTCGCCGAGGAGACCGGGCTCGAGGTTCGCATCACCGGTCCGCTGGACTCCATCGAGTACTGGTTCGTCCAATCCGGCACGCGCATCCACAAGACCGTCCACTATTTCCTCATGGAATCCGTCGGCGGCGACCTGACCAGGCACGACCATGAGTTCGACCAGGTGCGCTGGATCCCGTTCGACGAGGCGGCGACGACGCTGACCTTCGAGACCGAGCGGGCGCTTGTCGCGCACGCCGCCGACCTGCTCGGGCTGCCGCCCCGGCCGGCGCGTACGGCACCGACCCGGCCCGACCCGGCCGCGTCGTCGGAGGCGGCCACGTGACCGACCCGGCGGCGCCGGGCGTCAGCGCCATCGACGAGGCTCCCCACGAGACGCCGCTCGTCGAGCGCCACCGCGCGCTTGGGGCACGCCTCATCGACTTCGCGGGTTGGCTCATGCCGGTCCAGTACACCTCCATCCTCGACGAGCATCGGGCCGTGCGCGAACGGGTCGGGCTGTTCGACCTGTCGCACATGGGCGAGCTCGTCGTCGAAGGACCGGACGCCGCCGAGGCCCTGGCCGCCGCGCTCGTGAGCGACCCGGCCTCACTGGCGGTCGGTCGTGCGCAGTACTCGATGATCGTCGCGCCGGACGGCGGCATCCTCGACGATCTCATCGTCTACCGACTCGCGCCAGACCGGTTCATGGTCGTGGCCAATGCGTCGAACGCGAGCGTCGTGTCCGATGCGCTGGCCGAGCGACTGGCCGGCACCCGCGCCGTCCTCGACGACCAGTCCCTCGCAACCGGCCTGGTGGCCATCCAGGGCCCGGGCTCGCTCGACGCGCTCCGCGGAGTCACCGACGTGGACCTCGACGGCCTGCGCTATTACGCCATCGCCGAAGGCCACGTGGCGGGCATCCCGGCCAGCGTCGCTCGGACCGGGTACACCGGTGAGGACGGGTTCGAGGTGTTCGTGGACAACGGCCGGACGGTCGAGCTCTGGGATGCCCTCTTCGATCCCGTCCGGGATCGCGGAGGCGTCCCCGTGGGCCTCGGCGCCCGGGACACGCTGCGCCTCGAGGCGGGCATGCCCCTGTACGGCAACGAGCTGGACCGGACGACGAACCCGTTCGATGCGGGGCTTGGGCGGGTCGTCAAGCTGACGAAGACCGGCGACTTCGTCGGGCGTGCCGCGCTCGAGAAGGTGGCCGCCGACGGATCCAGGCGACGGCTCGTCGGCCTCGTGGTCGAGGGCCGTGGCATCGCACGCCACGGCTATCCGGTCCATGCCGGTGAGCGGCGCACCGGCGTCGTGACCAGCGGCACCCAGTCACCGACGCTCGGCCAGCCGATCGCGATGGCGTACGTGGCACCGTCCGACGGCGAACCCGGCACCATGCTCGATGTCGAGATCCGAGGGACTCGGGTCCCCGCCCGGGTCGTCACCTTGCCGTTCTACCGGAGGAGTGCCTGACGTGTCCGTCCCCAGCGACCTGCGCTACACGAAGGACCACGAATGGGTCCGCGTCGACGGCGACGAGGCGACCGTCGGGATCACCCAGTACGCCGCGGATCAGCTCGGTGACATCGTGTTCGTCGAGCTGCCCGATGACGGTCGGGCGCTCGAGGCGGCCAAGCCGTTCGGTGTCGTCGAGTCGGTCAAGGCCGTGAGCGACCTGTTCGCGCCACTGGCCGGAGAGGTCATCGCGACCAATCCCGAGCTGGCCGGACGCTCAGAGCTCGTCAACACCGACCCGTACGGCGAGGGCTGGATGATCCGCCTCCGCCTGACCGACCCCGCGGAGGTCGAGGATCTGCTCGACGGCGAGGCGTACGACGCCCTCGTCGCCGCCGGCTGACCCAAGGCGATGCCGTACGGCCCACACACCGGCGCCGACCGCGAGCGGATGCTCGCCGCGATCGGCATCAGCAGCGTCGACGAGCTGTTCGCGGACATCCCGGTCGAGCTGCGCGCATCGCCGCTCGACCTGCCCGATCCCGAACCCGAGCTCGAGCTGGCCGCCCGCCTCCAGACGCTGGCGGGCCGCAATCGGACCGAGCTGACGTCCTTCCTCGGGGCCGGCGTCTATCGACATTGGAGTCCGCCGGCCGTCGACCAGCTCCTCCTGCGGGGCGAGTGGTACACGGCGTACACGCCGTACCAGCCGGAGGTGAGCCAGGGGACCCTCCAGTCGATCTACGAGTACGAGTCGCTCCTCGCCGAGCTCGTCGACCTCGATGTCGTGTCGGCGTCCCACTACGACGGTGCGGCGGCTACCGCCGAGGCCGCGCTGATGACCTGCCGGGCGACCCGCCGTGAGCGTGTCCTCGTGTCGCGTGGCGTCCACCCGCACTACCGGCAGACCCTCGCGACGTACTTCGGCGGCGGCCTGACCTTCGACGAGATCCCCCTGATCGCCGAGGGCGACGCGGCCGGGACCACCGACCTCGAGGCGCTGGACCGGTTGCTTACCGACACGGATCGACCGGTGGCGGGAGTCGTCGCCGCACACCCGAACTTCTTGGGCCTCCTCGAGCCGATGCAACCCATCGGGGAGCTCGCCCACGCGGCCGGGGCGCTCTTCGTCTCCGTGATCGAGCCGGTCTCGCTGGCCGTGCTCGCCCCGCCCGGAGCCTATGGTGCCGACATCGCGGCGGGGGAGGGCCAGCCCCTCGGCATCGCCCCGCAGTACGGCGGTCCGTATCTCGGCATCCTCGCCTCCACCGACGCACTCGTCCGCCAGATCCCCGGTCGGCTCGTGGGCATGACCACGGACCTCGACGGCCAGCGCGCCTTCGTCATGACGCTGCGGGCTCGAGAGCAGGACATCCGACGGGACAAGGCCGCCAGCAACATCTGCACGAACCAGGCGTTGCTGGCCCTGGCCGCTTCGATCTACCTCGCCACGATCGGTCCGCACGGCCTGCGTGACGTCG
>DASPHN010000168.1:0-5912 GCA_035629655.1 Saccharimonadales bacterium (SeqCode) | reverse complement strand
ATGGTCAGCGCCAGGAGTCCGCCGCCCACGACGACCGCAGGCACGACGCCGAAGACGGCCACGCCGGCACCGCACTTGTCGGGGTCGGGCTGGACCGCGTCGCATACCCACTGGCCGGTCGCGGCGAGGCTGGCCCCGGTGTCGCCGGGGACGACGGCCCACGCGTTGTACGCGTTGACCGTCAGGTACGGGTAGCCGCCACCGGCGACCACGACCTGGTCGATGAGCCCGGACGACAGGAAGGGCGCCTGCGTCGTGATGCCGATCACCGAGAGCCCGAAGGGCAGGGAAAGCAGGACGGCCGTGAGATAGCCCGCCATCCCCGTGGTGATGATCCGCCAGGGCGAATCCGTGCGCCGTTCCCAGGCCCGGATCCGGTCGAGGGGGCCCATCCGGGACGCGGGCTGGGGGGCGTCATCGCCACGGTCGACGGCCGTCCCCTCGATGGCCGGTCGCTGGACCGGCCACAGGGCACGCCGGATCGTGACCACCGCCACGAGCGGGATGAGGATGCCGAGCTGGGGCTTGATGATCGCCGCCACCACGGTCCAGATGGCCGCTCGCTCGGGCCGGTCGCGCCAGAGCTCGCGCAGGGCGAGCAGGACGAAGACCACGCCGAAGGCGTCGACCTGCCCCCAGACGACGCTGTCGAACCAGAAGATCGGATTGAACGCCGCGACCGCGCCGCCGATGAGCGCCACACGGTCCCGACCACCGAGCTCGCGGATCATGGACCAGACGAGCCAGCCGACGGCGAGGTCGGCGAGGATCGGCGGGATCTTGATCAGGTCGCCGACGCCACCGACCGCCTGCCCCACGATGCCCACGAGCCACAGCACGTACAGGTAGCCGGGCGTGTAGTCGTGGAAGAAGTCGCGCTGGTAGAAGCCGCCGAGGCCGTTCGTGGCGAGGTCGTTCGCCCAGTACCGGAACGCGTTGAGGTCGGCCTCGAAGCCGGAACCGGGCAGCAGGTATGCGATGATGAGCCGGAGGACGAGCCCGAGCGCGAGGACGATCAGGATCGCGCCGCCGGCTCCCTGCGTCCCGGTCGACCGCAACGGCGCTCCTGTGCCTCGCTCGGACCCACCGGAGGCGGGGCCAGTCACCGGGAGTGGCTCCTACACGAGCGTGGAAGGTGGATCGGACAGTAGCACAGGGTCGCCCCGGGGACGCCGGGGACGGCTGGCGTATGGACTCGCGCCTGGAGCCCCGGCTGGCCGTGATCGCCGGGCTCCTGCTCGCCATGGGTGCGCTGGTCGTCTACCTCGCGACCCAGACCGATCGCTACTACGACCACTTCGTGTGGCAGGCGGCCGCGTTCCTGGAGGGACAGGCCTCGATCCGGTACCCGGCCCCGCCGACCGACGGGAGCCTGGGCAACGCGTACTTCCAGGACGTGCTGCCGGTCGGGTCGATCGACGGCGTCGCGCGCGGCCTCCTGCCGTTCCCGCCGCTGCCCGCAGTGCTGCTCGTGCCCTTCGTCGCCGCGTGGGGACTCCAGGCTGACGACCAGACGATCTTCACGGTCGTCGCCGCGGTCGATGTCGCGATCTGCTGGTGGCTGCTCGGGCGGGTCCGGGTCCGGTCGGGGATCCGCCTCGCGACGACGATCTTCTTCGCCTTCGGGACCGTCTTCTGGTACACGGCGCAGCTGGTCACGACGTGGTATCAGGCCCACGTCGTCGCGGTCGGCCTGACGATGCTCGCGGTCGGGCTGGCGCTCCACGCAGATCCGGACGCGGACGACGCCGACCGCGTGACGGCAGCCCAACCGTCGCGCGCGCCATCCCCCACCCTGCGCGACCGCCTGGCCGTCGATCCCCGCCAGTTCGCCGCCGGTCTCCTCTTCGGACTGGCGTGCACGGCACGCCTCCCGGTCGTGTTCGGTGCGCCGTTCTTCCTGTTCGTCGGCAGTGGTGGCAGCTGGAGGCGTCGGGGCTGGTCGGCCGGGCTGGGGGCGGCCATCCCGCTCGTCCTGCTCCTGGCCTACAACGTCGTCTCGAGCGGCCAGCCGCTGCATCCGGCGTACGACTACCTCTACCGGCTCGAGGCCTCGGCCTACACGTCGCTCGGCTACCACGACGACTGGGCCGTCGAAGACCCACGCTACCTGCCCCAGAACGCTGCGATCATGTTCCTGACCGCGCCGGACCTCCTTCCCACCGAGCTCCCTGATTCGCTCGGTGTCGCCGACGATCCGGTCTGCGTCTCGGAGGGCGCGACCCGCCGCCTGTTCGATGTCGACTGCCCGCTCGCAGTGCCCCGCGACATCGGGATGAGCGTGCTGTTGACGAGTCCGGCGTTCCTCCTCATGCTGCCGGCCCTCCGGCGCTACGGCCGCAGCCGGCTCGTGACCGGCGCGGCGCTCGCCATCCTCGTCATCGTGGTGTTCAACCTCATGCACTTCAGCCAGGGCTGGGTCCAGTTCGGTTATCGCTTCAGCAACGATGCGGTGCCCTTCGCGCTGCCACTCGTGGCGCTCGGTTTCGAGCGGCTCGCGTCAGGTGGGCGGCGCTGGGCCATGCCACTCGGCGTCGGTCTCGTCGTGGTCTCGATCGCCGTCAACGCCTGGGGTGTCGCCTGGGGGAATCTGCTCGGATGGTGAGGCGCTGGGCAGGTCCGATCGTCGTCGGACTGATCGCCTTCGGGGCGGCCTGGGTGGCGTTGCTCCCCGGCGTCGCGTTCTGGGACACGGGCGAGCTCCAGACGGTCGCGCCGGTGATGGGCACGGCCCACCCGACGGGCTATCCCACCTACGTCCTGCTGGGCTGGCTGGTGTCGGTCGTGCTCCAGCCGTTCGGCGACGAGGCGTGGCGCATGAACGTGTTCGCCGCACTCTCGATCGCCGTCGCGGCCGGCGTCATGGTCGACCTCGGCCGCGCGCTCACACGGTCGCTCCCGCTCGGGATCCTCGCCGGCCTGGGGCTCGCCTTCACCGAGTCGATCTGGTCCATCGGCACACATGCCGAGGCACATGCCCTGCACGTCGCGTTCCTGGCCATCCTGCTGCGCCTCCTGGTGGCCTGGGAGGACGGTCGGCGCGACCGGGTCCTCATCGCCGCCGCCGTGGTGTTCGGGCTGGCGCTCGGGAACCATTCGCTGACGCTGCTGCTGGTGCCACCGGTCGGGCTGTTCGTGCTGGCCGTCGAGCCCGGGATCTGGCGCCGGCCGCGGCTCGTGGCCGCGTGTCTGGCGGCCGTGACCGTCACCACGGTCCTGGTCTTCCTCGAGCTGCCACTTCGCGCCGGGCCCTTCCGCGCCTCGCTCGTCTACGGCACGCCCCAGACCTGGGACGGCTTCTGGTACATCGTCCTGGCCCAGCAGTTCCAGGACGCCTTCCACGACCCGTTCATCGACCTGACGGCGACCCTGGCCGAGTACGCGGGCCGCGGGCTGACGGCCTACGGACCGCTCGTCTTCCTGCTACCGGTGGCGTTCCTTGCCACTGCCCTGCGCCGGCCACGCTATGCGCTTCTGAGCGGGACGGCGTTCCTCATCACGAGCGTCTTCGCGATCACCTACATCAACGCGGACATCGGGCGCTACTACCTGGGACCGATCCTCATCGGCTGGACCTGGCTGGCGGTCCTTGCGGCGGCGGCCGTCGACACCCTGCAGAGCACGGCCGACCCGATCGGGACCACGCAGGACGCCGAGGCCGCACGGCACGGAGCCATCCCGAAGACCGGCGGCCGGCGACGGCCCGAACTCGCGACCCGGACGGCCATCGCGATCGCCGTCGCGGCCCTCCTGCTGGTGCCCACGGCGCTCGCCCTGCCGACGCGCTACCAGACCGTCGACCGCAGCCGCGACCGTCTGGCCGGCCAGTGGCTCGACCGGACGCTCAGCGCCCTCGAGCCCGACGCTGTCGTGCTGAGCTGGTGGAGTTACTCGACGCCGCTATGGTACGCACAGCGTGTCGAGGGCCGGCGCCCGGACATCTGGATCGTGGATGACCGGACCCGTCTCGACGAAGGACTGGGAGACCTCACCGACGTGATCGACGACAACCTGCCGAGCCGGCCCGTGTACGTCCTCCGGCTCGACCCGAGCGAGATCGCCCTGCTCGAGTCACGGTACGTGCTGGAGCGCGTGGATCGTGGCGATCCGTCCGGGCTGAGCCGTGTGCTCGGCCCCCGCGAGGCAAGCCGGTGACGACGGTCGTTCCCGCCCCCGAGCGGGCCACGGCGACCGCCGAGAGCCAAGCGACCTCACCCGCCCGCGTCGCTCGGCTGTCGTACTTCTTCCCGGCCCACAACGAGGAGGCGAACCTCGAGGGCCTCGTCGAGGAGGCGCTCGCGACGCTCCCGGGCCTGGCCGACACGTTCGAGATCATCGCCATCGACGACGGGTCGCGAGATGCCACGCCCGAGATCGCGAATCGCCTCGCCGACGCCCATCCGGGCATCGTCCGGGTCGTCCACCACCCCACGAACCTCGGCTACGGCGCCGCCCTGCGATCCGGCTTCGGGGCGGCTCGCTACGAGCTCGTCGCCTTCACCGATGGCGATCGCCAGTTCAAGGTCGCGGACCTCGGACGGCTGACCGCCCGGCTCGCCGAGGCCGACCACCCGGACGTCGTCGCCGGGTTCCGGATCAAGCGAGCCGACCCGCTCGTCCGGACCCTCTACGCCAAGGCGTACCGGCTCGCCAATCGGATCTTCTTCGGGCTCAAGGTCACCGACGTCGACTGCGCCTGCAAGCTCTTCCGTCGCGAGGCGCTCGACGGCCTGCGGGTCGAATCGGGTGGAGCGTTCTTCTCGGCGGAGCTGCTCATCAAGCTGCGCGCCGCCGGTCGAAGCGTCGTCGAGGTCGGGGTGCCCCACTACGCGCGCACGGCCGGCTCCGCGACCGGAGCCAAGCCACAGGTGATCCTCCGAGCCGTCCGCGACTTCTGGCGGCTGCGCCTCCAGATGTGGGTGGATCGGGGCCGGGCCATGCGCCGCGGCCAGCCCGTCCTGCGCGATCTGCCCGAGGCCTGACGAGCGGTCAGCTGCCCCGGTTCTCGGCGTCGGGATCCACCTCGAGCGAATTGACGAAGTCGCGGAAGACGTCGAGCCGCGGATCCACGATCCCCTCCCCGGTCGATTCGAGCAGACCGCCCGGCTCGTCGCCCTCGGTGATCCCGCCGTCGGTGCCGAGGGCCGCCTGGTCCAGGACGTCCGCGGCGGCGAAGATCGGGGCACCGACGCGCACGGCCAGCGCGAGCGCATCGGACGGCCGGGCGTCCACCTCGCCGACATGTCCGTCCCGCTCGAGGAAGAGGCGGGCATGGAACGTCTCGTCGGCCAGCTCCGAGATGACGACCCTGGTCACGGTCGCGTCGATCGCCTCGAGGGCGCTCGCGAACAGGTCGTGGGTCAGCGGTCGTTCCGGGGAGAGCCCCTGGAGGCGCATCGCGATCGCACTCGCCTCCCACTGGCCGATCCAGATGGGCAGGTAGCGCTCGCGGCCGGTCTCCTTGAGGATCACCACGTGGCGGCTGGAGAGCATGTGGACCCGAACGCTCTCGACGACCATCTCGATCAGCCCGTCGTCCATCGGCCGATTATCCCACGGCCGCAGGCTCGGTCGGCTCGGCCGGGCCATCCGGTCGTGCCCGCCCGGCGCGTCCCGCCCACCCCTTGGCCAGCAGGCCGACGGCCGCCCCGAACACGAAGCCACCGATGTGGGCGAAGAACGCCACACCGCCGGTCAGGTCCGTGACCCCCAGCGATGCGAGCCCATCGATGATCTGGAGGACGAACCAGAAGGCGAGCACGATGATCGCCGGGACGTCGATCAGCTGGTAGAAGAAGCCGAGGAAGACGAGCGACGTGATGCGCGCCCGCGGGAACAGCACGACATAGGCCCCCAGCGTCGCCGCGATCGCCCCCGAGGCGCCGATGGTCGGCACGTCCGACGAGGGGTCG
>DASPHN010000167.1:0-3602 GCA_035629655.1 Saccharimonadales bacterium (SeqCode) | reverse complement strand
CGGCTCCGGGGCCGGCAAGGCCTCGCCGCGCGTTCGCATGACCTCCTCCATGCGCTCCACGAGCCGGCGCGCCGCCTCGTTCTCGGGGTCGATCGCGAGTGCCCGCCGGGCGAGCACGAGGGCGCCCGAGTCGTCGGCGCGCTCCAGCGCGATGCGGGCGAGCCCGACGACCGCGATCGAGTTGCGCGGGTCCGCGTCGGCGACCTGCTGGTAGAGCGCCTCGGCACGATCCACGAGCCCGAACGACAGCGCGCGCTCGGCCTCGAGCAGCAGCTCGATCACGGTGCGCCGCCGGCAGCCAGCAGGGCTCGAGCCTCGGCCAGCAGCGTCGAGCGACGGTTCACGCGCGGG
Organism: Saccharimonadales bacterium (SeqCode); assembly: GCA_035629655.1. Lineage (GTDB taxonomy): Bacteria > Chloroflexota > Limnocylindria > Limnocylindrales > CSP1-4 > SPCO01. The sequence continues at coordinate 3,251 of DASPHN010000167.1, read as the reverse complement.
TCGGCGATGACCCGCTCGAGGAGGGTGTCGAGCAGGCGTCCGAGCTCCGGCCCGGGCGGCACGCCGAGCTCGGCTATCAGGTCGTCGCCGCCGATGGCCAACCCGCGCAGGTCCAGGACGACACCCGCGGCCCGCTCACCGGCGACCCTGGCCACCAGCTCGTCGAGGTGACCGGCGTCGCGGTCGAGACCGGAGCCGAGGTTGTCGGCGCGCCGCAGCGCGAACAGGTCGTCGAGCTCGTCGAGGCCGACCTTGGCGATGAACCGCCGGATCGCCGCGTCGGACCACGACGACTCGTAACCGAACATGTGCAGCCGGACGAGCCGGACGATCCGCTCCCGCTCGGCCCTCGGCCAACGCAGCCGGTCGAGCAGCTCGCCGGCGAGCTCCGCGCCGACCGCCTCGTGACGGAGGAATCGGCCGTCGGCGAAGGTGGCCGGCTTGCCGATGTCGTGCAGCAACGCCGCCGTCCGCACCGTGCCGCTGCCGCCGGCCGCAGCGGCCGCGTCGACCGCCCGGATCGTGTGATCCCAGAGGTCCTCGCCGGGCACCTTGTTCTGCGGCACGCCGCGCTGGGCCGCGAGGTCCGCCGAGACCTGGGCCAGGACGCCCGTCTCGAGCATCAGACCGAGGCCGACCGACGGCTGCGGGGCGCGCAGCAACCGCTCGAGCTCGGCCGCGATCCGCTCGCCGGACAGGTGCCGGACCAGCTCGGCCCGGGCGGTGATCCCGGCCAGCGTCGCAGGCTCGATGTCGAACCCGAGGACCGTCGCGAGCCGGATCGCCCGGATCATCCGCAGCGCGTCCTCCTCGAACCGTCGCAGGGGATCGCCCACCGCACGCAGCGTCCGTGTCGTGAGATCGCCGCGACCGTCGTACGGGTCCACGAAGTGCGGTGGGTCCCCGGGCTCAGCTCCCCAGGCCATCGCATTGACGGTGAAGTCACGGCGTGCGAGATCGAGCTCGAGCGCGTCGCCGAACTCGACGTGATGCGGCCGCCGGAAGTCGGCGTAGTCGTGGTCGGTCCTGAAGGTCGTGATGGCGATGACGCCGTCGCCGCCGACGTCCCGACGGACGGCGACCGTCCCGAACTGGTTCTCGTAGACGGCGTCCGGGAACAGCGCCTGCATCTGCTCGGGCCGTGCCGAGGTCGCGAGGTCCCAGTCGAGCGGTGCCCGGCTGAGCAGCACGTCGCGGACCGAGCCGCCGACGACGTAGGCGGCGAACCCGGCCGACAGCAGTGAGTCGAGGAGGTCGTGGACGGGAGCCGGGACCGCGCCGGCGAGCTCGATGGGCGGGCGGTCCGCCTCGGACGTCAGTTCCGCCCCAGGAAGAGATAGGTCCGCCAGCCGTCATTGCGTTCGTCGGCGAGGTACGGCGTGAACAGCGAATAGAGGTCGCTGCGGGGCTCGTGCGGTTCGCGGTGGAGTCGCAGGCGGGCCTCGTCGAGCGTCTTGCCGCCCTTACGGTGGTTGCAGGGCTTGCACGCCGTGACCAGGTTCTCCCACGTATGCCCGCCGCCGCGATGTCGGGGCATCACGTGGTCGAGGGTCAGGTCGTGGGTCTGTCGACCGCAGTACTGGCAGGTGTGGCGATCTCGGGCGAAGACCTCGCGACGGCTCAGCTTCACGCGCGGACGCGGCCGGCGGATCTGGTACTGGAGCCGGATGACCGAGGGCGCGCGGAATTCCGTCCGCGGCGTCCGCACGACCTGGTGGTCGTACTCGATGACCTCGGCCTTCTCCCCGAACAGGAGACGGAAGGCCCGTGGCAGATTGCAGACGTTGAGCGGTTCGTAGTTCTGGTTCAGAACGAGAACGACGCCGTCCATGGTTCGCGGAGGATAGCAAGAACCCCGGACGGGCTCCGCCGTGCGTCAGTGCCCCGTCGCGGCGCCGGTCCCGGGGTCCCAGCCGCCGGCCTGACCGACCTTGCTCGCGAGCGGCCGGCCGAGCGCGTCGGCGATGGACCGAGCCGCCGTCAACACCCCGACCAGCGAGACGCCGTGGGTCCAGCCGGAGGCGTCGAGGAAGTACACGAGGTCCTCGGTCGCGAGGTTGCCGGCCGCGCCCGGGGCGTACGGGCAGCCGCCCGTCCCGCCCGTCGACGAGTCGAAGGTCCGGATCCCGGCCGCGAGACCCATCGCGACATTCGCCAGGGCCGTCCCACGGGTGTCGTGGAAGTGGTACGCCTGCCGCTCGACCGGCACACCGGCCGCCTCGGCAAGGGCGACGAGCTCCGCGACCTGGTCCGGCACACCCACGCCGATCGTGTCGCCGAAGCAGATCTCATCGGCACCGAGGGCTTGCAGCCGGACGGCGACGTCGACCGCGACCTGCGGCTCGACGCGGCCCGTATAGGGACAGCCGAAGGCCGTCGAGACGTAGGCCCGGCGCCACCATCCGAGATCGCCCGCGCGAGCGAGGACCGGCGCGAAGGCGGCGAGCGACGCATCGATCGTCATCCCGATGTTCTTCGTCGTGAACGCGTCGGTCGCGGCGGTGAAGACGGCGATCGCGTCCACGCCGGCTGCCTCTGCCCTCGCCAGACCCCGCAGGTTGGGCACGAGGACCGGCAGGCGGACACCCGGCAGGGCACCGACGGCGGCAAGCACGTCCTCGGCGTCGGCGAGCTGGGGGATCGCGCGCGGCGAGACGAAGGAGGTGGCCTCGATCTCCCGCAGGCCGGCGGCGGCGAGGAGCTGGATGAACCGGGCCTTCGCCGCGGCGGGGATGATGGCCGCTTCGTTCTGCAGCCCGTCGCGTGGGCCGACCTCGTAGATCCGCACGCGTCTCGGATCGGGCGCCCCGGCCCTCATCGGCTGGGCGTCAGACGAGCGGCGGGTCCATCGCCCGCTCGATGCGGGCGACCTCGACCTCGATCCGCCCGATCAGGTCGATGGCGGCCGCGTGCTCCTCGCTCCCATGGGCCGCGGCGTTGCGCCGCCGGCGGGTCTCGCGATGCAAAGCCAGCAGCTCGTCGCGTGTCTGGGGGAGCGGGGCCTGGTCGGCGGGTGGTCGGTGCGCCATCGAGCGGGATCTCCTCGGGTGTCGTCAGGGGGAGCGTACCGCGTCCGCGGCCGGTGGATCGACGGTGGCGAGCACCTGGCCTCGCCGGACCTGCTCGCCGACGGCCACGACCACCTCGCTGACGGTCCCGTCAGTGGACGAGGTCACGACGTGCTCCATCTTCATCGCTTCAAGGGTCATGACCGGGTCGCCGGCCGCGACGACGGTCCCGACCGGCGCCTG
>DASPHN010000166.1:0-3724 GCA_035629655.1 Saccharimonadales bacterium (SeqCode) | reverse complement strand
ACCGAGTTCCGGATGACGCCGGTCACCGTACCGTTACCCGCCGCCGCGTACGGCCCTACGTAGGGCCCGCCGTCCGCGGCCTGAACGCCCGCGGGACGCGCCGCGCCGGTTCCGGTGTCGCTCATCGCGCGGGCCAGGTTCAGACGGCCGTTTCCGGTCGTGCCGGTGGTGCCGATCGCGTCTGCGTTGCGCGCGAGTCGGCCGATAATGACGCCGTTCGACGCGGATGAGTCGTCCGCCGCAAGCAGCGCAGCCGCGCCAGCAACGTGCGCAGCAGCCGCGGAGGTACCGGAGATCGTACCGCTGAGGGTCACGATCCCGGCGCCTGGGGCGCCGAGGAATACGGCCTCGCCGGTGTTGCTGAACCCAGCGACAGCGTCGTCGGAATTGGTTGCGGACACGCCGACGACGCCCGCATCGCCGGCCGGGAAGGCCGGAGTCGAGGAGCCGTCGTTGCCGGCGGCCGCGACCAGGACCATGCCCTTCGACCACGCATAGTCGATGGCCGCCTGGAGGGCGCTCGAGTAACCATTGGCCGAGAACGCCATAAGGGCGACGTCGGCGCCGTGATCGGCTGCCCACACGAGGCCTTCGACGATGTCGCTGTCACGCCCGAGGCCATCGGCCCCGAGAACCGTGATCGGCATGACGTTCACGCCGTCGAAGCCGACACCCGCCACTCCGGTCCCGTTCCCGGTCTCCGCGGCGACGATGCCGGCCATGGCAGTCCCGTGACCGTTGGCGTCGCTCGACCAGGAGGAACCCGCCACGAAAGACGCGCCCGAGACGATGTTGTCGTCGAGATCCGGGTGAGAGGCATCCACCCCGGTATCAAGGACGGCCACGATCGCTGACCCTGACGGGTCAACGGTGCCGTAGACCTGGTCCCAGCCGATGATGGGAAGCGCCCACTGGTCGGGATAGGCGGCGTCGTCGGGTGTGGATTCGACCGCTCGGCTGCGATCGAGCTCGACGGCGTCGACGCGCTCGTCAGCCCGCAGGGCATCGACGGCGGCATCCGAAGCGCTGACCGCATGGATGCGCAGAACGCCGATCGTGTCGGTCGTGGTCGCTCCGGCACTCGAGACCGCGGTGACCTGGTCTGCCGATGAGACGCCCGCGTCGAAGGTGACGACGTACGCCTTGGTCGGCGCGGCGGTCGGTGTCGGCGACGGCTCCACGCTCGGCTCGACGGTCGGTGCAGCCGTCGGCTGAACGGTCGGTTCAGGTGTGGGCGCGATCGTCGGCTCAGCTGCCGGCTCGACCGTCGGCTCGGCACTCGGCTCGACCGTCGGCTCCGGAGTCGCCTCGACCGTCGGCTCCGCGGAAGGCTCGGCAGTCGGCTCGACCGTCGGTTCGGCGGACGGCGTCGCCCCCGGCTCGGCCGACGGCTCGACGGCGAGTGCCGCCACCGGCATGACCAGCGAGGCGACGAGCAGGAAGATCTGGAATGAGACCAGCGCTCGCTGGAGCCTCGGTGAACGCGAGCCGGACGATCCGGACATGTGCAGCCTCCCAGGACGCGGCGACGTCCATGACGGAGACCCGCCGGATCCGGGGGAGAGCGAGACAGCACGCGCGTTTGGTTACGCGGTGCCTGCCTGGTCGCTCGGGTCGATCTCTCTGGGAGACGGAAGATCGAAAGAAGATGAGTGCCGTCGTTGCGCGCTCGGCCCGAGTGCTCGCCGTCCGGACACGGGACGGGTCGACTCTTCAGTTGCCTTCCCCCCAAGAATCTGGGCGATGGGAAGGTGGCCAACAGTACTCCCCCAACGCCGGATTTCATCCCCCATTTGGACCATCAAACCCCACTCCACCGCTCGTCGGAGAGAGAACTGGTGCGACGATGCACCGAGCGGCACGCCGCAGCCCGCAAAAGGTCCCATCAAGCGGCGGAACGTCGGTGCCATGACGCCACTTGCCCCGATGGCCGATGATGGGCCCCGACCCCCGCGACGATCGAGGTTCTCCGTGCACCGACGACTGATGCTCCTCGTGGCGGCCTGGGCCCTGGTCGGCGTCGTCGCCGCCGGGACGCTGGGCGCCACGCCCGTCCAGGCAGCCGGCCCCACTCCTGGCCCGACCTTCAACGACCCCACCGGCACCGAGTCCGAGCAGTTCGCGATCATGAACAAGATCATGCGGGCCATCGACGGGGTGCCCAGTGGCGGCACGATCCGGATGGCGTTCTATTCGTTCACGATCGAGGCCTTCGCCGACCGGCTCATCGCCGCCCACAAGCGCGGCGTCAACGTGAAGCTCCTCCTCGATGATCACGAGACGTGGCCGGCCTGGACCCGGGTCCAGACCCGACTCGGGAAGAACCTCAGCGCCAAGAGCTTCGCAGCGCGGTGCCGCGGTGCCTGCCTGACCGAGAATTTCCCCTCGATCCTGCATACGAAGACCTTCATGTTCTCGTCGACCGGCGGCAAGTCCTGGGTCGTGATGGTCAGCTCGGCCAACCCGACCTACAAGCAGGCCCGCTTCGGCTGGAACAACGGCTACACCATCGTGGGCAGCACGGTCATGTACGAGGCCTTCAAGAAGAACTTCGAGATGATGGCGGCGGGGGCGCGGAACCCCGACCAGCCCACGACCTCACCGGACGCCTACTTCACCGCCACGAGCGGCAAGCACAAGATCTACTTCTTCCCGAAGGCCGGGACCGGCGACGAGGCCGACACGTACTACGGCATCTTGGGCAACATCAAGTGCACCGGCGTGGCGACCGGCTACGGCAGCGACGGCCGGACGACGATCCGCATCGCGATGTACCAGTGGAGCGACCTGCGCATCCGGCTTGCCGAGCGGCTGTGGGCCCTGGATGACCGGGGCTGCAAGGTCTCGATCATGTTCGATCCCTGGAAGGTCGACCCAAGCATCCTTCGGACGCTGTCGGCTCCGGGTGGTCGGAACGGCGGCGTGACGATCGTGCCGGCCTCGACCGACGACGACGGCAACGGCAGCGTCGACATCATGTTGCACGACAAGCTGCTGATGATCGACGGCTCGTACGCCGGCGACACGAGCGCGAAGATCGTGTTCACCGGTTCGGCCAACTGGACGAACAACTCGCTGCACTACAACGACGAGTACCTGCTGCGGATCTGGGACAACGCGGTCTTCACCTCGTTCCTGCGGCACTGGGAGAAGCTGCGAGCCTTCGCCCGAACCGTCGAAGGCATCGGCTCGCCGTTCGCGGACGCGCTCGCGGGGCGCGACCGTGACGGCGTGCGCATCGACTTCGAGCGACCGGACGGCCTCGACTGAGCGAGGGCCGACGACGGGGGCGACCCGAACGTCGGCTCCTATACTCGCGCGCATGCTGAGCGGTGGACCCGCGTCGCGGATCCTCATCGTCGACGACGATCCGAACCTGCTCGTCCTGCTGGCCGATCAGCTTCGAGCGGACGGCTACGAGGTCTCGACGGCCCGGGACGGGGATGAGGCGCTGCGACGTCTGCGCACGTCCTGGCCCGACCTGCTGATCATCGACATGATGATGCCGCGCATCGACGGTCTGACCCTCGCGCGCGAGATCAAGGCTCAGGCCGATCTGCCGATCATCGTCCTGTCGGCGATCGACGCGGGCGACTCCAAGGCCGACCTGCTCGAAGAGGTCGCCGAGGACTACGTCACCAAGCCGTACCACTACCCGGAGCTGCGGGCCCGGATCAATCGGGTCCTGCGCCGGCTCGGCGACAAGGTCCCCCGCCAGAGCCTG
>DASPHN010000165.1:0-13847 GCA_035629655.1 Saccharimonadales bacterium (SeqCode) | reverse complement strand
CCTTGCGGCCACTGGTACCTGAAACCAGCGCGTCTGCCATTCCGCCACCTCGGCACGGACCCGCGTAGACCGCTACCGGTCGACGGCGAGGCGCCATGTTAGCACATCCCAAAATCGATCCGAGGGGTCCGTGACCTGCCGCAGGACCGGTCCTTCGAGGCTGTCACGGACCACGACGACCTCGTCGGCGAAGGCCAGCGGGAGCAGGTAGCGGCCCTTCGCGAGCTGCTTCTGCAGGGCGCTGTACGCCGTCTGGCGCTCCTCGTCCGTGCCTGGCTTCCGGGCCTTGACGAGGAGGTCATCGAGTGTCGTGTCCTGGATCCCAACGACGTTCGAGCCACCGGTCAGGGTCTGGCTCGAAGCAAGCAACGCGTACAGGTCGGGGTCAAGGCCGATGGTCACGTCGACGACCGCGACCTGGAAGTCGCCGGTGGAGAGTCGATCCGTGACGAACTCACCGGGCGGCAGCGCCGTATGGGTGACCTTGAACCCCAGTTCGGTCCAGTCCGCGGCGACGGCCGCGGCGGCGGCGAACAGGCCGGGGTTGGTCCCGGCGGTCGGGCTCAGGACCTCGAGCGAGAGCGCCTTCTTCGCCTTGGGCAGGTGCCAGCCGTCCTTCTCCTTCGTCCACTTGGCGTCCTCGAGGGCCTTGGTCGCGGCCTTGATGTCGAACGCGACCGGCGGGTCGGCGGCCGGGTCGAACAGCGGCGAGGCCGGTGGGATGGGCCCGCTCGCGGTGGCGGCACTCATCGAGTAGGCGCCGTCGATGATGGCTGCGCGGTCGATGCCGGCGAGCAGCGCGGTCCGGACCTTCGGGTCGCGGAACTCCGCGTGGCTCGGGCGCAGATTGAGCAGGACGGTCGTCAGGGTCGAGCCTGGATAGCGCAGCAGCCGGCTGCCGTCGGTCGCCCCGAGCTCGGTGGCGAGCGCCGGATTCAGGCCGGAAGCGGCATCGAGATCCCCCGCTCGGTAATCGGCCGCCAGCGCCTCAGGATCCGTGTAGAAGTGGAGCTCGATCCCGTCGAGGTACGGCAGCGGCCGCTCGGGTCGGGGCGTCGGAGGAGCGGTCGTCAGCGAATCGGTCGCTGCAGCCGATGGATCGGCTGCAAGGGCATCGTCGAGTGGCGGCGTGGCCGGCACGAGGTCCGCCTGCGCCTCGGTCAGCTCGACCAGGGAGAACGGCCCCGAGCCGATGGGCTGCTGTCCGAACGGGTGATCGGGCAGCAGGTCGATCGGGACCTCGGCCAGGATGTGCGACGGCGCGATCGGCTGGGTCAGCGCCTGGAGGAAGCCACCGAGCGGCGTCTTGAGGGTGAACGTCACGACGCGCTCCGACTCGGCTCGGACGCTGACCTCGGTCCAGGATGAGGTGGCCGGACCGCTGTACGCAGGGTCCTGCAGCGTGTGGATCGTGTAGACGACGTCGCCGGCGACGACCGGCTCGCCATCGTGCCAGCGGGCGTCCTCGCGGAGCTCGACCGTCCAGATCGTGCCCGAGTCATCGACCGACCAGCGACTTGCGAGATCGGGAACGATGGTGCCGCCCGGGCCATTGCGGACGAGACCCGAGAAGACGAGCGCGACCAGGTCGCGGTCGGCCTGGGTCCGAGCCGTCAGGGGGCTGGCCGAGACGGGGGCGCTGAGGACACCCTCGCGGTAGATGCGCGCCTGGGCCGGCAGCGGTGTGGCCAGCGGTGTGGCGCCGGCGATGGGGCTGGTGGGCGTGGCTGGCTGGAGGGCCGGGACGGCGATGAGGCCCGCGATGAGAGCGAGCAGCACGACCAGGGTCCCGACCACGAACGTATCAGTTCGGGTCATGGGGCTCCGTGCTGGTCCCGCGGTGGGCCGCCGCGGGCGAAAGGATCAGGTCGTCGTGGTCGTCGGTGCGAAGACGTACGACGCCAGGCTGAAGATGACGAACAGGACGAGCAGGACGATCGTGAACTGCCACAGCCGGCGTTCGACCCCGCGGCGGCTGCGGTAGACGGCGGAATCGCCGCCGAAGGTGCCGGACAGGCCGGTACCGCGTGCCTGCAGCAGGATGGCCGCGATCAGCGCGAAGCTGACGATGATCTGGCCGAATGCCAGGAGCGGGTTCACGAGTCAGATGCCTCCGTTCGTACGGCGGCGGATGCTACCACAGCTGGCCGCTGGAAGCCTCGACCGGCGCGAGCAGCGAACGTCCGGTGATGGCCTCCCACGGGGTCAGGCCGGCCAGCTCGAGGAGGGTCGGGGCGACATCGGCAAGCACCCCATCGCGCAGGGCACGGCCCTCGACGGCCCCCCCGATGAGCACCAGCGGGACCGGGTTCAGCGAGTGCGCCGTGACCGGCAGACCGAAGTCGTCGCGCAGGTCATCGGCATTGCCGTGGTCCGCGGTGATGGCCAGCAGCGGGCCGGCCTCGCCCGGGTGTCGTGCCGCCACGAGCTCCACCGCGGCGACCACGCGCGCGAGGCTGCCGTCCACCGCGGCGAGGGCCTGCAGGGTCGCGTCCCACATCCCGGTGTGCCCGACCATGTCGGGATTCGCGTAGTTCGCGACGATGAAGTCGTAGTCCTCGGACTCGATCGCCTCGACGAGCACGTCGGTGACGCCGGCAGCCGACATCGCCGGCTGCAGGTCGTAGGTCGCGACCTTGGGGCTCGGGATGAGCCGGCGCTCCTCGCCGGGCCACGGCGCCTCGACGCCGCCGTTGAAGAAGTACGTGACGTGCGCGTACTTCTCGGTCTCGGCGACGTGAAGCTGGCGCCAGCCAGCCTCGCTCATCGCCTGGGCGAGCGACCGGGCCGTCTCCGGTGGGAACGCGACGAGGACCGGGAGACCGTCCTCGTACGCGGTCATCGTCACGACGAGGGGAGCGATCGGCGCATGCCGCCCGGTCGGCGATGTGCGGTCGAAGCCGACGAAGTCGAGCCCGTCGGCCAGGGCGTGGGTGAGCTGTCGTGCACGATCCGCCCGGAAGTTGGCGTGGATGATCGGTGCCCGGTCGACCAACCTGGCCGCGCCTCCGTCGATCACGGTGGGCGTGACGAATTCATCGGTCTCACCACGGGCGTACGCCGCCTCGATCGCCGCGATCGCGGTGGGCGCGTGGACGGTGGCCTCCCCGTGGACGATCGCGTCGTAGCCCCGCTCGACACGATCCCAGCGCGAGTCCCGATCCATCGCGAAGTAGCGCCCGCCGACGGAGGCGAAGCGCGCGCCGGGATGCGCCTCGACCAGTCGCCTCTCGAGGTCGGCCACGAAGGCGAGCCCCGACGACGGGGGCGTGTCGCGGCCGTCGAGGAGCCCGTGGATGGCCACCCGCGGGACATCGAGGCGACGAGCGAGCTCGACGAGAGCGAGCAGGTGCCGGTCGTTGGCGTGGACGCCGCCCGGACCGACGAGGGTGACCACGTGCAGGACACCACCGCTCGCGTGCGCCCGTTCCATCGCGGCCCGGAAGGCCGGTCTGTCCGCGAACGTCCCGTCGGCGATGGCTGCGTCGATGCGTGGAAGATCCTGGAGGACGGGCCGGCCGGCGCCGAGGTTCAGGTGACCGACCTCGGAGTTACCCATCTGGCCGGGCGGCAGGCCGACCGCGTCCTCGGATGCGCGGAGCACGCTGTGGGGCCAGCGGGCCAGGAGCGATCGCCAGGTCGGCATCGGAGCCGCGGCGATGGCGTCACCGGCTGGGTCGCGGCCCACGCCGAAGCCGTCGAGCACGATGAGGACGATCGGGCGTGGACGCGAGGGCGGTGACCCGGGCCGGGCCGGAGACCCGCCCGCCGGATCGGTCAGGACGCGAGTCCGCGTGCCCGGGCCGTGAGGCCGGCACGCGCGACGATGCCAGCCAGCTCGTCCGGCTTGAGCGAGGCGCCACCGACGAGGGCCCCGTCGATGGATGGCTCGGCCAGGAACTCGCCGATGTTCGCCGATGTCACGCTTCCGCCGTAGAGGATGGGGACGCCGTCCCCGGCGTCCGGCCAGCCGAGCTCCGTCAGGCTCCGCCGGATCGCGTCCGCCATCGTGGCAGCATCGGCGCCGGTCGCGGTGCGACCCGTCCCGATGGCCCACACGGGCTCGTAGGCGATGACCATGCCGGCGCTGACGAGCGTGACCGGATCATGTCCGGCCAGGCAGCCCCGTAGCTGGGCGTCCACCACCGAGATCGCCGCCCCGGCTTCGCGCTCATCGAGCTGCTCGCCGACGCACAGGATCGGACGCAGGCCGGCATCGATGGCGCGCGTCAGCTTGCGTCCGATCAGCGCGTCCGTCTCGCCGGCGTCGCGACGACGCTCGGAGTGGCCGAGGATGACCCAAGTGGCGAGACCGGCCAGCATCGGCGCCGCGATCTCGCCCGTGTAGGCGCCCGCCAGCTCGTGGTGAACGTTCTGGGCGCCGACCGCGGCCGGCTGGATCCCGCCTGCGCCTTCGATATCCGCTGGGTCGTCCGCTGCCGCCAGCGCGTCGCGGACGGCAGTCAGGCACACGAAGGGCGGGCAGATGACCCGCGTGACGCCGGGCTCGCGGGTCCGCGCGGCCATGATCCGCGCCAGCTCGCCGGCATCGGCCGGGGTCGTGTGCATCTTCCAGTTGGCGGCCACGATCACGTCACGCATGCGGCCGAATCATGCCAGAGGGTTCCGGACCGGCGCCGACCGGCGGTGCGGGCTCGGTCTCGGCCAGACGCTCGATGCGCTCCAGGGCACGTTGCACGGCCGATCGATGGAGCTCGAGGCGCTCCGCGAGCTCGCCGAGGGTCGCCTCCGGGGTCTCGAGGCGGGCGTCCGCGACCGAACGGACGACGAAGGGCTGCTCCTGCAGACGGCCGTCCGCCTCGAGGACGGCGATCGCGTCGAGCTGCCGGCCCGCGGCGGCCACGGCGCGCTGGAGGTTCGCCGACTCCGCGTTGAGCACGCGGTTCAGCTCGCCTCGCAGGGCACGGGAGACCTGCCGGGCCTCGAGTTCGAGCAGGGCACCCGCCGCGCCGATCCGTCGCAGGAAGGTGCCGACCGATTCGCCGCTCTTCCAGGTGACGACGCCACGTCCGCGACGCAGGCGCCACGAGGCCGGCAACCCCACCTCGCCCAGCCGCGCCGCCAGGATCGGCGCCTCCTCCGGGGGCACGACGAACTCGAGATGCGTCCGTCCACCCGCAAGGCTGAGCGAGCCACGGGCCAGGAACCGGCCGCGGAGCCAGGCGGTGCGGCAGTGCTCGGCGGCGACCGGCCAATCGAAGGCCGTCGGATGACTCCCCTCCCCGGCCCGCCGAAGTCGAACGGCGAGCCTCGCCACGGCCGGTTCGCGAGCCCCGACCTCCGGCCCGAGGCCGGCCGCCTCGGCCACTCGGTCGCAAGGGCGCGACGGGTCGATCGAGGCGAGCTCGGCCCGCAGCGCCGCGACGAGGTCACGCTCGGAACGCGTCATCGGTGGCCGGTCAGGCCGTCCGGCTCACCGCGCGCCGGCGGCTGCCGGTCTCGGCCTCGTAGATGCGCAGGATCGCTGCGGCCAGGCGTGCCGGGTCGTGGCGATGCGCGTTGTCATGATCCACGACATCCTCGAGGACGAGCCGGGGACCCGGGCCGTCGCTCGGAGGCCAGCGCAGGTGCACGCGTTGCGCGACCCAGTCGGCCGGGAGGCGAGCGTCGAAGCGGTTGTTGGCGAGCACGACGTCGACGAGTCCCGGCGCGCCGTGCGTCGCGAGCGCCTCGACGTGGCCGGCCAGGTCCAGTCCGGCGGTCTCCCCGGTCTGGGTCGCGACGTTGCACACGTACAGGGTCGGGGCCGTTGCGGCGAGGAGGGCCTCCCGCATGCCCGGCACGAGCAGGTTGGGCACGACGCTGGTGTAGAGGCTGCCCGGGCCGAGCACGATCAGCTCGGCCTCGGCGATGGCGGCGAGCGCGTCATCGGAGGCCCGGAGGTCACCGGGCGTCAGCCAGACGTCGGCGATCTCGGCCGTGCGCATGATCCGCGACTGCCCGTCGACGACGGTCCCGTCCAGCGTCCGGGCGTGGAGCGTCATCGGCGTCGCGCTGACGGGCACGACCTGGCCGCGGACGGCGAGGATGCGGTTGATCCGCCGGACACCCTCCTCGAAGTCGCCGCCTTCGACCGCGGTCATCGCTGCCAACAGGACGTTGCCGACGGCGTGCCCGCCGAGGCCCTGGCCGGGTCCGGGGCGATCCACCGGGAAGCGGTATTGCAGCAGCTCGCTCATCAATGGCTCCGCGTCGGCGAGGGCCACGATGCAGTTCCGGATGTCGCCGACCGGCGGGATCCCCAGCTCCTCGCGCAGGACGCCGGACGAGCCCCCGTCGTCGGCCACCGTCACGACCGCGGTGAGGTTGCTCGTGACCTCCTTGAGCCCGCGCAACAGGGTCGACAGGCCGGTCCCACCGCCGATCGCGACGATCCGCGGCCCGCGAGCGAGGAAGCGCTTCTGGTAGATGACCTCGACGAGCGGCTGGTCGGCATCGGGCGCGCGCAACGGGTCGGTCATCTCGTGCATCAGCCGATAGCCGCCGACTGCGACGAGGCCCACCCCGATCAGGGCGACCACCAGCCCGCGGACGGCGAACGGCAGGAACTGGAGGGTGAGGACATCGAGCATCGTGCCGGCGAGGCCCCCCGGCTCGAGATCGCGTGTGGCCTGGCGGAGCATGTGGGCGAACGCCAGGGCGAGCAACAGCAGGCCGACGAAGACGACGAGGAGCCAGCGTTTGATGCCGATCCCCGGAGTCAGCCAGCGGCGCAGGTTCACGTCCGGTCGAGCTCTCGATGAAAGACGCCGACCGGTCCCAGGTCGCGCTCGCGCAGCCACGCCGCCAGCGCCTCAGCGATCGCGATCGAACGGTGGTAGCCGCCCGTGCAGCCGATGGCGATCGTCAGTCGCGTCTTGCCCTCGCCGACGTACGCAGGGACCGTGAACTCGAGGAACTCCTCGAGGAAGGTCAGGAACCGGCCGGTGATCGGCTGACCGAGGACGTAGTCGCGGACCGGCTCAGTCAGGCCGGAATGCGCGCGCAGCTCCGGGATGTAGTACGGGTTCTGCATGAATCGGACGTCGAACACGAGGTCCGCCTCGAGCGGGACCCCGTACTTGAAGCCGAAGCTGATGATCTGGATCGCCAGCTGGTCCGGCCGAGCGGTGGTCGCGACCTGGGCGAAGAGGCGTTCGCGGAGCTGGCGCAGCGACAGGTCCGACGTGTCGACGACGACATCCGCCTGCTGGCGCACCGGCTCCAGGATGGCCCGTTCCCGTTCGATCGAGCTCGCGATCCCGCGGCCGTCGCCGAGCGGATGGCGGTGGCGCGTCTCGCTGTAGCGGCGGATGAGGACCTCGTCGCGAGCCTCGAGGAACACGATGCGCGGCTCGATGCCGCGGCCCTCCAGCGCACCGCGGACCGCCGCGAGGGCCATCTGGGCGTCACCGGCGCGGACGTCGAGCACGATGGCGACCCGATTGAACCTGGTCCGGTCGCCCGAGACGAGCTCGGCCAGCTCCGGCAGCAGCTCACCGGGCAGGTTGTCGACGACGACGTAGCCGAGATCCTCGAAGAGCTTGGCGGCCGCGGTCTTGCCGCCCCCGGACAGCCCGCTGAGGATCACCACCGCCTGATCCGCGGATGCATCGTCCGCGGTCCCGTCCAGGGCCTGCACCTCCGCGGGCTCGGTCATCGGCCCGTGCGCCGGATGAACCAGACCGTGAGCTCGTACAGGAGGTACATCGTCCCGCCGAGGACGAACGGGCTGACGAGATCGCCACCCGGCGTGGCGACGGCCGAGAAGATGGCGATGCCCAGGATCACATAGCGACGCGCCGCCCGCAGCTGGTCCGAATGGAGGATGCCGACCCGGGTCAGGCCGTAGAGCAGGATCGGGAACTCCATGACGAGGCCGAACGCCAGGAAGGTCGTCGTGATGAAGTCGAAGAACGGCCCAGCGGCGACATTCTCGATGAGCCGGTCATCGGTGAAGCTGAACAGGAAGGACAGGGCGTAGGGCAGGACGAGGTACGCGATCACGACCCCGAGGGCGAAGAAGAAGAGCGCGAGCGGCACCCATGGTCGGATCGCCTTGCGCTCCGCAGGGGTCAATCCGGGCGCGATGAAGGCCCAGACCTGGTACAAGATCACCGGCATCGCGAGGATGACACCGACGACGAGCGAGATCCGCAGGGTGATCGCGAAGCCGTCCCCCGGCCCCAGGGCCTGGGCGGTGCCATCGGGGATGAGGTCGAGCAGCTTGTCTCGGATGGGGTCGGCGATCATGAACCCGACCGCACCACCCACGACGACCGCGAGGATGATCCGGAAGAGACGTGTCCGGAGCTCGCCGAGATGGTCGACGAGCGACATGACCGAGTCGTCGCCGGGGAGACCGGCAGGGGGTTCGACGGGTTGGGGCGTCGCGGGGACGCCGCTCACGCCAGCGTCGCGGAGGGCGTCGGCGTCGGCCATCTAGGGCGAGGGACGCCGAGCCCTAGTTCGTGCCGGGCGTCGGTTCGCTCGACGGCGTCGAAGCCGTCGGCGTGCTCGCGACGGTCGGGGCTCCGGGCAGGTCGGCAGCGTGGGCGGCGACCGCGGGCTGCGGCGCCGGCGCCTGGACGGGCGCTTCGGCGGCCGGTGCCGTGGGGGCCGTGGCTGCGGCGGCCGGCGGCAACGGCGAGGTCTCGACATCCACCTTGACCGCATCCTGGACGTCGGACGACGCCTTCCGGAATTCGCGGATGCTCTTGCCCAGCGAGGCACCGACATCCGGCAGCCGGCCCGGGCCGAGGATCAGCAGGGCGATGACCAGGATGATGACCAGTTCGAGCGGTCCGGGCGTCGGCATGATGCGTGGCTCCTCGAGGGTCCGATGCGGCGATTACCGTAGCACAGGGAGGCGTTCCGCCCACTCGCGCGCGGCCGTCGCGACGCGCTCCAGCGGGTCGCCGGGACCCTCCTCGAGGGCCGCTCCGGCGATGCCGCGTGACACGTTGACGAGCAACCCGCGACCGTCGACGTCGGCGCTCGGAGCCGCCGTCGCCGGACCATGCGCAAGGACGGCCTCCAGGTCACCACCCTGGGCGCCGATCCCCGGCACGAGGAACGCGAGCCCGGGAGCGATCGCCCGGATGGCCGCCATCTCGGGAGGTGCCGTGGCCCCGACCACGAGGCCCACCGTCCCGCCCGGTCCCCAGGCCGTGGCCAGGCGAGCGACCCGCTCGTGCAGCGCCTCGGCCGGCTCGCCGCTCGGGCCGGACTCCAGGCGAAGCCCCTGCAGCTCGCCAGCCCCGGTATTGGAGGTCCGGCACAGGACGTAGGCAAAGCGATCGTGGCGCTCGAGGAGCGGGGCGACGGCCTCCGACCCGAGGTACGGATTGACCGTGACCGCATCGGCGCCAAGGGTGTCGAACAGGGCGACCGCCTGGCGCGCGGCCGTGGTGCCGATGTCCCCGCGCTTCGCGTCGGCGACGACCACGACATCCGCGGGGATGGACGCTCGAAGGCGCTCGAGCGCGGCGATCCCGGCCGAGCCATACGCCTCGAAGAACGCCAGGTTGGGCTTGACCGCGGCTGCATACGGTGTGGCCGCCTCGAGGAGGAGGGCGGCGAAGCGCTCGATGCCGGAGAGGTCGGGCGTGAAGCCCGCCGGCAGACCGGCTGGATCCGGGTCCAGGCCAAGGCAGAGCACCGTGCCCGTTCGGCCCGAGCGCTCGGCAAGCCGAGCGAGGTAGCCGGTCGCCGTCGTCGCGCTCGTGCCGACCGTCACGGCGCCGGGCTGCCGGCCGCCGGGGCGGAGGCGGCGGGCGTCGGTGTCGGCAGGGCCGGCAGCTGGTCCTCAGGGATGAACCAGTCGGGACGGGACTCCGGGCCGAGGTCCGAGACCTCGGTCAGATCGATCGTCTCGCTGACGGTCCAGGTGGGTGCCGCGCCATCGAGCTTCGCGAGCCGCAGGTCGACGGTCTGCCCGTCGAGATGCAGGAACGCGACGCCGTCTCCGGCCGGCGACCACGTCGGAGCCCACGAGGCTCCATCGTCGGTCACGCGCAACAGCTCCTGGCCGGTCTCCCCGTCGAGGATCACGACGTTGGTGCCGAAGGCCGACGTCTTGGTCGCCGCGATGTACCTGCCGTCCCGCGAGTAGGCCGGGTTGAGGTAGCCGAAGCCGGTCAGGGCCCGGGCGGTCTTGCGAGCGACGTTGTAGCGCATGATCACCGGCGCCCCACGCGAGCCGTCGCGGCCGTTGCGGACGTAGAGCAGGAACTTGCCGTCCGGTCGCCATTCCGGGTCCTGGTGACCGAGGACGCCGTTCGTCTCCATCTTCGCGCTGCTCAGCTTGCCCGTCTCCGGATCGAGGAATTGCAGGACGACCGTGCTCTGGTCCGGGTTCGGGGCGTCGGACACGACGGCGAGCCGGCTGTCATCGGGGGCGATGACCGGCTGGCGGATCCAGTAGGCGTAGGTGAAGCCGTCCCGCTTGAACAGGCCGGTCGCCAGCTGCTCCTCGCCGCTGCCATCGGGATGCACGCGCATCAGCAGTGGGACGGCGAGGGTGTACGTCTCCGGCGTGCCCTGGACTGGCCAGCGCCCCTGCTCGCTCGCGGACCGGATGAAGTAGATCCACTGTCCGTCGGGTGACCACGACGGCATGGAGTCATGGCCGTCCGTCGTGACCTGCCGGGCGCCGTCGGCGTCCGTCTGGAGCCAGATGTTGCCGCCCTTCGCGTAGATGATCGAGCCATCGAAGGCGGCTTCGTCCGGGACGACGACGACGTTCGATGGCGCGGCCGTCCGGCTCGGGCCGCCATTCCCGGCCCCGTTCCCGTTCCCGCTCCCGCTGCCGATGCCGAACGGGACCTCGCCGCCCAGCAGGCTGAGGGTGACGATGGCCACCACGATGAGGCCGACGACGGACAGGATCGGCGCGAGCCAGGACCCCACCGGACCGAGGCCGTATGGGTCGCCGGAACGCGGGGGCCGGACCTTCGACGTGCTCATGCGTCGAGGGTGCCGGTGATCGGGATGCCGATGACGGTCGCGAGCACGACCGGCGGGTCGCCGTCCGCGGGCGCCGGCATCGGGGCCGGAAGGACAGCGTCGAGGCCGAGGATCGTCGCGGCCTCGGCGTGTGCGCCGCTGCGGGCAGCGTCCCGGATCTCGAGCTGCAGCGACTCGTAGCCGCCGAACGAGCGGCTCGTCACCCGGGCGACGACGTCGATCCGGTCGCCGACCGCGATCGTCTCGGCAAGATCGGACCGTCCGAAGGCGATGCCATCGAGCACATCCAGGCGGCGCTTCAGGGTCAGCGACGCATGATCCGCCCCGGCCAGGCGCACGCGCGTCACGGTCAAGCCCAGCACGGCGACCAGCGGCTCAGGATTCCCCGGCCCGTACGGGGCGAGGGACGCCAGCTCGCGATGCAGGGCGTAGTCCACGTCGAGGGCGGGGACGGCGACGTCGATCCGGATCGCGGCACGCGGATCCGGCGGGACGGCTTGGCGGGTCACCGCCTCGAACCGCTCGATGAACGTGGCCCAGCGCTCCGTCGCGATCTCGAAACCGGCGGCGCCGGCATGACCGCCGTAGCGGATGAAGAGGTCGGCGCAGGCCTCGAGCGCGGCCCCGAGGTCCACCGTCCCGTCGCTTCGGCACGACGCCCGGATCGTGTCCCCAAGCTCCGCTCCCACGACCGCCGGCCGCGACCGATCGTCGACGAGGCGCGAGGCCACGAGCCCGACGATGCCGACAGGCCACGGACCGCGGACGATGGATGCCGGGCGGTCCGGGTCGGTGTCGACGATGGCCCGCGCGTCGGCGACGGCGGTCGTCATCAGGTCACGCCGCGTCTGATTCGCGGCCTCGAGGGCGTCGGCATGGACGGCGGCGGTCGCGGCGTCGTCGGCAAGGAGCAGCCGCGCGGCCTCGAGCGCCTCCCCCACCCGGCCGGCCGCGTTCAGCCGCGGAGCGAGCGCGAAGGAGATGGTGTCGAGATCGACGGCCGACGTCGCGACGCGGGCTCGTTCGAGCAGCGCCGCGATCCCCGGGCGCGGAGACGTGCGGAGCAACGCGAGGCCGAGTCGGGCGATCGCGCGGTTCTCGCCGACGATCGGCGCGACATCGGCCACGGTCCCGATCGTCGCGAGGTCGGCGAGCTCGAGCGCTGCGGCCGGGCCGCCGGGCAGATCGGCCAGCAGGAGCTGGGCGACCTTGAACGCGACCCCGCTCCCGGCCAGGCGATCGTCCGGATAGGTCGAGTCGGCGCGATGCGGGTTGACGACGGCCAGCGCCGGCGGCAGCTCGGGCGGGACGCGGTGGTGGTCGGTCACGAGGACGTCGATGCCCCGCAGGGCAGCCGCCGCGATCTCCGGCCCGCTGCTCGTGCCGCAGTCCACGGTCACGATGACCGTCGAGCCCGTCCGCTCCGCGGCGTCCAGCGCGGCCAGCGAGAGGCCGTGGCCCTCGTCCAGCCGGCTCGGCACGTACGGCTCGACGACCAGGCCGAACCGGCGGAAGGCCAGCACGAGGATGGCCAGGCCATCGAGACCGTCAGCATCGAAGTCGCCGAAGACCATCACCCGCTCATCGCGCTCGCGGGCGAGCGTGAGGCGTGCCAGCAGGATCCCCGCGTCGGGCAGCAGGCGCGGGTCGTGGAGTCCGTCGAGGGGGTCCGCGAACCAGGCGCCGACATCAGCGGACGACGTCACGCCGCGACTCGCGAGGAGGCCGGCCATGCGCGAGCTCAGGCCGCGTTCGGCGGCGGTGCTCAGCAGGTCCGATGGGGATGGTGACGGGTCCGGGAACGTCCAGCGAAAGCGAGGTTCCAGCACGACGTCAGGATGCCACGCGGCGCTCACCGGCGCCTGCATCGCATCGGCGCACGGTGGTCAGGACGCGGCGCGTCGGGTGCGCGGCGCCCGGGTGCTGGCGATCCGTCCGTGCCGGCGGTCATCCCAGAGCTGCCAATCGACGAGCACCGGGCTCGCGACGAAGATCGAGGAATAGGTGCCCGTGATGATGCCGATGAGCAACACCAGGATGAAGTCGCTGATCGCGGCGCCGCCGAACAGGAAGAGCGACAGGAGCGTGATCAGGACGGTCAGGCTGGTCGTGATCGACCGGCCGAACGTCTGCAGGATCGAGTGGTTGACGATGTCCGGGAACGGCTCGCCGAGGTGGCGCGCCTTGTTCTCACGGATGCGGTCGAAGACCACGATCGTGTCGTGCACGCTGAATCCGATGACGGTCAGCATCGCCGTCACGAACAGGGCGTCGATCTCGACGTGGAAGAACGTGCCCAACACCGCGAAGGCCCCGACGACGACGACGACGTCGTGCAGCAGCGAGACCAGCGCGGTCACGCCGAACTTCACGTCGCGGAACCGGTAGGTGATCCAGAGGACGATGCCCGCCGAGCCGACGAGGATGAGGATCAGCGCCTGGCTGATGAGGTCGGAGGAGACGACCGGGCCGATCGTCGTGAGGCTGGCCTGCGACTCGATCGGGCCGAGGGCCTCCTCCAGGGCGACGACCATCTCGCCCAGCTTGCCGTCGGTGGGTAGCTCGGTGTTGCCGATCGCCACCGGCGGCGAGGCCGACGGCGATGCGGATCCATCCGGCGAGGCGGACGGACCGGCGGAACCGGACGCCGCGGGCGAGGCGCTCGCAGCGGGCGAGGCGCTCGCGACCGGGGACGCACTGGCCGCCGGCGAGGCGCTCGAGCCGGGCGAGGCCGCCGCGCTCGCCCCGGCGGACGCCGATGGGCCGGGCGACGTCCCGGGCGAGCCGCTCGGGCCGGGCGATCCGGCAGGCTCGAGCGGCTGGAGGCCGATCGGCTCGGTCTTGATCTCGATGAACCCGGAGCCGGTGATCACCGCCGA
>DASPHN010000164.1:0-4959 GCA_035629655.1 Saccharimonadales bacterium (SeqCode) | reverse complement strand
TCGGGCGGCAGGTCGGCCCAGTTGTCGGTCGTCTTGCCGCCCTGGAGGACGACGACCGGGCGGTCACCGAACAGCGGGCCATCGGCGTCGAGGGCAGCGGCCACGAGCGATCCGCTCTCGGCCAGGGCCAGATGCTCGTCGTTGAGCGACGGGTCCATCTCGAAGTCGCCCAGCTCGTCGCGGAGACTCGCGAGTGACGACGGCTCGTCGGCCGTCTTGGCCGGGAGTGCGTCGCGCAACGCGTCGCTGGTGCCCGGCGCGCGCGGATCAACGAGCACGACCCCGACGACATCGTCCGGCTGGCTCTGCGTATAGAGGGCCGCATTCCAGGCGCCGACGGAGTGCGCGACCAGGATCTTCGCCCCATCGATGCCGGAAGTCTCGAGCAACGTGGCCAGGTCGGCCGCGCTGTCGGCGGCCGTGCGCGAGGCTTCGGGCGCCGCGGGGCTCGCACCGAGGCCGGCGCGGTCGTACGCACACAGGCGGTGCGTGCCCTGCATCGCGAGCAGGATTTCGCCCCACGCCGTATACGCACCGCCGAGTCCGCTTTCGAAGACGATCGTCGGCTCTCCGGTATCGGTCGGGCCAAGGCAGACGAGATGCAGAGTCCGATCCCCCATATCGACGTCGGCGACGAGCTCGGTCGAGCCTGCCCCCGAGGCCGCGGGGCTCGGGACGACGGAGGCCGGGGCGGCCGGACCACCGCTGCAGGCCATGAGCAGGAGCGGCACGGCGATGGCGGCGGGCGTGAGTCGGCGGGTGGACGCGAACATCGAGATGACCTCCGGACGACGACGGTGACGACACCGCGACGCTAGGTCTGGCCAGCTCCCGGACGAAACGGGGGATTCCCGGTCTCTTGCGGCCGGTCCCCGAGTCCCGGCCCGTTCGGCGCCCCGGCCGCGAGCCACGCCCCAAGCTCCGCGCGCGACCGGATCCCGAGCTTCCCGTACACGCGGCCGAGCACGCCCTCCACGCTCTTCGGGGTGAGGAACGCCGCTTCACCGACCTCCCGATTCGTCAGTCCGCGCGCCGCCAGCCGGGCGACCTGGTCCTCCGTCTCGGTGAGCCTGGTCGGGTCGGCAGCACCACGGCGTCCGAGCCTCGCGCGCTCGGCTTGGGCGATCGAACGCCATGCCTCGGCGCCCATCCGCTCGAAACCGTCGACCGCGCGGTCAAGGTGCTCGCCGGCGCGACGCTTCTCCTTCCGTCGCCGGGCGATCCGGCCGGCGGTCAGCTCGGTCCTCGCGAGCTCGAACGGCATGGGAAGCGACGGGGCGGCCTCGAGCGCCTGCCGTGCCGCCTGGTCCGCACCATCCAGATCACCCTCGGCGGCGAGAAGCATCGCCCGTCCCCGTGGCGCCATGACCCGGACCCACGGTCGTGGCAAGCGCTCGACCGAACCCTCGAGCAGGTCGACCGTGCTCGAGGCGCGCTCGAGGTCCCCGGTCAGGATCGCCGCCTCGACGAGGTCGCCCGCGAAGCGCTCCTCGAGCGACTCCCGTCGACCTTGCGCGACCATCGAGTCGAGCACGTCACCGAGCCACCGCGTCGCGACGATCCCGTCACCTCGGGCCAGGGCCGCAGACCCATGGATGACGCGATGTCGGTCGGCCAACCAGTTGTCGTGGGGACCTTGGGCCAAGCCCTCCGCCGCGAACGCATCAGCGGCATCGAGCTCGCCGCGCAGGAGGGCGACGTAGCCGGCCGCGGCCAGGGCCGCGACGCGCGCCTGCGGATGGTCGGACAGTGACGCCGCCTCGAGCGAGGCCTCCACGTGGGCGGCGGCGGAGACCAGGTCGCCGCGCCAGGCGGCCAGATACGCAAGGTCACATTCGGTGATCGGCAGCGGCCGGTCGTGTCCTCGTTCGCGGGCTCGGTCCGCCATCCGCCGGGTCGCGACCAGCGCTTCATCGAGACGGTCGTGGTGGACCAGCCAGATCACGACATCCTGGTGCGCACGCTGGCCCTCGGGCCGCTCCTCGCCGTCAGCCCTCAGTCGCGGGTCTGTGGCGAGGAGCGCGACCCCGCGCTGCACCGTCGGCTCGTCGTCGCCGGCGCCGCTCGCGTAGCGCAGGGATGCGGCCTGGATGAGGGCGCAGGCGAACAGGTCCGGGTCGCCCGTCGCGACGCCGGCAGCCTCGAGCAGGGTCACGGCCTCCTCGGCCTTTGCCAGGGCGGCCACGACGCCGATCTCGTCGACCTCGGTCGCGAGGCGAAGGAGCAGTCGAGACCGGGTGACCGGGTCGTCCGCCTCCTCGAGCGCGGCCGTGGCGATCGCGACGACCGCGGGACCACCTCGACGCCAGCCCGCCATCTGGGCCGCCAGCTCGAGGGCCTCGGCACGCCGGTCGCCTGCGGGGAGGTCAGCCAGCGCCTGCTGGAGGAGGACGTCGGCTCGGTCGATCGCCCCCGAGTCGCCGAACCATCGGGCGGCGCGGATCCGTCGAGCGGCGCCGAGCGTCATCCGGTCGGGCTCCGGCGTGCGTTCGGCCGCGGCTTCGGCCCACTCCGCTGCGAGCTGCGGAGCCCCGCGGCGACGAGCGGATCGGGCGGCGGCATCGAGCGCGGCGGCGGTCTCGGCGTCGCGTCCGGTGGTTGCGAGCGCGGCATGCCGGCCGCGGTCCTCAGGACCCGAGGCGAGCTCGGCCAGTCTGGCATGCAGCACGCGTCGCCGATCCGGTGGCGGACCTGCGAGTGCCGCGGCCGTGACCAGGGGGTGAGCGAACCGCCGAGGCACGGAATCGTCGTCGTGTTCGAGGAGGGCCGCGCCGGTCGGCCCGAGCCGGACGAGCGCCTCGTCGACGGCCGCGGGCGAGATGCCCAGCGTCGCGGCGGCGGAGGTCACGTCCGCACCGCTCGACGCGGCCAGGACGAACAGCACGTCGCGGTCGACAGGCTCGAGTCGGGCGATGCGCTCCGCGATGAGACCGCCGGCATCCGCCGGGACCGGCAAGGGCTCACCGGGGAGTGGCCAGCGGTCGAGCCGAGCCAGCTCGCGCCCGATCTCCAGGGCGAGCAACGGGTTGCCGCCGCTGGCTTCGGCGAGCCGGATGAGTTGCGGCCGCGTGAGGCCGAGGTCAAGGCGGTCGCGAAGGAGCTGGTGCAGGACACCGAGGCTGACTGGCCCGAGGTCGATCGTGTCGTGATCAGCCGGCAGCGCGGCGGCGAGGGGATGCGCGGCGGGCGCCCGCAGCGTAACCATGACCCCGATGGGCATCTCTGCGTCCACGGCTCGCCGAAGGGCGAAGACCAGGGCCGCCGTCGAGGACGGATCGAGCCACTGCACGTCGTCGATCGCGAGCAGCAGCGGACCGTCGGAGGTCAGACGGCGGATCGCGCCGAGCACGGCGGTTCCGAGAGTGCGGGGGTCGCCGGCCACCGGGCTCCCGTCGGCCGTGCGCAGGAGCAGCGCCGCCGCGAAGGCGTCGGCCTGTGGGGCGGGAAGCTCACCGAGCACGTCCGACGCGGTGGGCCCGAAAAGGTCACCGAGTGCCACGGACCCGAGGGATGCCTCTGCCTCGCTGGCGCGGGCCACGAGGACACGGACAGCGCCCGCCTCCCGGACCGTCGCCAGCGCCGCACTCCAGAGGACGGTCTTGCCGATGCCCGCCTCGCCGGCCAGCGTGAGCCCACGCGGACCGTCGGCGATGGACTCGATCATCGACGCGATCCGGGCCAGTTCCCCGTTTCGTCCCAACAGCGAGCCCGCGACCATGGCCGGGAGTGTACGAGTCGCCTGCGACCGTTCGTCTCGCTTCCGCAAGGGCGGGTGGCGCGCGCTCGATGCCGACGCCGCCTCGGGGTCGCGACCATCGGTGGCATGGCGCTCATGGTCGGCACGTCCGGGTTCGACTACCGCGATTGGCGCGGGCCGTTCTATCCGCGGTTCCTGCGATCGCCGGATCGGCTCGCGTTCTATGCCGAGCACTTCTCGACGGTCGAGCTGAACGTCACGTTCTATCGGATGCCGGCCGCGGACGCCTTCCGGGGCTGGCGGGACGCCGTGCCCGACGACTTCCGCTTCGCGGTCAAGGCGAGTCGGTACCTGACGCACATCCGGCGGCTCGAGGATCCGCAGCAGCCGGTCGACTACCTCATGGAACGGGCGAGCCTCCTCGGCGACCGACTCGGGCCGATCCTGCTGCAGCTTCCGCCGTCGCTCCAGATCGACCTCGACCGGCTCGACGAGACGTTGCGGGCGTTCGGCGATCGGGCTCGGGTTGCCGTCGAGCCGCGCCATCGAAGCTGGTTCGTGCCCGAGCTCTGTGACCTGCTTCGGAGGCACGGAGCGGCGTTCGTGGTGGCCGATCGGCGCGGACCGATCACGCCACTCTGGTCGACGACCGACTGGACGTACCTGCGGCTGCACCAGGGCGTCGCGACGCCACGGCCGTGCTACGGGGATCGGGCGCTGCGGTCGTGGATCGATCGTCTCGAGGCGTTGCCCGATGCCGCCGGCCGTTCGGGCTACGTCTACTTCAACAACGACCATCGAGCGTGCGCGCCGGCAAACGCGGCGACCTTCGAAGGGCTGATCGCCAACCGATCCGAGGAGGACTGAAACCTTTCGGGCGGTCGGTGTCTCAAGAGGACATCGGTCCAACTCCCGGAGGTCTCCGCTTGTCGCAGTCCCGCGCCGCCTCGTCCATCGCCCGTGTCGCCATGGCGGCCGTCGTGGCGTTCGGCTTCGTCGTCGTCCAGCCCTCGACCTCGTTCGCGGCCGGGGTGACGATCCGCATCGGCGATTCGTACAGCCCCGACTCGCTGACCGTCGCCCCCGGCACGAAGGTCACCTGGGTCAACGAGTCCGATGAACGGCATCGCGTGCGCACGACGTCCGGACCGACCGAATTCGATTCGGGCAACCTCGAGCCGGGCGAGCGGTTCTCCGTCACGTTGCGCGCGACCGGGACGTACCAGTACAACGACCACCGCGAGGAGGACGACCGCTCGTAC
>DASPHN010000163.1:0-2510 GCA_035629655.1 Saccharimonadales bacterium (SeqCode) | reverse complement strand
GGGACGGCCACGACCGTGACCTTGGCCACGTTCCGGTCGTGGGCGAGCCCACGGACCTTGTTGCGCTGCTCCACGAGCGGATCCTCCTTGATGAGCGTGCCCGGGGCATCCTCGAAGGAGCTCAGGACCTCGATGACGACGTCGTTGACCCACCCCAGCTCCACGGCCCGGACCTGCATGACCTGGGCACCCTGGTGGGCGAGCTCCAGCATCTCCTCGTAGCCGATGACCGCCAGCTGACGGGCGGCGGGCACGAGCCGCGGGTCGGCGGTGTAGATGCCTCGCACGTCGGTGAAGATCTGGCACCGGTCCGCTTGCAGCGCGGCGGCCAGCGCGACCGCGGTGGTGTCGCTCCCACCGCGGCCGAGCGTGGTCATCTCCTGGTCCAACGCCGCGGCGGCGCTCTGACCCTGGAAGCCCGCGACGATGACGACCTTGCCACCCTCGAGCTCGGTCCGGACGCGGCGCGGCTCGATGCCCGCGATGCGGGCGCGGCCGTACGTGCCGTCCGTCGTGATGCCGGCCTGCGGCCCGGTCAGGCTGATGGCGGGCACGCCGATGGCATGCAGGGCCATCGAGACGAGCGTCGCGCTCTGGTGCTCGCCGGTCGCAAGGAGGACGTCGAGCTCGCGGGGATCCGGCTCCTCGGTGATCGCTGCTGCGAGCCCGAGCAGCTCGTCCGTCGTGTCACCCATCGCCGAGACGACCACGACGAGGTCATGGCCGGCCGCGCGTTCGCGGGCGATCCGTCGCGCGACGCGCTTGATGCGGTCGGCGCCGGCGACCGACGAACCACCGAACTTCTGGACGACGAGGGAGCTGGGCATCGCCCGGCATTCTACCGTGGCAGGATTCGTGGCCCCTGGAGGATCGCCCGATGTGCTTCGACCACGACAGCCACCCGCCCATCCCCGAGATCGCCGGTGGCGCGCTCGACGGCCGTCGCGAGACGCTCACGGCGTCGGACGGGACCCGGATCCTCGCGTTCCACTCCCGGGCGGCGACACCGGACGGGGCGGCGGTCGTGATCCTGCCGGACGTGCGCGGCCTGCATCCCTACTACGAAGAGCTCGCGCTGCGCTTCGCGGAGCACGGCATCGATGCCCTCGCGATCGACTGGTTCGGGCGGACGGCCGCGGACGACGACCGGGGTGAAGCCTTCGACTACGCGCCGCACGTGGCGCAGACCACGTGGGGCGGCATCTCGACCGACATCGCGGCGGCGGTGGCGGCGCTGCGTGCACCGGACCCGGGCGGTCGCGCCGCGCCGCGACGGATCGTGACCCTCGGCTTCTGCATGGGTGGCCGGATGGCGTTCCTGTCGGCGACGCTCGGCCTCGGACTGGCCGGCGTCGTGGGCTTCTACGGCACGCTCGTCGGCCCGTGGCGCAACGACTCGCCGGCACCGGTCGATCTGGTCGGCTCCATGGATGGTCCGGTCCTCGGGCTGTTCGGCGGCGCCGACAGCGCGATCACGCCCGAGGCCATCGCGACGTTCGAGGCCGCCCTGACCGAGCACGGCATCGACCACCGGCTGGTCACCTACCCCGGCGCCCCGCACAGCTTCTTCGACCGCAAGGCGGCGGACTACGCTGAGGCCAGCGCGGCCGCCTGGAGCGAGACTCTTGCGTTCCTCGATGCGTAGCGCCGAGACCGGTCAGCGCTTGGCGAGGGTCCAGGCGCCGATCACGAGCAGGAGGAAGATCAGCACCCAGAAGAGCCCGGAGGGGAGCGCCTGGTTGCCGGCGTTCACGATGCCGCGCAGGGCCGCGCCGATCGCCTGGTAGGCGCCCGCCACGAGCGACGTGATGCCGTTGCCGACCGCGCCGACGAGTCCGTCCATGGCCCGAGTCTGGGGCCGTCGTCAACCGCACCGGACCGGTATCCACCGTTCGGGACGTCGACGGACCCCCTCCGCGTCGCCATGGCGCCGGTGCTCGCGGGCGCCGCCTCGTCCCCGGGCTCGGTGGGTCAGGTCCGGGCGACGACCCGTGCCCCGTGGTTGCGCGGCATCACGACCGTGATGCGGCCGGGCAGGTCCGTGTCGGCCGCCACGGCCGCGAAGGCCGCCTCGATGCGCGTGATCATCGACATCGAGTCGGTGAACGCGAGCACGGTCGAGCCCGCGCCCGACAGGCAGGCCCCGAGGGCCCCGGCCGCGCGCGCGGCCTCGATGAGGCGGGGCAACTGCGGGTAGACGGTCGCGCGGTACGGCTCATGGAGCCGGTCCACGGTGAGCAGACGGAGCAGGTCGGTCCGGCCGGCCGCCATGCCCGCGACACCCACGCCGACCGCGCCCAGGTTTGCGACGGCGTCCGCGAGGGGCACGGCCGTGGGCAGCGCCCGGCGCATCTCCTCGGTTGAGAGCCGCAGCTCGGGGATGAAGAGGACCGCCCGCAGGTCGCGTGGGACGTCGAAGCGGATCGCCTCGACGCCGCCGGGTGTCGGGGCCGAGACCACGAATCCGCCGAGCAACGCCGCGGCCGCGTTATCGGGATGGCCCTCGACCT
>DASPHN010000162.1:0-17720 GCA_035629655.1 Saccharimonadales bacterium (SeqCode) | reverse complement strand
AGCGCCGGGCGGCGGTCGCCGCGGCTTCGGCCGTGGCACGCTCCTCGGCCAGGCGGTGTCGATCGCGGGCGAGGGCCTCGAGGTCCGAGGTGACGCGGCCGTCGCGCAACTGGAGGTCGGTGAGGGTGGCCCGTGCTGTCTCGTGGGCCTCGCGCCGTTCACGTTCGGCGGTCGCCCGGGCCGACAGGTCCGCGGCAAGCGCCGAGGCCGCCGACTCGGCCGCGTCGAGATCCGACAGGGCGCGGTCCGCCTCGGCGCGGGCGCGTTCGCGCCGGCCGGTCGCTGCAGCCAGCCGTGTGGCCGACTCATGCCAGCGGGCGTGCGTGGCCAGCAGCAGGGCCGCGGCGAGTTCGTCCCCGATGCTCGAGCGAGTCGCCTGCTGTTCGGCCTGGGCCGCGAGCCGCCGCGCCTGGGGCCGCAGTTCGGCCAGGATGTCCTCGACCCGCGCCAGGTTCGCCGACGACTCGGTGAGCTGGTCCTCGGCCTTGCGCCGGCGTCGCTCGTGGCGACGGACCCCGGCGACCTCCTCGAACAGCGGTCGACGCTCCTCGGGTCGCATCGCGAGGGCCTGATCGACCATCCCCTGCCCGATGAACAGGAAGGCGTTGTCGGCCAGGTGCGCCGCGTCGAGGAGATCGACGAGGTCTCGCAGTCGGATGCGCTGCTTGTTGAGGAGGTAGTCGTTCTCCCCGGAGCGGTACAGTCGCCGGCCCAGCTCGAGCACCTGGAAGTCGACCGGCAGGAGCCCGTCGGCGTTGTCGACGACGAGGGTCACGTCGGCCATGCCCTGCGCCGCGCGCTTCTCGGAGCCTGCCCAGATCACGTCCTCGGCCTTGCGCGAGCGGAGCGCTCGCCCCTGCTCGCCGAGCGCCCAGCGCAGGGCATCGGCGAGATTGCTCTTGCCCGAGCCGTTCGGCCCGACGACGGCGCTGATCCCACCGCCGAACTCGACGTTCGTGCGCTCCGCGAAGGACTTGAAGCCCTGCAGGCGCAGCGCGAGCAGGCGCGGCGCGGCGGGCCACGGGCCACTGGCTGCGGACGCCGGTCGATGCCCGTTGGTGGGCTCGGGCTCGCCGGGACCCTCGCGCGTGCCCGCCAGATCCGTCGTGTCCGTCATGCCGACTTCGCGCGCGGCCTGAGCCGCTCCATCGCCTCCGCGGCAGCGGCGGTCTCGGCGACCCGACGCGACGACCCTTCGCCCGTGCCCAGCACCTCGCCGTCCACCCAGACCTCGATCCGGAACGACTTCTCGTGGTCGGGCCCACTCGCCCTCAACAGGCGGTACTCGGGCCGTGCCCCGGTTCGTCGTTGGGTGTACTCCTGCAAGCGGCTCTTGGGGCTCTTGAGCGACCCGATGGGCAGCTCGAGCCGGAGCTCAGGGCCGGCAAGGTCGATGAGCCAGTCGCGGACCGTTTCGAACCCGAGGTCCAGGTACAGGGCTCCGGTCAGCGCCTCGAACGACGACGCGAGGAGGGACGGCCGCCGCCGGCCGCTGCGCTGCGACTCGCCCTCGCCGAGCAGCAGGGCACTGCCCAGGTCCAGCCGATCGGCCAGGCGAGCGAGGCCGCTGGTGGAGACGATCGCCGCGCGGCGCGCCGAGAGCGCTCCCTCGTCGTCATCTGGATGACGAGCGTAGAGCGCCTCGGAGATGCTGAGGTTCACGACGGCATCGCCGAGGAACTCCAGGCGTTCGTTGTGGCCGCGCGCGGCGTCAGGGTGCTCGTGGAACCAGCTCGAATGGACGAGCGCCTGTTCCAGGAGGTCGAGGTCACGGACCTCGAGACCGAGGCGTGCAGCGAAGGCCTGACCGGGTCTCACCGCGGCCTGCGCCGGATCGCCGTTAGGAGGAGTGCTCGTCGATGTAGTCGACCGCATCCTGGACGGTGCGGATCTTCTCCGCGTCCTCGTCCGAGATCTCCGTGCCGAACTCCTCTTCGAGGCTCATGATCAGCTCGACCAGGTCGAGCGAATCCGCGTTGAGGTCGTCGACGAAGGACGCCTCCGGCTTGACCTCATCCTCGTCGGCGCCGAGCTGCTCGACGACGATCTTCTTGAGGCGCTCGTACGTTGTGGCCACTGACTCCCTCCTCGGAGTTCGGGGGTGGGGCGATGGTCCCCAGGACGCCATTCATGAGGCGTCGCATGGGCTCTCCGCTGTAGGTGCGTGCCAGCTCGACCCACTCGGCGATGGCCACCCGGGCCGGCGTGGCGGAGTGTAGCACCTCACCGATGGCCGTTCGGAGCAGCGCGCGGTCCATCTTGGCGAGCCCGGTGACGGGGTACTGCGGGGCGACGACGCCGATGCGCGCGTCGATCTCGTCGCGGTGGGCGACCACGGCCTCGACGAGCTCGCGGGCGAGCGCCGCGGCGGTCTCGTCACGTTCCGATTCGGCGAGATGTCGCTCGAGGATCGCCTCGGCCGTGCGCTGCCCGAAGTCCGCCTCGAAGACCGCCGCGAGGGCGAGACGTCGCCCCGTGCGACGGCCCCGCTGCTGGTCAGCCTCCGACGCCATCGACGATGACCGTGACGGCGTCGAGATCGAGTCCGAGGAAGCGCTCCACGGTGGCGGCGACGGCGGTCCGGATCTGCGCAGCGAGCGGCCCGAGCGCCTGGCCGGGACGGGCGATGACATGGACCCGGACGAGGACCCGGTCGTCGTTGATGCGCACCCGGATCGGCGGGCCGGCCAGGAACGCGACCCAGCCCGGTCCCCCACGACCGACGCGAGCGACCCCCGGCACCTCCATGGTCGCGAGGCTGACGAGCTCCTCGATGACACCGCGACCGACGGTCAGCTCCGGGCCGGTCGTCATGTGACCGCCTCCTCGGGGGCGCCTGGCGACGGCTCGAGCGCGGACGGTCCTGCCGCCGACGCCGCGGCGGCGGCGAGCTCGGCCGCGCGATCCTCGGCGAGCGCGTCCGCGATGAGGGCGGGCACGCCGGTCCGGGCGGTCGTCGCGGCGACCTCGCAGGCGTAGCCGATCATCCGTCGCTTGGCCCGGCCGTGGGTGATGATCACGGTCCCCTTCACGCCGAGCAGCGGCGAGCCGCCGACCTTCTCGTAGTCGAAGACGCCGCGGATCCGGCCGATGGCCGGGCGCATGAACAGGTAGCCGAGTCGGCCGCGCCAGCCGGTCCGGAACTCCGTCCGCCACAGATCGAAGATGAAGCCCGACAGGCCTTCGAAGAACTTGATGACGACATTGCCCAGGACCGCGTCGCACACGACGACGTCGGCCATGTGGCGGGTCAGGTCCTTGCCTTCGATGTTGCCCTCGAAGCGCATGTCGGTGGCATCGAGCAGCTCCGTGGCACGCTGGATGCGGGCATCGCCCTTGCCCTTCTCTTCGCCGATGGACAGCAGTGCGACGCGTGGGTCGGCGACGCCCTGTACCCGCTGGGCGAAGATGGCACCCATCCGTGCGAACTGGGCGAGGTTCTCGGCGGTCGAGTCGGGGTTGGCGCCGATGTCGAGCAGGACCATGGGCCCGCTGTCGGTGATCATCTGGACGGCCAGCGCCGGACGGTCGACGCCCGGCAAGCGGCCGAGACGCAGGACCGCGGCGGCCATGCCCGCCCCCGTGTGACCGGCCGTGACGACAGCGTCGGCGTGCTGGTGCCGGACGAGGTCCGTGGCGACCAGGATCGAGGCGTCCTTCTTCTCGCGCAGGGCGAGGGCGGGATGCTCGTCCATGCCGATGACCTGGCCGGCATGGACGATGGTGACGTTGGCCGGCAACGGCCCGGCCAGGCGCTCGATGGTCGCGCGGTCGCCCACGAGGATGAGACGATCGGACGGGTTGGACCGCGCGAAGTGCAAGGCGCCCGGCACCACCTCCGCCGGACCGTGGTCGCCGCCCATCGCGTCGATCGCGACGCGGACACCCTCGGCGGCCGCCCCGGTCAGCGCGGGCCGAGGCTCGGTCACGAGATCAGCGGGCGGGTTCTTCGCCGCTGCCGCCGGCCGGCTTGGGCTGGACGGCCAGACGGCCCTGATACCAGCCGCAATTGGGGCAGACGTGGTGCGGCAGCTTCATCTCGTGGCAGTGCGGGCACTCCTCGAGCGTCGGCACGCCGATCGCGAGATGCGCGCGTCGCTCGCCCTGACGGGCATGCGAGACGCGTCGCTTGGGTACACCCATGGGGTCGTGGGCTCCTTGTGTCGTACGGGGATCGGGACGGCTGCCGGATGGCGCCCGAGATCGAGGGCGCAGGCTGCACCGACCGCGGAGTCTACCGCGAACCGGCCACGGACGTCACTCGCGCTCGGCCTGGAACCCCCGGAGCGCCTCGAGCCGGGGGTCGATGTCGTCGTCGGGATGATCGTGCGTGCCCTCGTCGAGCGGCTCGCCGCAGACGATGCACAGGCCGGCGCAATCGGGCCGGTCCAATGGGGCGATCGGCTCGGCGAGGGAGATGGCGTCCCGGATCGACGGCTCGAGGTCGACCTCGTGATGATCGGTCAGGCGCAGCGCATCGGGCTCATCGTCGAGCGAGACCGGACGCCCGGTCGTGAGGTCGAGCGAGGGCAGGTACTCCTCCTCGAGGCTGACCTGGACCGGCGTGGTCAGCGGCCGCAGGCACCGGCTGCAGACCCCGGCGAGCGCCGTCGTGAGCTCCACATCGGCGAGGATGCCGCGGTTCTCGTGGGAGAGCCGGATCAGGCCCCGGATGGGCTCGGCGAGCTCCAGCTCGTCGGGAAGGTCGATGCTCGGGACGTCGATGTCCATCACCCGCGACGCGCCGATGACGTCGGTCAGCAGCCCGGCGACGTTGAAGACGAACGGCCCGTCGGGCGGTCGGACGCTCATCGCGCCGATGTCATGACCGGGCGGGCGCCGCCGCGTCCTGCGCCGCGTCCTCCCAGTCGCCGTCGCTCGGATCCGCCCCATCGTCCGAGGGCAGGTCGGCGAGGATCTGGGCGCGGCGTTCGTCGAGCAGGGCGATGCCCTTCTTGATGCTCTGGAGCGTGTGCTCCACGTCCCCCTCGAGCCCGACCAACACGCTGACCGCGTACTCATCCGCGCCGCGCCTGATCCCGTCGGCGGCGATGTGCGCCTCCTCGATGATCCGTCGGCTCTCACCGTCGGCAGCCTGGGTCAGGCCCCGCTCGTCGATCAGGAAGGCGGCCTGCTCCTGGGCACGACCGACCACGCGCTCCGCCTCTTCCTGGGCCTTCTCGATGATCCGCTCGCCCTCGGCGTTGATGCGCTTGGCGGCGCGGACCTCTTCGGGGACGGCGACGCGCAGCTCGTCGATCAGGCCGAGCGCGGCGTTCTGGTCCACCACGACGTTGGTCGTGAGCGGCAGCTTCTTGCCGTTCGCGATCAGGGACTCGAGGCGCTCGACGAGGAAGATGATGTCGATCGGACGGCCCTCCTGCTGGGCGATTCACGGATGCGCGCCGGGTCGGTGCGATTATGGCACGCCGGTCCCCGTTGGGACGGTCACGACCGAGCGAGCACGTCCCGGAGGGCCGTTCCCGCGGCGGTCGGAAGCATCCCGCTGACGTCCCCACCGAAGGATGCGATCTCCTTGACCAGGCTCGAGCTCACATAGCCGTTCGCCACCGACGTCATGAAGAAGACGGTGTCGACCTCGGGCGCGAGGACCCGGTTGTTGTGGGCGAGCTGCATCTCCGATTCGAAGTCGCTGATGGCCCGCAGGCCGCGCACGATGGAGGTCGAGCCGATCGTCCGGCAGAAGTCCACGGTGAGGCCGTCGAACGCCTGGACATCGACCGCCCCTGGCGGGACCCCGGCGTCGCTGAGCGCGGCCGAGATCACGGCGATCCGGGTCTCGACCGGCAGGAGCGGGGTCTTGCGCGGGTTGGCGAGCACACCGATCACGAGCCGGTCGAACACGCTGAGGGCCCGGCGGACGATGTCGACATGCCCGTTGGTGATCGGATCGAACGACCCCGGGTAGACCGCGACGCTCATCCGTCCTCCAGCCGTCGATAGAAGGTCAGCGCGGTCTCGCCGAAGCGACGCTCGCGCTCCGATGCTAGCAGCCCGATGCGGGCCGGCGGCACGTCGCGCCAGAAGTGCTTCGCGACGACCCGGCCGCCCGGCGCGAGTCCGGTGCCGATCGCCTCGAGCGCCTGCGTCAGGAGCGCCGTCTCGGCATACGGGGGGTCGACGAACGCCAGGGTCGGCGGGTCCGCGGCGCCCGTGCGGGCCGGATCACGGAGCCAGGCGAGCACGTCGGTCCGGACGATCGTCGCGCGCTCCGCGAGCCCGGTGCGAGCGAGGTTCGCGGTGATCACCCGGATCGCGCCCGCATCCTTGTCGACGAACGTCGCCGCCGCGGCACCCCGGGAGAGGGCCTCGATGCCGGCCGCGCCACTCCCCGCGAACAGGTCGAGGAACCGCGCTCCGGGCAGGTCGGGCTCGAGGATGGCGAAGAGTGTCTGCTTGACGCGGTCGGCCAGGGGACGGGTGCCGGTTCCGGGTGCATCGAGCCGGATGCTCCCGGCCGTGCCAGCGATGACCCGGCCGGCGTCAGGCACGGGCCGGCCTCATGTGCCGCTCGCCGGGTCCGCGGCCACGAGCCGGCGCAGCCAGCCGCGCTCGAGCTCCGCGGCGAGGGGCGCGAGCTCCGGTCGGGCCGCGGGATCCAGGTTGCCCGTGTCGTCGAGGAGTCGCTCGGCGTGGTCCCGTGCCCGGACCGCCAGCTCGCGGTGCTCCGGCCGGGTCAGCGACGCGACCCGCAGGCCGGGCAGACCGCTCTGGGCGAAGCCGAGCACGTCTCCCTCCCGACGCAGCTCGAAGTCACGCTCCGCGAGCTCGAAGCCGTCGTGGATCTCGGCGATGGCGGTCAGTCGCGCTCGCGCCGTCTCGTCGTCCGAATCGGAGACGAGGACGCAGTACGACTCGGCCGTCCCGCGACCGACCCGGCCACGCAGCTGGTGGAGCTGGGCCAGCCCGAAGCGGTCGGCATTCTCGACGATCATCATCGTGGCCGCCGGCACGTCAACGCCGACCTCGACGACCGTCGTGCCGACGAGCACGTCGAGGTCGCCGTCGCGGAAGCGCCCCATCTCGGCATCGCGATCGACCGGCTTCATCCGACCGTGGACCAGGCCGACCCGGAGCGGGGCGAGGAGCAGTGCCAGGCGTTGCGCCTCGGTCTCGGCGGCGACCGCGCTCGAGCTGCTGCCGTCGTCCGCCCCGTCGCTGCCCTCCTCGATGAGGGGTACGACGACGAACGTGCGATGGCCGGCCGCGGCTTCCTCCCGGACCTTCGTCCAGGTCGTGTCGAGCGCGTCCGGTCGCCGGATGCCGGTGCGGATCTTCAACCGACCCACTGGCGGCGTCCGCAGATCGGAGACGTCGAGGTCGGCGTAGAGGACCTGGCCGAGCGTGCGCGGGATCGGCGTCGCGGTCATCAGGAGCACATGCGGGGCGAGGCCGCCCGCCTTCGCCTCCAGCTGGCCGCGTTGCTCGACGCCGAATCGGTGTTGCTCATCGATGACGACCAGGCCCAGCCGAGAGAACGTGACCGCCTCCTGGAACAGGGCGTGCGTCCCGACGACGACCGAGGCCTGCCCGGAGGCGATCGCCTCGAGGACCCTCGTCCGCTCCGCGGCCTTGAGCGATCCGGCGAGGAGCAGGACGTCGATCCCGAGGTCGGCCAGCAGCGCGCCGACGGTCTCGAGGTGCTGCCGCGCGAGCAGGTCGGTCGGTGCCAGGAGGGCGCCCTGGAACCCCGCGCGTGCCGCCGCGGCCAGGGCGTACGCGGCGACCGCCGTCTTGCCCGAGCCGACATCGCCTTGCAGCAGCCGGAGCATCGGGTTCTGGCCGGCGAGGTCGGTGCGGACCTGATCCATGGACGCGACCTGGTCGTCGGTGAGCTCGATCGTCCGGCCGACGCGCGTCGACAGCACGTCGGTCAACGCGGCGCGGATCGCCGTGTCGGTCGCCGTGTCCGTCTGGAGCGACGGCGCGCGATCGCGGCCGCGGGCCCGGCGCCGTCCGACCATCCCCAGTTGCAGGGCGAGCAGCTCGTCGAACGCGAGTCGCGCCAGGGCGTCGTCGCGTCCCTCGAACGAGAGCGGGTAGTGGGCTTCCTCGAGCGCCGTGGCGATGCCGACGACCCCGGCCTCCGCGCACAGGTCGCTCGGCAGGTACTCGGGATAGGCCACGCCGGCCCGGTCGAGGGCCTCCCGCATCGCGAGCCGCAGGCGCGCGGCGGTCAGCCCGGCCGTCAGCCGGTAGACCGGGACGATCCGGCCTGCCATGAGCACCGACCCGTCGGCGTCGAGCGCCTGGAAATCCGGGTTGTCGATCGTCAGGTCGCGGCCGAAGCGCTTCAGGCGGCCCGACACGACGATCCGATCCCCGGCGTGGAGTCGTCGCTCGATGTAGCGCCGCCCGAACCACGTCGCCTTCACCGAGCCGGTGTCGTCCGACAGGCGCGCCACCGTCCGCTGGATCCGCCGTCGGAAGGTGGGCTCGACGTGGATGTCGTCGACCGTCACCTCGGCCGAGACGACCGTCCCCTCCTCCGTCCAGACCAGATCGCCGAGGTGGCGCAACTCGCGCAGGTCGTCGTAGCGCCGCGGCAGGTGGAAGAGCAGGTCGCGGACCGTGTACCAGTCCAGACGGATACCCGCCCGCCGGAGCGTCGCGGCGGCGGACAGGCCGGAGCGGGCCAGGGGCGTGTCGAGCAGCTCGACCGGGTCGGTCGGCGGCGGCGGCATGGCCGCCGGCCTGGTGCGCGGCTTGACGGTCGCGGTTCGCGCCATGGACCGCCTACTCGGCCGAGATGAGGTACCGGTAGAACGGCTGTCCGCCGTGGCGGACCTCGATCTCGGCGCCGATCGCCACGTCGCCGATCCGGCGCGCCATCGTCTCTGCCTCGGCGAGGGCGGCGCCGTCCCCGTAGAAGAGGGTCACGAGTTCGTATCCGGGCGGCAACGCGGCCATCGCCGCGAGGACGCACTTCGTGCGGTCTCCGGCGACCGCGATGAGGCCGTCGTCCGGATCGAGCGCGATCGTCTGGCCGCGCTTGACCTTCGTGCCGCCGATGGTCGCGTCGCGGACGGCCTCGGTGACGACGACCGTCTGGATCGCGCGCCCGGCCTCCGTCATCGGGGCGACGTTGGCTGCGGCGTCCAGATTGGGGTCGAGCGCCAGCAGGGCCGCGAATCCTTCCGCCGCGTTTCGGGTCGGCACGACGGCGACCGGGCGCTCGGCCATCCCGGCCATCTGCCGGGCGGCGAGCACGACGTTCGGGTTATTGGGCAGGAGGAGGATCTCGCGCGCCTCGACGGCGTTGACCGCCTCGAGCAGCTCGCCGGTGCTCGGGTTGGCCGACTGGCCGCCCTGCACCACTGAGGCGACCCCGAAGTCACGGAAGATGGCAGCCAGGCCGTCCCCGGCGGTCACGGCGATCACGGCCAGGCTCGGCAGCTCGGCGGTCGCGCCACGGCCGTTGGTGGGGTGCTCGATGGGGCTCGGCTCATCGCCGGTGAACGCGGCGGCCCGCGTCTCCCGCACGTCGCGCGCTTGGTTGTCGAGATTCTCGACGCTGATCCGACTCATCGAGCCCAGACCCAGGCCGTAGCCGATGACGAGATCGGGCCGCTCGTTGTGGACATGCACCTTCAGCGCTCGACCGTCACCCGCGACGAGCACCGACTCCCCGATCGAGTTCAGGTGGTCGCGGATCGCGTCGACGTCGAGCGGCTGGTGGCCGACCGCCTGCAGCAGGAACATCGTCTCGTAGCCGAACCCCTCATCGGCGTGGGCGACGAGCGTCGAGGGCTTCGGCCCGACCGACGTCCGGCCTCGCGCCGCGGCGGCCGGCGATCGGCCGACGAGGTGGAGCAGCGCTCCCTGGAAGAGCCGGTAGAGGCCCTGCCCGCCCGAGTCGACCACGCCGGCCTCGCGCAGGATCGCGAGCAGGCTGGGCGTGCGGGCGACGGACTTCTCCGCCGCGTCGAGCGTCGCCCCCAGCACCACCTCGAGATCAGGATCACGCTCGGCGACCTCGACCGCGGCTGCCGCCGATTCGCGGATGACGGTGAGGATCGTGCCTTCGACCGGCTTGGCGACCGCGCCATAGGCCGTCTTGGCGCCCTGCGAGAGCGCATGGGCGAGGTCCAGGCCATTGATGCGCTGCTTGCCGGCGATGCCCTCGGCCATGCCGCGGAAGATCTGGCTCGTGATGACACCGGAGTTGCCGCGGGCTCCCATGAGCGCCCCGAACGAGATGGCCGCCGCGACCCGCTCCGCCGATCGGCCCTCGACCGCGTCTGCTTCATCCAGTGCGGCCTTGACCGTCGCCAGCATGTTGGAGCCCGTGTCGCCGTCCGGGACCGGGTAGACGTTAAGGCCGTTGATCTCGTCGACGTGCGCCTCGAGATTCGCCACGGCGGCCCGGAACGCCTCGAGGAGCCCGGCCCCGTCGCACGCCTTGCGCGCCATCTAGGCGACGTCCGTGCCGCTGTCGGCTCGGTCGCGAGCCCGGATCGCGGTCGGTCCGGGCGACGTCGTGCCGGCGTCAGGGAGCGTGCCGCCCGGCTGGACGTGGAGACCGTCGATGTGGATGAGGAGCCGTGCCACCTCACGGTCGAGCGCGCGGCGGACGGCGTATCGGACGGCCGAATCGACCTGGCGCGCGACCTCTGCCACGGGCACGCCGAGCGCGACCGTCAGGTCGAGCTCGATCTGGAGAGCTGGCTCCAGCCGCACGGTGAGACCCGGTTGGGCCAGCCCGAGGCGGGACAAGAGCGCCCCGATGGGTCCCCCGGCGAAGCCCGTGACCCCGTAGGAGCCGAGGGTCGCCGTGCGGACGACGTCGACGACGGCCCGGCGGGTGACGAGGGAACGACCTGAGGTCGGTCGGATGGCCACGCGGGCTGGCTCCTCCTCGCTGGCGACGGGTCGGGTGACGGTCGGGCGTCGGTCGACGCGGGATCGACCCCGATCGGGGCGGCCGGGACCGTGTGCTATCATACCGCCCGCTCGAGCCCGACCGGCTCGCGCCACTCCATCTGACCCCATTCCTGAGGATACGCATGGCCCGCTCCTGCGCGATCTGCGGCAAGACCTCGATGGGCGGCTTCAACCCGCAGTCGTCGGGCATGAACCGCGTCCGAGCCCACCGCCGCATGCAGCCGAACCTCCAGCCGCTCGTCATCGAGCAGAAGAAGGGCAACCCGACCCGGGAGCTCGTCTGCACGCGCTGCCGGCGCACGCTGCTCAAGGCGTCGAAGTAGCCGGGGCCGGCACCCGCCGGCTGCCGTCCCGCCGCCTCCCGACCGGTCGTCGTCCGACGACCGGTCTCCTCATGCCCGGCAGGCGCTACCGGTCGTCCGTGTCCAACCAGATGGTGAACGGGCCGTCGTTCACGAGCTCGACCGCCATCTCGGCGCCGAAGCGACCGGTCGCCACGGCGACACCGAGGTCCCGGAGGGCGCTCGCAAATCGGCCGTAGATCCGCTCGGCGACCTCCGGTGCCGCGGCACCCGTGAACCCCGGTCGACGCCCGCGGCGCGTGTCCGCGTACAGCGTGAATTGCGAGACGACGAGGGCCGCACCACCGACATCCGTCAACGAGCGGTCCGTCCGCCCGGTCTCGGGGTCGCGAAAGATCCGCAGCTCGGTGACCCGGCGGGCGAGGGCCACGGCGCCGTCGTCCGTATCCTCAGGTCCCACGCCGAGGAGCACCACGAGCCCGCCCTCGATCCGCCCGACGACCTCACCGTCGACCCGGACGGACGCTCCGCTCGTCCGCTGGAGGAGCGCCCTCACCCGGCCGCGTGGTCCGCGTGATCGGCGCCGCTCGCGCCGCCCGAGGCCGGGTCGGCAGGCGACGCCTGGGCGGCGAAGCCGGCGCGCCACCGCTCGGCATCCGCGATCAGCGTCCCGCGCAGCTCGGTGAACCGCTCGGCCACCGCGGGCTCGGACAGGATCGGCACGAGGAGTTCGTAGTCGCGGATCCCGTCGGGATTGACCTGCCCATCCCCGCGCAGCATCACGACCGGGACCCCGACGGCCTCGATGGCGACCATGAGTCGTTGGGCGAGATGCTTCGGCAGGGCGGCGAACGCGACCATCCGGTCGGGCGGGGTCGGCGGCACGCCATCGTTGCGGCCGTACTGGTAGCCCTCGTCGGCGAGGGCCCGGACGAGCCGCACTTCACGGGCCATGTCCCGACCCTTGAGGAACAGGGCCGAGCCCACGACGAGCACGTCGACCCCATGGGCGCCGACGATCTCGGCCGTCTCGCGGTTCACGCCCCCGTCGACGTGGACCTCCGCGCCGAACAGCTTGTGGGCCAGGAGCGCACGAGCCGGCTCGGCCTTGCGCGCGAGCACGTCGCCCATGAAGGTCTGCCCGCCGAACCCGGGCTCGACGGTCATGATCATCACGATATCGAGCAGCTCGGCGTAGGGCTCGAGCGCCTCGATCGGCGTCCCGGGGCGTAGCGACAGGCCGGCCGCACGACCCGCGGCGCGGATCGCCTCCAGGGTCGGCGCGATGGCTTCCTCGATCTCCACGTGGATCGTCACCGAATCGCACCCGGCATCGAGGTAGTCGTCGATGTAGCGACCCGGCTCGCTGATCATCAGGTGGGCATCGAAGGGAAGCTGCGTTCGTCGCCGCAGGTGCTTGATCGTCTTGGCACCGAAGGTCAGGTTCGGGACGAAGTGCCCGTCCATGACGTCGAGATGGACCCGGTCGGCGCCGGCCGCCTCGACGCGCCGGACCGCGTGCGCGAGGTTGCCCAGGTCCGCGTCGAGGATGCTCGCTGAGATCCGGGCGCGGCTGCTGACGTCACGAGCGGGCCGGCTCGATCGATCACGCGTGGTCACTCCCCCACCCCGGCCGGCATCGGCTCCTCGCTGCGCTCACCACGCAGGGCGGCCGCACTGGCCGTCACCAGTCGCTCGCGACGGCGTGCGACGGCCGGCGCAGGTGGCTCGCCGGCCCGCTCCGCCGCGAGCTGCCCGCATGCGGCACCCACCTCCTGGCCGCGATTGCGCCGGATCGTGGTCTGGATGCCGGCGTCACGGAGCGTCGCCGCGATCGATTCGATGACCGGCATCGGGCTCGCCGTCCAGGGCGTATGGGCCACCGGGTTCATCGGGATGAGGTTCACGTGCGCATGGTCGCCGCGCAACAGGTCCGCGAGCGCCT
The DNA here is from genome assembly GCA_035629655.1 of Saccharimonadales bacterium (SeqCode). Classification (GTDB taxonomy): domain Bacteria; phylum Chloroflexota; class Limnocylindria; order Limnocylindrales; family CSP1-4; genus SPCO01. Next base: position 4,568 of record DASPHN010000162.1, on the reverse strand, counting down.
CGGCGTCCTCGGGCGTGTCGTTCACGCCCGCGATCATCGTGACCTCGTAGCTGATCCGTCGACCGGTCGCGACCGAGTGCTCGCGGGCGACGGCCACGACTTCGGCCACCGGCCAGCGACGATTGAGCGGGACGAGCACATCACGGAGCGCGTCCCGCGCCGCATGGAGCGAGACGGCCAGCGTGAACTGCGGCCCGAGCGCAGTCAGCCGCCGGATCCCCGGCACGACTCCGGAGGTCGACACGGTGATGTGCCGCGCCCCGAGGCCGAAACGCAACGGATCGTTGAGCGCCTCGACCGCAGCCAGCACGCGATCCAGGTTCAGCAGCGGCTCCCCCATGCCCATGAACACGATGTTGGTCAGCCGCTTCCCGTCCGCGGCGAGGCGCCGCGCCGCATGGCGGACCTGGTCGACGATCTCGGCCACCTCGAGGTCCCGCCCGAACCCGAGCTCGCCGGTCGCGCAGAACGGACAACCCACCGCACAGCCGGCCTGGCTCGAGATGCACAGCGTGTGCCGTTCCCGGGAGCCGGCTCGGGCCGGGTAATGCATCAGGACGGACTCGATGAGCTGCCCATCAGCGAGCCGGTGCAGTGCCTTCTCGGTCTGACCGTCGTCCCCGAGGCGGATCTCGCTGTCCTCGACGGTATCGAGCCGGAAGTCGGCGGCCAGCGCATCACGGAGGGCGGCGGGCAACGTCCGGATCGCGGCCGCATCGGTGACGCCACCGTCCTTCCAGATCGCGTCGGCCACCTGGCGGGCCCGAAAGCCGGGCTCACCCTGCGCAGCCACCCATGCGGCGAGCACGTCGGGCGACACGCCGGAGAGGCCCGGCGATGGTTCGATGGTCACAACTCGATGCTACCCCACGTCCGAGTGGAAGCCGCTGGCGCGGCGACGGTCACGGGTGCATCCTGCAGCAGGACGGGCAGCCGCCCACCGGAGGGAGAGGATCGACATGCGAACCCAGACCACATCCCGCAGCGGCGTCCGATCTTGGTCATGGATCCCCGTGCTCGTCGCGGTGCTGACCGTCGTCTCGGTGTTCGCCGTCGCCGCCCCCACCCGCGCCGCGACGATCCGCGACGTCCGGCTCGAAGCCGGCCCGCAGGTCGGGTACGTGTTCTCCTCGACCGGGGCCGTCCTGTCCCAGACGAACCTCACCCTCTCGTCGAAGGTGCTCGTCAAGTCCGACGGACGCCGGGTCGTCCCGAACCAGACCGGGATCTGGATCCACATCACGACCGGAGCCCTCGCGGGCCATGAGGTCCGCGAATCGTCCACGTCGTACGTCCTCGGGCTCGCGGGCGATACCCCGTACTCGCCGGCCGCCACACTGACTCTCGCGGCCGGCCGGTACCTCGGCTACGCCTTCAACGCCGACTGGACGTTCGCCTCTTCCAAGTACCTCAGCCTCGCGTCGGCCAGCACCGCGACCACGAACCGGCGCGCCGTGATCAATGGCCGTCCGTACGTCTACGTCAGCGGCGGGACGTGGGCCGGCCGCTGGCTTCCGGTGACGGTGCCACGTGGGCTCACCGCCCAGCGGATCACCTGTGACGTGCCGGCCAAGCCGGCCGCGGGCACGAGCTCCGTCCTCAAGCGCATCACGACCTCCGAGCAGAAGGTCGCGCTGACGTTCGACATGGGCGGCCGCATGACGCCCGCGCTCTCGATCCTCAAGCGTCTCGTCATCGACCGCGTCTGCGCGACGCTCTTCCTGACCGGCGATGCCCTGGCGACGACCGAGGGGGCCGCGGTCGGCGCGTTCATCAAGCTGCACCCGGAGCTGTTCGAGGTCGGCAACCACACGAAGAACCACTGCAACCTGCGCGACGGCGGGACGGCCAGCGACTGTCCGTCGACGCCCCCGACGGCCACGCGCATCCAGTCGGAGCTGAACGATGCCGAGGCGACGATCAACGCGTCGACCGGGATGGCCTCGAGGCCGTACTGGCGACCGCCCTACGGCGCCTACGACACGCGCGTCCGCGATGCTGCGAGCGCGATCGGCTTCACGAAGAACGTCATGTGGGCGATCGACACGATCGACTGGCGGCCGACGGCCGATGGAGGCCCGACCGCCTCCGCGATGGCCAGCAAGGTCGTCACGAACGCCCTGACGGGCTCGATCGTCCTGATGCATCTGGGCGGCTACAACACGTTCGACGCCCTGCCGTCGATGGTGTCGCGGCTGCGCGCGGCCGGCCTCCAGCCGACGACGATCAGCGACCTGCTGCCATGATCTCCCGGCCCAGGACGCTGGGTCTGCCCCGCAGGTAGTCGGTCCACGACATCGGCCTGCCGCCGGCCGGCTGGACGGACTCGAGTGCCAGGAGGCCGTCGGCGGTCACGAGGCCGGTCTCCGTGAGCGTCCCAGGGCGGGCCACCGATCCAGCCGGGTCCACGGACGCCGCCCACACGATGAACCGGCCCTCCGGGGTTTCGATGAACGAGCCGGGCCATGGCTGATAGGCCCGGACCTGGCGCTCGAGGCGTCCCGCGTCGAGCGTCGGGTCGAGGCGGCCGTCCTCGCGTCGGAGGGGTCGGGTCAGCGTCGCGCCGTCGTCGGGTTGTGGGCGCGCCTCCAGCTCCCCGGCGATCCACGATGCCAGTGAGCGATCCAGCAGGTCCGCCGCTGCCTCCCGCAAGCGGTCCTCGAGGGCAGGCCCCGTCGCCGCGCTGAGATCGACCGGAACGACGGCTTGGGCCACGATCGGTCCCGTATCGAGCCCCGCGTCCATCTGCATCAACGTCACGCCCGTCTCGCTGTCGCCGGCCAGGATCGTGGCGGGGATCGGGGTGGCACCGCGGTGGCGCGGCAGCAGCGACGGGTGCAGGTTCAGGGCGCCGCGCGGCAGGTCCAGGATGGGTGCCGGGACAAGCTGGCCGTAGTCCGTGAGGACGGCCATCTCGGGTCGAAGGGCGGCGATGGCTGCCAGGGCATCCGGGTCACGCAGGCGGCCTGGGGTCAGGAGCGGGATCCCGGAGGGGGCCGCCGCGCCGATCGGCGTCGGCGTCATCGTGCCCGTTCGGCCCGCGGGACGCATGGGTGCGGTCACGATCCCGATGAGCTCGATCGCCGGATGCCCGACCAGCCGGTCCAGGGTCGGGAGGCCGAACGCGCCGCTGCCCAGGAACAGCGTCCGGACCGGCGCCGCGGTCACGCCAGGGCGCTCGTCGCCTCGCGGACCTCGGCATCGTCCTCGTTTCCCTCGCCGACGGCCAGCAGCTCGTCCATCGAGTCGAGGTAGTCGATGTAGAGCTTGCCTTCGAGGTGGTCCAGCTCGTGTTGCAGGGCTCGCCCGAGGAGCCCCGAGCCGGCGACCTTGATCTTCTGGCCGAAACGGTTCTGGGCGACGACCCACACCTTCTCGTGACGGGTCACGTACGCGACGTAGCCCGGGATCGAGAGGCATCCCTCGAGGTCGCGATCGTCCCCGGCGGCGCGGACGATCCGTGGGTTGACGAGCTCGTGCAGCTGGCTCTCCACCTCGATCACGCACGCCTGCAGCGCTTCCCCGAGCTGAGGCGCCGCCAGGCCCACGCCGGGGGCGTCGCGCATGGTGTGAGCGAGGTCGTCGAGGAGCTCGTGGAGGGACTTGCCGAAGCTGTCCACGGGCAGGCCCTTGAGGCGCAACCGCGGATCGCCGAGCATGACGATGGGGCGGACACTCATGGCCGCGAGTATATCGAAGGGCCGGCCAGCGGCCGGCCCTTGTGCTGCGCTTCGACTACGGCGTCCGGGTGGCGTCGTCGATGGCGTCGCCGGTGTGGCGAGCGGCGTCGCCGACCGCGTCGGCCGGACCGGACGTCGACCCGCCGGCCGCGTCGGTCGCGGTGTCGACCACGTCGCCGACCGTGTCCCCGGCCTTGTCCGCGGTGCCACGCACCGTGTCGCCGGCCGCGTCGGCGGCATCGGACAGCGACGATCGGACGTCGGCGGCGAACCCGCGTGACTTCGTGGCGAGCGTGCTGCTCGCGTCGGCGGTCGCCTCGCCGGCCTTGCGGGCGAGCGGTGCGGCCTTGTCGGCGGCGGTGGCGGCCACGTCGGCGGCCTTGGCCGAGAACTCCTTGACGGTCGGTCCGGCCCGCTCGACGAGGTCGTCGATGGCGTCGCGGATCGACTCCAGGATGTTGGTGGCGCTGCTGCTCGAGCTGCCGCTCGAGCCGCTCGTGGAGCCGCTGCCGGCATGCGCGCCGCCACCGGATCCGGTCCCGCTGGGATCGCTCCAGGCGGACGGGACCTGCGGAGTGGAGTCGCCCGGTCGGGGCGTGTTGGCTTCGGTCATCGTGGTGCTCCTTGCTCGCTGGGGCTGCATCGTCGCACGAACCGCGTCAGCCGGCATCCGCCACGACCACGGACCGGGCGTATCATCGGCGCGACGGTTGGCGCCGCAGCCACGTCGATCGTGTTCGAGGAGACCCGGATGACACAGGATGCCTGGACGTACGCCGACCTCGACGCCCGCGCCCTCGACCTGGTCGCCGAGGCGGAACGGACCCTCGACACCGACATCGTCATGGTCTACAAGCCCACACGATGGGGGTCCGTCGATCCGGCCAT
>DASPHN010000161.1:0-5265 GCA_035629655.1 Saccharimonadales bacterium (SeqCode) | reverse complement strand
GAGGCCGTCGTCCAGATCGAGGCCCGCGGCCCGAGTCGGGACCCGGTCCAGGGCTGGTCGGACGATGGTGGCCGTGGCTCGGGGTTCATCATCGATCCGGCAGGGACCGTCCTGACCAATCACCACGTCGTCGGCGAGCTGGACACGGTGACCGTGTTCGTCGGGCCCGACCTGGTCGAGCACGAGGGCCGCGTCGTCGCCACCTCCGAATGCTCTGACCTCGCCGTCGTGGAACTCGAGGGGGACGGCTTCGCCTGGCTGGACTGGCACGACGGACCGATCGACGTGGGGCTGCCCGTCTATGCGGCAGGCTTTCCGCTCGGTGACCCCGTCTTCACCCTGACCGGTGGGATCGTCTCGCGCGCGGCCGGCGTGATCTCCGAGGACTGGGCGTGGGTCTTGCAGAGCATCGAGCACGACGCCAACATCCTGGGCGGCTCATCGGGTGGCCCGGTGGTGACCGAGGGAGCGCGGGTGCTGGCCGTCAACTACGCGTTGAACGACGAGGAACGACGGTCGATCGCGATCAGCCGGGAGGAGGTGCTGCCGATCCTGCCGGATCTCCTCGACGGCCGGTCCGTCGCGAGCCTAGGCATCGACGGCGTCGCGATCGTCCCCGATCCGGACTTCTTCCCCGAACTGCGGACCGGGGTCTGGGCCAACGCGGTCCGTGCCGGCTCGCCTGCAGCCGAGGCCGGGATCCTGCCCGGCGACGTGTTGACGGAGCTCGACGGGGTCGCGCTCGACGACGGCACGATGGCTGGCTACTGCGAGGTCCTGAGGGACCGCGAGCCGGACGAGACGCTGCCGGTCACGGTCTATCGACCCGACGACGAGGCGACGATGCCGGCCGAGATCAACGGTTCGGCGGTGGAACCGCCGTTCGCCTTCGCCCGGGACATCGGTGGCCAGGACGCGCCGGACCCTGATGCCCTACCACCGAGCTATGAGCGCGTGTCCGACGGCGACTTCGACATCTTCTTCGAGATCCCCGAGACCTGGCAGGACGTCCTCGACCGGCCGTGGTCGTTCGGCGGCAACGAGGTCGGGCCCGGCGTCATCGCCTCGACCGATGCGTTCGCCTTCATCGATGGCTGGGTCACGCCGGGCGTGTACGTCGCGATCAGCGACACGCTCGGAGACACGACGTCGGTCGATGCCGTGCTCGATTCATACCGCTCGCGGTTCGGTGCGTGCACGCTGGACGGCCGAAGCACGTTCGAGCGAGGTGGCTACGAGGGGGCGTACGACCTGTGGTCGACCTGCGGCGGGACCCCGTCTCGGTTCCTGTCAGTCGCGGTCACCCCGGAAGACGGGTCCCGGATGGTCTACCTCCAGTTCCTGGCCCCGGAGGCGGAGGACCTGGCCACGCTTGATCGAGTCCTGACGACGCTGGAGGTGGCCACCTCCGAGCCCTGATCGACGGTCGCCGCGCGGTCTCTGCGACGATGGGGCGATGGACGCTCACGCTCGCACCGCCCCATGGCGCCCGACGGCCGACGACCTCGCACGCGCCGACGGCCTGGCGATCCCGGACTTGATCGCGCCGGACCTGCGCGTCCTCTTCTGCGGCATCAATCCTGGCCGCTACTCCGGCGCGACGGGTCGCCACTTCGCCAAGCCGGGCAATCGATTCTGGCCGACGCTCCACGGTGCGGGCTTCACCGATCGACTCCTGACACCCTGGGACGGCGACGCCATGCTCGAGGTCGGACTGGGCATCACCAACCTCGTCAACCGGACGACCGCCACGGCCGCCGAGCTGGCGCCCGATGAACTCCGCGCCGGGGCCGAGCGCCTGCTCCAGACCGCAGAACGATTCCGACCTGAGGTCATCGCCGTCCTCGGCGTCACGGTCTACCGGACCGGCTTCGAGCGGCCCGCAGCCGTGATCGGGCCACAGCCCGAGCGGCTGGGCCCGAGTCGACTGTGGGTGCTGCCCAATCCCAGTGGCCTCAACGCCCACTACCAGCTGCCGGCGCTGATCGACCTCTTCTCGCAGCTGCGCCGAGCCGTCGACGGCTAGGCCGGCTCCAGGACCTCGTCGTCCTCGATCGGGATCGGCTCGCTGAACTGGGTCCGGTGCAGCCGGGCGTAGAGCCCGTCGCGTGCGAGCAGTTCGTCCTGGCTGCCGAGCTCGACGAGCCAGCCGTCGTCGAGGACGGCGATCCGGTCGGCGGCCCGGATGGTCGAGAGGCGGTGGGCCACGATGATCGTCGTGCGCCCGACCTTCAGCCGGTCGAGCGCCTCCTGCACGAGCCGTTCGGATTCGTTGTCGAGGGACGAGGTCGCCTCGTCGAGGAGCAGGATCGGCGGATCCTTGAGGATCGCCCGGGCGATGGCGACGCGCTGGCGCTGACCGCCCGAGAGCCGCGAGCCGCGGTCGCCGACGACCGTGTCGTACCCCTCGGGCAACGCCGTGATGAAGTCGTGCGCGTTGGCCGCCTTCGCCGCGGCGATGAGCTCCTCGTCGGTCGCATCCAGCCGTCCGTAGCGGACGTTCTCGGCGATCGTGCCGCCGAACAGGGTCGCCTCCTGGGCCACGAGGCCGATCTGGCCGCGCAGGCTGGTGACCGTGACATCCCGGATGTCGGCACCGTCGACCCGGATCGTGCCACCGGTCACATCCCACAGGCGTGGGATCAGCCCGACGAGGGTCGTCTTGCCCGATCCCGACGGCCCGACGAGCGCCAGGGTCTCCCCTGCCGGGATCGTCAGCGACACCTCGCGGAGCACGACCCGGTCGGGCCGATACGCGAACGAGACGTCCTCGAGCTCGATGCGACCGGCGATGCGCTCCAGCGGCCGGGCATCCGGCGCGTCGAGGACCGTCGGTCGGGTGTCGATGATCTCGAAGACCCGCTCGATGGCGCCGGTGCCCTCCCGGAACTGGCCGTACAGCCCGGCGATCGATCCCAGGCTGGCGCCGATCGCCACGCCGTACAGGAGGAACCCGGTGAGCGTCCCGATCCCGAGCGTGCCGTCGATGACCTGGTGGCCGGTGTACCAGAGGAGTGCCGCGACGGCCCCGAAGCCGAGGAAACCCATCAGCGCCCCGAAGCCGGCCCGCCAGAGCGCCAGGCGCGAGCCCGTGGTGACGACCGTGCGCAGGTCCGCGTCGTAGCGCTCGAGCTCCCACTCCTCGCGGACGTAGCTCTTGACCACCCGGATGCCCGACAGCGCCTCCTCGGCCGTCGTCGTGCTGCCAGCGATCGTGTCCTGGACCTGGGTGCTGACGCGCTGGAGGGGCCGCCCGAAGACGATCGCGACCGCGATGAGCGCCGGCGCCAGCAGCAGGACGACGACCAGCAGTGTCGGGCTGAGCGTGAACAGGATGACCACCGACCCGACCAGACCGATGAGCGAGGTCATGAGGCTGGTGATGGTCTGGGTGAGCATCGTGCGCACGAGGGTCACGTCGCTCGATAGGCGCGACACGAGCTCTCCGACGCGGTGCGCCGAGTGGAAGTCGAGGGAGAGCGTGATGAGCCGAGCGAAGAGCTCACCACGGAGCTGGGCCACGACCCGCTCCCCGACGACGCCGAGCAGGTACGTCGAGACGAAGCTGCCCACGGACTGGACGAGGAAGACGACGATGAGGATGCCGATCAACCGATCGAGGTCGGCCGGGTCGCCGCCGCTGACCACCTCGGTCGTGATGCCCGCGATGATCAGGGGGAAGGCGAGCCCCATGCCGGCCCCGAGGAGCAGCCCGACGAGCGCGATCGCGAAGGGTCGCCAGTGCGGGCGCAGGTACGAGAGGAGGCGCCGCCACGGCACGCCACCGAAGCCTCGGACCTCGCGGACGACGGCCCCGGCATCGGTCGGCATCCGGGCGAATTGCTGGCTCATGGCCGTCGATGATGGCACGGCCCGCGGTCCAAGGCCGTGATCGCGCGACGGGTCGGCCGTCCCCTGCCTTCGGCCTACGACCCGCAGGCCAGCGCGTAGAAGATCGGGATGTCGAGGCCGATGTGGATGGCGATCGGGAGCAGCAGCGAGCGCGTCCGCACGGTGATCGCGCCGGCCACGAGCCCGCCGATGCCCATGATCACCATGAGCGGGATGGGCGAGCCCGCGACGTCCGGCCCCGAGTGCGCCAGGCCGAACACGACAGCCTGCCCGATGACCGCCGGCCAGACCCCGACGACGCGCGCCGTCCAGCCGAGGAGCGCGCCGCGATAGGCGACCTCCTCCATGACCCCGTTCGAGACCGCGAACAGGAGCGCTGGCGCCACGGCTCCCAGGATCGTGACGTCGTAGCCGACGTCGCCGAAGAACGGCCGGGCGAGGATGGGGCCGACGAGCAGGGCGACCGGGCCGGCCAGCAGGAACCCGATCACCGCCAGGCGGACGACCCAGCGGGCGGGCCAGCGCAGGGAGAGCGAGCTCGCGGTCGCCTTCAGCGCGATGGCGACCGTGGTCAGGACGCCGAGGACCACGAACGCCTCGAGGGCGCGCCAGGTCGCGACCGGCGAGAGCGGGTTCGCGCAGTCCGAGCCGTCGATGGCCAGCGCCGGCGGGGCGAACAGGCCCCAGGTCAGGCTGAGCGCGATCGGCAGGGCGGCAGCCCACGCCCAACGGACCGGGGCGTCGCGCCGGATGGCGATGACCGTGCCGGTCGCGATGAGCAGCAGGACGACGCCCCGGATGTCGTGAAACAGCGCTCCCGCACCGAGGAGCCCGAGGGGCACCAGCGCCCGGGCCATGTCCGCGGGCTCGGCCTCGAGCGAGCGACGCAGGCGGCTCAAGGCGGCCCGGCGGGACGGGTCGCAGTGCGCGAGGGCTGACGGGGATGCACGGCGGAACGGTATCGCAGCCGCTCCCCCGCGATACTGGTCCCATGACGACCGAGACGATCCCGACCGGACGGGTCGAGGCGATCCACCTCGCGACCGCGGCCGGCGAGCCGATGCACGCCGTCGAGCGCGTGGTGGCCCGGACCGGCGGTGGGCTCGAAGGCGACCGTTATGACCAGGGGCTCGGCCACTGGTCGGCGATCCGGCGCAGCGGCGACGCGCTGACGCTCATCGAAGCCGAGGCCATCGAAGCGCTGGCGCGCGACCACGGCATCACGCTCGCGCCCGGCGAGGCTCGGCGCAACCTCACGACGCGCGGCATCGGCCTCGATGCGCTCATCGGGCGGACGTTCCGGATCGGCGCCGTGACGGCGCATGCGGTCCGACGGTGCGAGCCCTGTTCCTACCTCGAGGAGCTGACCGGCAAGGAGGTCCTCGCGCCGCTGGTCCATCGCGGCGGCATCCG
>DASPHN010000160.1:0-4865 GCA_035629655.1 Saccharimonadales bacterium (SeqCode) | reverse complement strand
GCCTCGTCGATGCTCGACAAGAGCGCGGTGGACCAGATGGTCCGCGACGCCCAGGAGCATGCCGAGGAGGATCGCCAGCGGCGCGAGGACGTCGAGACCCGCAACCAGGCGGAAGCCCTGACCTTCCAGGCCGAGCGGGTGATCCGCGACCTGGGCGACAAGGTCCCGTCCGAGGACAAGCTCGAGGTCGAGAACCAGGTCGCCTCGCTCCGTGAGGCGCTGAAGGGCTCGGACGCGGACGCGGTGAAGACCGGCATGACGTCCCTCAACGAGACGCTCCAGCGCGTGTCCACGGCCGCCTACCAGGCGTCCGCGGCCGAGGGCGGGCCCGACGGCCCGTCGGGGTCGAACGGCACGGGCGATGGCGCATCGGCCGACGAGGCGACCGGCGACGGCGCGACGGCCGAGCAGACCGCCGATGCCGAGGAACCCGTCGAAGGGGAGTTCAAGGAGGTCTGACCTCCGCTCGATCCGAACCAACTCGAGGCGCCCGGGCCGACGGCCCGGGCGCTTCGTCGTCCGGCCGGCTGTCTAGACTGCGGGGATGCCGCGCCGGACCGCCGCCGCTCGCCGCCGATGACCCTCCGCGGGCGACGGCCGGGCGACCGCCGCGTGCGCGTCGAGCGAGCGACGCCGGTCGAGTACCGGGTCGCCCCGCCGCGGCGGGTCCGTCAGCCGCGCTCGCCGTCGGCGGTGCTGGTCATCGGCTTCGGCATCGTCATCGCCATTGGCGCGGTCCTCCTGGCCCTGCCCATCTCCTCGGCGGCCGGCACGTGGACCTCGCCGCTCGATGCGCTCTTCACGTCGACATCCGCCGTGTGCGTGACGGGCCTCGCGATCTTCGACACGGGCACCTATTGGTCATGGTTCGGGCAGCTCGTCCTGCTCGTGCTGATGCAGCTGGGTGGGTTCGGGTTCATGACCGGCTCGACCCTGCTGCTCTTCCTGCTCGTCGGTCGGCGGACCGCCCTGCGGGACCGGATCCTGGCCCAGGCCTCGACCGGGGTCCCGGAGCTCGGGAGCGTGCGGTCGGTCATCGCCCGGGTCGCCGCCTTCACCCTGATCGCCGAGGTGGCGGGCGCGGTGATCCTGACCCTCTCCTTCATCGTCGGCGGCTCGGCCGCCGATCCGGCACAGGGGCTGTGGTGGGGCGTGTTCCATTCGGTCTCCGCGTTCAACAACGGCGGCATCGACCTGTTCGGCGACTACCAGAGCCTGGCCGGCTTCGTGGGCGACCCGGTCATCCTGGGCACGCTGGGGGTCCTGATCCTGCTGGGCAGTCTCGGCTTCGCGATCGTGGGCGATATCGCGGCGAAGCGTCGCTGGGCCCGGCTGGCCCTCGAGACCCGGGTCGTCGTCCTGACGACCGTGGCGATCCTGGCCGTCGGGACCGTGACGATCGGGGTCTTCGAGTGGTCGAACCCCGAGACCCTCGGCGCCATGCCCGTGGCCTCGCGCCCGTTCAACGCCTTGTTCGAGGCGACCACCCTGCGGACCGCCGGGTTCAGCACGGTCCCGACCGGGGACCTGCGCGACCCCACGCTGTTCATCGTCATGGCCATGATGTTCATCGGCGGTGCATCGGGCTCGACCGCCGGCGGCATCAAGGTCAACACCTTCAGCGTGCTGCTCATCGCGATCGTGTCGACCGTCCGCGGCCTGCCGGATGCGGAGGCGCTCGGCCGGCGACTGCCGAACGACGTGATCTTCCGCGCCCTGTCGGTGGCCCTCCTGTCGATCGCGTTCGTCTTCGTGGTGGCCTTCGGCCTCGAGCTGACGACGCCTGCCACGATCAGCTTCATCGCCGTCGTCTTCGAATCGATCTCCGCCTTCGGCACCGTGGGCGCCTCGACGGGCATCACCCCGGAGCTGCCGGCACCCGCCCGCGCCCTGCTCATCCCGGCGATGTTCGCCGGCCGGCTCGGCCCGCTGACCCTGGTCCTCGCGCTCGCCGCTCGGGCCCGCCGCCGGCCGGCGCGCCCCGCCGTCGAGACGATGCGCATCGGATGAGCCACGCTGGACGCCACCACACGGAGGGAGTCACACCATGAAGCCATCGGTCCTGGTCGTCGGCCTCGGTCGATTCGGGACGGCCGCCGCCCTCGAGCTGATGGCCCTCGGTCACGAGGTCCTGGCCGTGGACGTCGATGAGGGCGCGGTCAACGAGATCGCGGCCGAGGTGACCCATGCCGCCCAGCTGGACGCCACGGACGAGCACGCGCTGCAGTCGGTCGGCGCCGGTGACTTCGAGTACGCCATCGTGGCCATCAGCAGCGTCACCGATGCCAGCATCTTCGCCACGATGGCACTCAAGAACCTGGGTGTGACCACGGTGATCGCCAAGGCGGCGACCAAGCTGCATGCCGCGATCCTCGAGCGGATCGGCGCCGATCGCGTCGTCTACGCCGAGCAGGAGATGGGCCAGCGGGTGGCCCACTCGCTGAGCATCCCGGGCGTCGTCGAGTACCTCGACGTCGCCCCACGCTTCGGGATCATCAAGATCCGCACGCCCGCGGCGTGGGTCGGCAAGTCGTTCAAGGAGCTGGATCTCGCGAGCCGCCAGCTATCACCGCTCGCGTTGCGCCGGGGCGAGGAGGTGACCGTGAACCCATCCCGTGACATCGTGCTCGGGGCGACCGACCAGCTGATCCTCCTCGGCCGCGACGAGCGACTCGAAAAGATCGGCCGCTAGAACCGGGAGCGACCAGGGCTCAGCCGACGAAGAGGTCGAGGCCCGGCGCCACCGCTCCAAGGATCAGCACGACGACGTAGCCGGCCAGCAGGAGCAGGCCCGCTCGAAGGTGGAGCTGGACGTTCGTACCCATGACGGCCATGAGCCCGTACGGGTTGTCGTAGTTCGGCTCGAGGCCGCGCGACACCTGGAGTGCGAGCGGGATCGTCAGCAGCATGAGCAGCGTCGGGACCGGCAGGATGCCGGCCACCACCCCGACGACGACCGCGACGAATGCCGCCGCAGCGACGACGCGGTAGCCGGTGATGACGGCCGTCTGCGAGAAGCGCACCGGGAGGGTCCGCTTGCCGACCCGCGCGTCGCCGCGCCGGTCCGGGATCTCGTTCACGTACAGGATGAGGGCGACGAGCAGGGCGACCGGGATCGACGCCACGAACGGCTCCCAGGCCAGCGCGCCACCGGTCTGTACCACGTAGGCACCCAGGAGCATCAGCGGCCCGAAGCCGAGGGCGACCGCGATCTCGCCGAGGCCGCGGTACACGAACTTCAACGGCGGCGCCGTGTAGCCGAGGGACACGATGAAGCCGACCACCCCGATGACGAGCAGGGCCGGGGAGCCGTGCGTCGCGAGGAGGACCAGGCCGATGACCCCGGCCAGGACGTAGAAGACCGTCGCGAGGGTCGCCATCTGGCGGAGCGTCACGAGGCCGTACTGGATCACTCGGGAGCCGCCGCTGAACTGCGTCGGCGTGACGTTCGCGTCGTCGGCCCCCTGCACGGTGTCGAACACGTCGTTCGCGACATTCAGGCCCAGCTGGACGAACGACGCGCCGATGATGGTCAGCGCCGCGGCCACGAGATCGAACGAACCGTGGCTGGCGGCGATGAGGATGCCGAGCACGACGGGCACGATCGTCGCCGTGAGGAACGGCAGACGGGTCGTGCGCAGCGTCAGGAAGCCGAACGACAGGCGGGGCTTGACCGGCGTCCCGCGCTCCGCGGAGAGCGCGTCGAAGTATTTGCGCGACTGCGGCAGCGAGCGCTCGGAGTACTCGAAGAACGGGACTTCGGCCTCGTCCCAGCCCCAGGCGCTGCGCCCGGTGAGGGTGACCGCGTGCTCGCCGACGGCAGCGCGGCCCCAGACGGTCACGTGGCGGCGCTCGTCGTAGCCGTAGCCCGGCTGCGGCCGGATGTGCGTACCGGTGAGCGACATGTCGCGATCGTCCGGCACGACGAGCCCGACCGGGGCGGCGAACGTGGCGGTGCCGGTGGTCGGGTCCACGACGGCCTCGACGGCGACGGAGACCGGATATCCCGTGTCGTCGACCCAGGTCGCGATCTGGTACGGGTAGCCGGCAAGCTTGGTCAGCCCGGCGCGTGCGTCGAGCTCGGGGGTGCTGCGCATCACGCGGCCTCCTCGCCGATGACGGTCACGGCAGGAGCCGTCTGTGCCTGGCCGTCCGCCCAGTAGAGGACCCGCCGCGGCGTGATCTCGATGAGCGCACGCTCGAAGAAGAGCGGCAACGCGACACGGGCCTTGAGGAACAGCACGATCGAAGGCTCCTTGGCCTCCCAGATCGGCAGCAACCGCTCCCAGCCGCCGTGCGGGTCCTCGGCGATGACGCGGGCGTCGCCCTGGATCGTGGCGCGATCCAGCCGGCCGTCGACCGCGACCGGGTCGGTGATCGAGACCGAGACCCGCGGGTTCGCGTCGATGTGCTCGAGCTTCCGGCTGAAGAGGGTCGAGGACGTCATGTAGACGTGCTCGCCGTCATAGAGCGGGATGAGCGGATACGTGACCGGCCGGCCGGCGGCATCCACGACGGTGAGCTCCGCGACGAGCGCCCGTTCGAGCAGCTCGGCGACGGGGGCGGGGATGGTGGCCATCGGGGGCCTCCTGGGTGAGACGTTGGTCGAGACGATGATAGCGCATCTGCTACTTGTACGTAGCCAGTTTCTCGGCGGATCAACGATGGGTCGGTTCGGAAGGCGCGCCCGTCGCGGAGTACCATGCCCATCCCATGACCGACACCATCGTGTCGGCGGCGGTGCCCACCCCCAGCGCCACGTCGACCTCCTCGCTCATCCATGCCCGTGGCCTGACCAAGAAGTTCGGCGATTTCGTCGCCGTGGACGGCATCGACTTCGACGTCGCGCCGGGCGAATCGTTCGG
>DASPHN010000159.1:0-5998 GCA_035629655.1 Saccharimonadales bacterium (SeqCode) | reverse complement strand
ATTCGTCGAAGGCCAGCCAGTCGACGTCGCCGAAGAGCGCCGCGACCTGTCCACCCGTGCCGATCTCCACGACGGCCAGCCGCCAATCGAGCTCGGCGAGTCGGGCGCCGATCGCCCCCGCCCAGGTCGTGTCGCCGGTCGCCCAGACATGCGCCCCGAGCCGGGCCTCGACGATCGTGGCCACCGGCTCGAGGAGCTCCATGGCAGTCTTCGTCGAGCCATCCGCGGCGGGTCCACCGATCGCCGACACCCGCACGTCGACCGCCTCGACGCGCGCGTAGGTCGCGACCTCGGGGTTGGGCGTCCGCAGGAGCGCATCACCGAGCAGCTCGGCCACCTGCGATTCGCCGATCCCGGTCAGGCGATACGTCCTGGACGCGACGTCGGCGCCGAGCCCGCGTGCCCGCAGCCGCGGCAGCGCCTCGTCATGCCACATCGGGCGCATCTCGCGTGGCGGCCCGGGCAGGGCCACGATCACGCGCCCATCGGGACGGACCACGAGCCAGCCGGGTGCCGTCCCGTTGGGGTTCGGCAGCGCTTCGGCGGACGGCACGAGCCATGCCTGCTTGCGGTTCGATTCCGGGAATGGCATGTCGCGCCGAGCCCACAGGTCCCGCAGCCAGCCCTCGAGCCCCGGATCCACGACCGGCGTCTCGCCTAACACCAGGGCGATGGCCTCGCGGGTCAGGTCGTCCGGGGTCGGTCCGAGACCGCCGGTCGAGACCACGAGGTCGGCCCTCTCGACGCCGCTGGCGAAGGCCTCGGCCACGGTCTCCAGCCGGTCCGGCAGGCCGGTCAGTCGACCGACGGCGACCCCCTCGCCCGTGAGCGAGCGGGCCAGCTCCCCGGCGTTCGTGTCGCGGGTGTCGCCGACGGTCAGCTCGGAGCCGATGCTCAGCAGTTCGGCGGTCAGCAGGCGGCGGTGGGTCACGGCGTCAGCGTAACGGCGCTGCGATGGCCTCGCGGGCCGGGCGAGGGCTCGCCGTCATCCGGCGCTGCTATCATCCGAGGCCGACGTCGCGACCAGCCCATGTCCGATCCGTCGGGCCCCAGCCGGAGCCTTCACCCTGGACGATCCCCGCTCGACCGCCCCCGACGCACCGCCGCTCGGCATGCGCGCGCAGATCTCGGCGACCCGGGATGCTGCGTTCCGCCTCGCACGGGCCCACATCGATCTCGCCAAGGCCGAAGCCACCACGATCGGTGGCCAGATCGCGCGGGTGGCTGCGCTGGCCGGCATCGCGATCGCCGTCGTCATCGTCGCGGTCCTGCTCCTCATCATCGGCACGTCGCTGTTCCTGGGGGAGTGGCTGCTCGGATCGATGGGCTGGGGGGTCCTCCATGGGCTGCTCCTCTTCGTCGGGATCGCGCTCGCGTGCGGTCTGGCCGCGGTCGGCGTCTCCGGGACGAGGTTGGCGCGCGCCTTGGCGGCTGGGGTCGCGGTCGGGATCCTCTTCGCGCTGATCTTCGGCCTGGCGCTCCCGAACCAGGTCTACGCGCGCATCGGGGACGCGCTCGTGCCGGGCGTCGAGCCGGGGGTCCGCCCGCTCGTCGTTGGCGCGGCGATCTGGGGCCTGCTCGGTCTGGCCGGCGGCATCTTCGCCGCGCTCCGCCTGGACGCTGCCGGGCCACGGGTGGCCGCACTGCTCGGGCTGACCGTGTTCGGCCTGATCTTCGGCGCCTTCACCGCCAATACGTTCGGCTGGCAGGTCTCCATCGGGCTCGGGATCACGGCCGGCTACCTCACCTGGATCGCGCTCATGGCCATCGATATCGCGCGGACCGGCGTGGACGTCGAGGCCCTCAAGGCACGCTTCTATCCAACGCAGACGATCGAGACCAGCAAGGAGACGCTCGAGTGGTTGCAGAAACGGATGCCGCCCGGGATCGGGTCCTAGCGGCCCGCGCGGAGCTCGGCTCCGAGCTGCAGCGGCTCGAAGCCTCCGCTCGGGCGGCCGTGGATATCCCGGCCAAGATCAAGCGCAGTCCCGCCAAAGCGGCCGCGGTGGTCGGGACGGTCGGCTTCCTCGCGCTCAAGGGACCGCAGCGGATCTTCGGCGCCGCGCGCCGAGCCGCCGGTGGCAAGCCCACGCCGCTGCCCGAGCGGATGCTCCCCGACGAGATCGAGAAGACCCTGCGCAAGCTGGGTGACGATGGCGAGAAGGTGCGCGGCGCCCTGGAACGCGACTTCGCCGCCTACGCCAAGCAGCGCTCGAAGGATCGCGGCAACGTGGCCACGCTGCTGATCCTCGCGGCGGCGCGTCCGCTGCTCGGGCAGGCGGCCAAGGGCTTCGGCCGGTTCCTGTTCACCCCGGAGCCCACGCGCTTCTCGGAACGCCTGGCCGAGATCCGGGCCCGGGCCGGGGAGATCACCCAGGCCGCGCCGGACGAGGCGTCCGAGCGGATCGCCGCGGTGCGTCAGGACGAAGCGGCGGCATCCGCCCCGGATCCGCTCGACAAGGACACCACGCCGCCCGTCGCCTGAGGGACGCGCCGCCCGCTAGACTGCGGACCGCGGGCGAGTGGCGGAATGGCAGACGCGCCGGCCTTAGGAGCCGGTGCTGCGTGAGCAGCGTGTCGGTTCGACCCCGACCTCGCCTACCAGCATCGCGTCGGCACGCTCGGCGGCGACCCGCCCGATCCCGGGGTCAGCCCTATACTTCCCCGGCGATGCAGATCACCCGAACACCCGCTCCGAAGTCGGCCATCCAGCTCGAGATCGAGCTGCCACCCGAACGCCTCGACCGAGCGCTCGATGCCGCAGTGCGAGCGCTCGCCCGGCGGACGCGGGTCCCGGGCTTCCGGCCGGGCAAGGCCCCGCGCCCCGTGCTCGAGCGCCACCTCGGCCCAGGCGTCGTCCTCGACGAGGCGGTCGAGCACCTGGTCCAGGACGCCTACAAGGAGGCCCTCATCCAGGAGGACATCCTGCCGCTGTCGAATGCTGACGTGGAGGTGGTGCAGGCCGAGGAGGGCAAGCCGCTCGTCTTCAAGGCCACCGTCCCGGTCCGTCCGGACGTCCAGCTCGGCGACTACAAGAACTTCAACTTCGCGCCGGAGATCGACGTCATCGATGACGCTCGGATCGACCAGGTGGTCGGCGAGTTGCGCGACCAGAACGCGACCCTCGCTGCCGTCGAGGACCGGGGCGCCGAGGATGGCGACTACGCGGTCATCGGGTTCGTCGGCACGAAGGACGGCGAGCCGTTCGACGGTGGCACCTCCGAGCGGATGCCGATCATCCTCGGCCAGGAGCGTCTGATCCCGGGCTTCGAGGCCAACCTGCTCGGCCATCGCGTCGGCGAGACGGTCGAGTTCGACATCACCTTCCCCGACGACTACGGCGAGCCGGCCCTGGCCGGTCAGGTGGCCCACTTCCAGGTCGAGCTCAAGGAGCTTCGCGAGAAGATCCAGCCCGAGCTCGATGACGACTTCCTGGCCACCCTGGGTGACTTCGCGTCGATCGATGCGCTTCGGGCGGACATCCGCACCCGACTCGAGGCGAACGGCCTCGATCGCGCTCGTCACGGCTTCGCCGATCAGATCATCGACTACGCGGTCGCCAACGCGACCCTCGAGCTGCCCGACGTGCTCATCGACCAGGAGGTCGAGGTGATGCACGACGAGTTCCGCGGCTCGCTCGCCCGCCAGGGCATCACCGAGGAGGCCTACCTCAAGGCCACGGAGAAGACCGGCGACGACCTGCATGCCGACTTCCGACCGAACGCCGAGAAGCGCGTCAAGACGCTGCTCGTGCTGACCAAGGTCGCCGACGCGGAGGGCATCGAGGTGCCCGAGGCGGCCGTCGACGCGGAGATCGAGGCGGGTCGCCAGCGCTACGCCGGCGATCAGCGTCTCCTGTCGTACTTCGAGTCGGAGCGGGGTCGCGCGTTCATCCGCAGCACCCTGCGCCGGAGCCGGGTCGTCGAGGTCCTGATCGACCAGTGGCTGGCTGCCCACCCGGAGCACCAGCCGCTGCCGCACCTCGAGGACGGCGCGCCGTCCGCGCTGGACAATGAGCAGGCTCAGGCCAACGCCTCGATCGGCGCGACCGATCCCGGCTCCATCCTCGACGACCAGCCCATCGCGGTGGCCGCTGACGCTCCGGCGGACGCGGAGACACGCGCCGACGAGCCAGCCCCCGCCGGTTGACTCGCCCACTCCAGATCGACCCGATCCCGGATCCAGCAGGGAGACCCCGAATGCTCGTCCCCATGGTCATCGAATCCTCCAGCCGGGGGGAGCGCGCCTACGACATCTACTCCCGCCTGCTGCGTGAGCGGATCATCTTCCTGGGCGACGCGATCGAGGATCACCTCGCCAACCTCGTGATCGCCCAGCTCCTCTTCCTCGACTCGGAGGATCCGGAGAAGGACATCAGCCTGTACATCAACTCGCCCGGCGGCGTCGTCAACTCGGGCCTGGCGATCTACGACACGATGCAGTACCTGCGTGCCCCGGTCAGCACGATCTGCATCGGCATGGCCGCGTCCATGGCTGCGGTCCTGCTGGCGGCCGGCACGAAGGGCAAGCGCTACGCCCTGCCGAACAGCCGGATCATGATCCACCAGGGCTCGGGCGGGTTCCGCGGCAATGCGCCGGACGCGAAGCTCCAGATGAAGGAATGGGAGTTCCTCGTCCAGCGCAACATCGAGATCCTCGCTCGGCATACCGGTCAGCCGGTCGAGAAGGTGGCGACCGATACGGACCGCGACCTGTTCATGGCGCCCGAGGCCGCGAAGGACTATGGCATCATCGACGCGGTCTACTCCGAGCAGTGGGACTCACTGACGGCGCAGCACCATGACGAGAAGGTGGCGGAGGCGGCCGAAGAGCCGGCCCCCGACACGACCATCGAACCGAAACGCCAGAAGACGACCGACTAGGCCCAGGGGAGCAGGACCGGCACGTGACCTCGACGAGTAGCAGCAAGGGACCCAAGGTCCCGTATCGCTGTTCCTTCTGCGGCAAGAGCCAGGAACAGGTCCGCAAGCTCATCGCGGGTCAGGGCGTCTACATCTGCGACGAGTGCATCAACCTCTGCCAGGAGATCATCGAAGAGGAGATGCTCGAGACGCCGCGTCCCAAGCAGGCGGCGTCGAAGCTCCCCAACCCGCACCAGATCAAGGACGCGCTCGACCAGTACGTCATCAGCCAGGAACGCGCCAAGAAGGTCCTCTCGGTCGCGGTCTACAACCACTACAAGCGGGTCAACGCCGGCCACCAGATCGATGACGTCGAGCTCCAGAAGTCGAACGTGCTCCTCGTCGGGCCGACCGGCTCCGGCAAGACCCTCCTCGCCCAGACGCTGGCCCGCGTCCTGGACGTGCCGTTCTGCATCGCGGACGCGACCTCGCTGACCGAGGCCGGCTATGTCGGCGAGGACGTCGAGAACATCCTGCTGCGGCTCATCCAGGCGGCCGACTTCGATGTGGCCCGCGCCCAGCGAGGGATCATCTACATCGACGAGATCGACAAGATCGCGCGCAAGGCGGACAACCCCTCGATCACCCGGGACGTGTCGGGCGAGGGTGTCCAGCAGGCCCTCCTGAAGATCCTGGAAGGGACCGTCGCCAATGTGCCGCCCCAGGGCGGTCGCAAGCATCCCCACCAGGACTTCATCCAGATCGACACGACGAACGTGCTGTTCATCTGCGGTGGGGCATTCGACGGCCTCGAGAAGCTCGTCGAAGAGCGGGTCGGCAAGCGGGCCATCGGGTTCGGGTCCGAGGCGCCGATGAGCGCCGTCGAGCGGGGCATGGTCCTCGAGAAGCTGATGCCCGAGGACCTGCTCAAGTTCGGGCTCATCCCCGAGTTCATCGGCCGCCTGCCGGTGATGGTCACCCTCAACGCCCTGACTGCCGACGACCTGGTCCGCGTCCTGACCGAGCCGAAGAACGCGGTCACCCGCCAGTTCCAGAAGTTCCTCTCCCTCGACAAGGTGGAGCTGGCGTTCACGCCGGGCGCGCTGCGAGCTGCGGCGGAGGTCGCGCTGGACCGC
>DASPHN010000158.1:0-4091 GCA_035629655.1 Saccharimonadales bacterium (SeqCode) | reverse complement strand
CCCACCCGATCGTCGTCCAGTCGATGACGAACACCGACACGGCCGACGCCGACGGGACCGCGATCCAGGTCGCGCGCCTGGCCCACGCCGGCTCGCAGCTCGTGCGCGTCACGGTCAACACCGAGGAGGCCGCGGCCGCGGTCCCCGAGATGGTCCGCAAGGTGCGTGGCCTCGGGGTCGAGGTCCCGATCATCGGTGACTTCCACTACAACGGGCACAAGCTCCTGGTCGACTTTCCGGAGACCGCCGCGCTGCTCGCGAAGTACCGGATCAACCCGGGCAACGTCGGGGCAAAGCGTCACGACGAGCACTTCGCGACGATCGTCCAGGTGGCGATCGACCACGACAAGCCCGTGCGCATCGGGGTCAACTGGGGCTCGCTCGACCAGGCGGTCCTGACCGAGCTCATGGACGAGAACGCGAGGCTCGCCGAGCCGCGCGACGCGCGCGACGTGATGATCGAGGCGATGCTCCAGTCGGCCCTCCGCTCCGCCGAGCTGGCCGAGCAGACGGGCCTTCGCCACGACCGGATCATCATCAGCGCGAAGGTCAGCGGCGTGCGCGACCTCGTCGACGTCTACCGGCTCCTGGCGGCTCGCTGCGACTACCCGCTCCACCTCGGCCTCACCGAGGCCGGCATGGGCGACAAGGGCATCATCGCCTCGACCGCCGGCTTGGCCATCCTGCTCAACGATGGCATCGGCGACACGATCCGTGTCTCGCTGACCCCCGAGCCGGGTGCGCCTCGCGAACGCGAGGTCGAGGTCGCCCAGCAGGTCCTCCAGTCGATGGGCCTGCGCTCGTTCCTGCCCCAGGTCAGCGCCTGTCCGGGCTGTGGCCGCACGACGAGCACGTTCTTCCAGGAGATGGCCCAGCAGATCCAGGGGTATCTCAAGGACCAGATGCCGATCTGGCGCGAGACCCACCCAGGTGCCGAGGAGCTGCGCGTCGCGGTCATGGGCTGCGTCGTCAACGGGCCGGGTGAATCGAAGCACGCGGACATCGGCATCTCCCTGCCGGGCACCTTCGAGGAGCCCGTGGCGCCGGTCTTCATCGACGGCAAGCTCGATCGCACGCTCCGTGGCGAGGGACTGGTCGACGAGTTCATCGGGATCCTCGAGGACTACGTGGCGCGCCGCTACCCCGGCCCGACCGGCGACCCGGACGCGAGCCCCCAGCCGGCGGCCAGCAGGGCTTGACGCCACCCCCTCGGCCGGCCTCCCGTTTGAGCGTCCACGCATCCGGGTGTATACTTCCCACAACTGAACGGCCGCTCCGTGACGTGGGTGACCCCCACGTTTTTTTTCGGACCGGCCGTGACTTGATATCCGCGCAGAAGAGGAGGCGATCGTGAGTCGAGACTTCGTGGGCGCCCTCCTCCAGCTCAACGCGGAGAAGCAGGTCTCCCGTGAGCAACTGATCGGAGCCGTCGAGGACGGCATCCAGTCGGCGTACCGCCGCGTCGCCGGCGACGAGGACATCCACGTTCGGATCGACGCCGAATCGGGTCGGATCCGGGTCTATCGGGCGCGCCTGGTCGTCGACGAGATCGAGGACGAGCTGACCCAGATGACCGTCGCGGACGCGCAGACCCACGACCCCGACGCCAAGCCCGGTGACATGGTCGAGACAGAGCAGCTCGACGGCGACGTCTTCGGTCGCATCGGCGCACAGACGGCCAAGCAGATCGTGCTCCAGCGGATCCGCGAGGTCGAGCGCGACCAGGTCTTCGACCAATTCGCGTCGCGCGAAGGCGAGCTGATCACCGGCACCGTCAACCGCGTCGAGCCGCGGGCGATCATCCTCGACGTCGGCAAGAACGTGGAAGCCATCCTCGCGACGACCGAGCAGAGCCAGCTCGAGCACTACCGCATCGGCCAGAACGTCAAGGCGTTCGTCCTCGAGGTCCGGCGGTCCGTCCGCGGGCCGCAGATCTTCGTGAGCCGGACCCACAAGGGCTTCCTGCGCCGGCTCTTCGAGCTGGAGGTGCCCGAGATCCACAGCGGCACCGTCGAGATCAAGGCCATCGCCCGGGAGGCCGGCAGCCGATCCAAGGTCGCCGTCGCCTCGCGCCAGGAGGGTCTCGATCCGGTCGGCGCGACCGTCGGCCAGCGAGGGGCTCGCGTCCAGGCGGTCGTGGCCGAGCTCGCCGGCGAGAAGATCGACGTCATCCCGTGGAGCGACGACGCCGGCGTCTTCGTGGCCAATGCGCTCAGCCCGGCCCAGGTCCTGTCGGTCGACATCGACGAGGAGCACCGCATCGCGTCGGTGACCGTGCCCGAGCGGATGCTCTCGCTGGCCATCGGCCGTGAAGGCCAGAACGCGCGACTCGCCGCCCGCCTGACCGGTTGGCGCATCGACATCCGCAGCGACGTCTCGGTCGCCGAGGCCAAGGCCGCCGCCGACGCCCCGGTCGCCGACGCCGAACCGATCGCCGCGACGGACGACTCGATCGACGCGCCGGCAGAGAGCCCGGCCGAGAAGCCGAAGGCGAAGCGAGCGACGAAGACCAAGGCGGCGACCGAGACGGTCGACGCGCCGGACGAGGCCGGGGCCGCACCCGCGCCCGAGGCCGAGGCGCCCGCCGACAAGCCGAAGCGCGCGACCAAGAAGGCGGCCGCCGAGACCGACGGCGCTGACGCCCCGACCGAGGCCGAAGCGACGGCCAAGCCGAAGAAGGCCACCAAGAAGACCGCACCAGAGGCGGCCCCGGTCACCGAGGAGGTGGCGTCGTAGCCGCCGCCGCTCGTCCCGTGCCTGCCGCCACGCCCCGGCGCGTCCCGACGCGCTCGTGCGTCGCCTGCCGCACCGTCCGACCCAAGCTCGAGCTGCAGCGCATCGTCCGGACGCCGACCGGGGAGGTCGTCGCGGATGCGACGGGCCGCCTCGCTGGGCGCGGCGCATACGTCTGCCAGGGCACCGAGTGCCTGGACCTCGCCATCACCAAGGGCGCCCTCAAGCGGGCGCTCGAGACCCCGCTCCCGGCCACGTTCCTCGAGAGCGTCGGCCATGGAGCCATCATCACGAACGATCTCGAAGGAGGAGCCCGTGGCCAGGAGTAGGAGCGGCACCCGCGGCCGTCGCGGCCCCCGCAAGCCGCCGCGTCGCGACGGCGCATTCGGCGCAGCCGCGGTGCAGACGATCGACCCGCGCGAGCGTGGCGCGATCGAGCTGCCCGGCACGATCACCGTCAAGGAGCTCGCGGACCTGCTGTCGGTCAACGTCGCGGACATCATCCGCGAGCTGATCAAGAGCGGGATCTTCGCGACGATCAACCAGCTCATCGACCGCGACACCGCGTCCCTCGTCGCGTCCGAGCTCGGCTACGAGGTGGCCGAGACCGTCGCCGCCTCGACGAACGGCACCGGACCCGAGGGCGAGGCCGACGGCCCGGCGCCCGAGGCGACCAAGGAGGTCCTGTTCGAGGACGACGACCCGGCGTCGCTGCAGCCGCGCCCACCGATCGTCACCGTCATGGGCCACGTCGACCACGGCAAGACGAGCCTGCTCGATGCCCTGCGGTCCACCGAGGTCGCGGCGGGCGAGCGGGGTGGCATCACCCAGCACATCGGCGCAAGCGAGGTCGAGCACGACGGCAAGCGCGTCGTCTTCCTCGACACGCCCGGTCACGAGGCATTCACCGCCATGCGTGCCCGTGGCGCTCGCGTCACCGACATCGCGATCATCGTGGTCGCCGCCGACGATGGGGTCATGCCCCAGACCCTCGAGGCGATCAGCCACGCCCGCGCGGCCAAGGTGCCGATCATCATCGCCCTCAACAAGATCGACCGGCCGGAAGCCGACCCGACCCGGGTGAAGACGGAGCTGACCGAGGCGGGCGTCGTCATCGAGGAGTACGGCGGCGACGTGCCGCTCGTCGCGGTCTCGGCCAAGACGCGCATCGGCCTCGACGAGCTCATCGAGATGGTCCTGCTCGTCGCGGATCTCCAGGAGCTGCAGGCCAACCCGGACCGTCTGGCGATCGGCACGATCGTCGAAGCCCAGATGGACAAGAGCCGTGGCGCCGTCGCGACGGCCCTGGTGCAGACCGGCACGCTCAAGGTCGGCGACATCATCGTCGTCGGCGAGAC
>DASPHN010000157.1:0-7967 GCA_035629655.1 Saccharimonadales bacterium (SeqCode) | reverse complement strand
GTCGACCTCGTGCACGTGCCGGTGCTCAAGCCGCTGGATGCGGACGGCCTCCTCGCCGCGCTGGAGGGCGCCCTGCTCGTGATCACGGTCGAGGAGCACACCATCATCGGCGGCCTCGGCGGGGCGGTCGCCGAGCTGCTGGCCGAGCAGGGACATGGTCCCCGGCTGCGCCGCATCGGACTTCGGGACGTGTTCGGGGAATCCGGTCCCAACGAGGCATTGCTCGACCACTTCGGGCTGTCGGCCACACGCGTCGCCGAGCAGGTCCGTGCCTGGGCGGCCGAGCTCCTCCCATGACCATCGCCCACCCTGTGCCGGGAGACCTTCGATGTCCGAACTGACCTATCGCGCGGCGGTGGCCGCCGGCCTCGCGCAGGAGATGGAGCGCGACCCCTCGGTCGTGTTCCTCGGCGAGGACGTGGCTGCCGCCGGTGGGGTGTTCAAGACGACCGCCGGGCTCCTCGACAGCTTCGGTCCGCGGCGCGTCCTCGACACGCCGATCTCCGAGCAGGCCATCCTCGGCATGGCCATGGGTGCGGCGATGACGGGCATGCGGCCGGTCGCCGAGATCATGTTCAGCGACTTCCTGGCCGTGTGCTGGGACCTTGTGGCCAACGAGATCGCCAAGACCCGCTACATGACCGATGGCCAGGTCAGCCTGCCCCTCGTCATCCGCACGGCGAACGGTGGCGGCATCCGCTTCGGCGCCCAGCACAGCCAGTCCGTCGAGAACTGGGCGATGGCCGTGCCCGGTCTCAAGGTCGTCGCGCCCTCCAATGCGGCCGACATGAAGGGCCTGCTGGCCGCCGCGATCCGCGACCCGGACCCCGTGCTCGTGTTCGAGCACAAGAACCTGTTCGCGAGCAAGGGCGAGGTGCCTGACGGCGAGCACGTCGTCCCGCTCGGCCAGGCTGCCGTCGCCCGCGAGGGCGACGCCGCGACCGTGGTCGCGCTGGCGGCCATGGTGCCCGTGGCGCTCGCCGCCGCAGAGACGCTGGCGGCCGAGGGCATCGAGCTCACGGTCATCGACCTGCGCACGCTCGTGCCGCTCGACATGACGACCGTCCTGCGGTCCGTGGCGGCCACCGGCTGGCTGTTCACCGTGGAGGAGAACCCACGGCTGTGCGGCTGGGGCGCGGAGGTGGCGTCGATCGTCGCCGAAGAGGGCATCGACGACCTGTCCGGCCCGATCATCCGGATCACCACCCCGCACCTGCCGTTGCCGGCCGCCGAGAACCTCGAGCGACTGGCCATCCCCACCCCGTCACGCGTCGCGGACACGATCCGCCGCGCCCTCCGCTGATCACGCACCACGAGGAGCCCGATCCGATGGCTGCTGAGCCCCGCTACCTGGTCATCCGGACCGACGACATCGAGCCGTTCACCCATCCCGACGACCCGGCCTACCACTCGCAGCACGTCCTGGGCGAGGAGACGACCGGTCGCCACGACCTCCTCCTGAACCAGGGCACCGTGGATCCGCACCAGGGCCTGGGCGGCGGGAACCATCCCGACAACGACGAGATCTACTACGTCGTGAGCGGCGAGACGCTGGTCGACCTCGGGGGCGATCCGAACGACGGCACGGGCTGCGAGACCTACCGCCTCGTGCCGGGCATGGTCGTCTTCATCCCGGCCGGCACGTTCCATCGCCTTCGCAACGACGGTGACGAGCCCCTGGTCCTCCTGACCATCTGGCCACAGCCGTCGGTCGCCGGGGCGAACGGGATCCACGACGAGCGCCTCGAGACCTGGGGCACCGGCTTCCGACTCCGCGAGGGCCGTGAGCTCATCGCCGCGGGTGGCGCCGCTCGAGTCGTCGCGGCCAGCGACGGCTGGGACCCGCGCGTCGCGGGCTGATCAGTCGAGCCGCGGATCGAAGACCGTCTTCAGGCCATCCCGGTGCTCGAACGCGTCCAGCGCCTTCGGCCAGTCGCGCAGCGGCAGCACCTCGCTGAGCAAGGGCTCGAGCTCGACCTGCCGCTCGCGGACGAGGCGAACGGCGCGAAGCCAGGAGGCCGGCGAGCTGCCGAATCCCGCCCGGACACGGAGCTCACGCGTCACGATCTCGCCGAACGGGACGCTGATCTCACCCGAGAGCAGACCCATCTGGACGAGCGTCCCGCGCGGCCGCAGCCAGGTCAGCGCCGAGCGAACGGCCGCCGGCGCCCCCGACGCCTCCACGACGACATCGATCCGCCGGTCGAGACCCGCCTGGTCGAGTGAGGCTCGGTCCGCAGGCTCGTCGACATCGCGCGTGTCGAACGCCAGTCGCTGGGCCACGGCGAGCCGCTCCCGATCGCCGGCCGTGCCCACGACGATGACCTGACCCCCGGCCACCCGGGCCAGCTGCGCCGCGAGGAGGCCGACCGGGCCGGGACCGGTGACGACGACCGTGTCGCCCGCTTCGACGACCGCTGGATCGAAGAGCGAGTTGCAGCCGCAGGCGAGCGGCTCCAGGAGCGCTGCGGCATGGTCGTCCAGCCAGTCCGGCAGGCGGTGCAGCTTGGTCGCCGGCACGACGACCGCGGCCGCGAAGCCGCCATCCACGCCGGACCCGACCGACAGCCGCTCGCGGCAGAGCATGGGCCGGGCGGTCCTGCACCAGTCGCAGCGGCCGCAGGTGGAGAACGCGGTCTCCGGTGCGACCAGTGCCCCCAGCCAGCCCGGATCCACGCCCTCCCCCAGCGCATCCACGCGTCCGGCGATCTCGTGGCCGAGCGTCACCGGCGGCCGCGACGCGTAGTCGCCGGCAAGGATGTGCAGGTCCGTGCCGCACATGCCGGCGGCCGTGACGGCGATGCGCGCCTGGCCCGGACCGGGCTCGGGCACGGGCACTTCCTCGAGCGAGAGCGACGTGGCATCCGGCGTCGCCTTGCGCAGCGCGAGCATCAGCCGGCAGCCTGGCGTTCGGCTCCGTGCGCCGGTCCGATCTCGGAGACGGGTCCGTCGGTGAAGACGGAGTAGTCGTGCGAGGGCAACAGGTAGTCGGCAGCCTCGCGGAGGGCGTCCAGGGACTCCATCGATGCGTCGACGTCCACGTGGTACCCGGGCGGAAGATCGCGATCCACGTTCTCGTACGTGGAGACCGCGTCACCGGCGATCGCGAACGATCCATGCTCGGTGTCGACCACGAGGGCCTGCGAGCCCGGGGTGTGGCCGGGGGCCCGGACGATCCGGAGGCCGGGCAGGAGGTCCAGCTCGCCGGTCACCGTGCGCAGGTTCGGAACGAGGTACGGCGGCGTGCCCCAGCCCGACGTCGGGGCCAGGAAGGCCTTGCGGAAGAATCGGCCGGGGGCGATGGCGTAGCGCAGCTCGGCATCCTGGACGAGGACGGACGCGTCCGGGAAGAGGTCGCAGTTGCCAGCGTGGTCCCAGTGGAGGTGGGTCAGCACGACGTACTCGACGTCCTTCGGGTCGAGGCCCGCCAGGCGCAGCGCATTCGCGGGCTCCTGATCGGGCGTCCGGTCGAGGACCTCGCCGATGAACTCGGATGGTCGAGAGCCCGGTGGCACGCTCGTGTCGACGACGATGGTCGTCGGGCCCCGGACGACCCAGATGACGCGCGGGATGCGGACGATCGTCCCGGCGCCCACGGTGTACGTGAGCATCGACGCGTCCAAGGTCGAGGTCCCTGTGTCGACCGCGTGGATGGTCCAGCGCGGGGTCGCCGCAGACATCGACCGATACCTCCCGAAGTTCCGCCACGTGTTTGAGATATCATATCTCAACGGTCCCGCAGCGGACCGCTCCAGGCAGCCGGAGGTGGGTCGTGGTCGGGAGCGTCGAGGGCCTGTTCCATCCGGTGATCGCGGCCAGCGACCTACCGACGACCGTCGCGTTCTTCCGCGACCTCCTGGGGTTGCGGGTCACCTTCGACGACGATCACGACCCAGCCGCGATCGGGGCGCTGTTCGGCCTCCAGGCACCCGCGGTGCACGCCGTCGTGGTCTCTTGTCCGGACGGCTCCGAGATCGAGCTCGTCCAGCTGACCTCGGAGGCTCGGACGGTAGCCCGCCGGGCTCCGTTCGATCCCGGCGTCATGGCGGTGAATCTCCTCGTCCGCGACGTCGACGCCATCGTCGAGCGCCTGACGGCGGCCGGCTACCCGCCCACCTCGCCGATCGTCCCGCAGACGCTGCCGGACGGGGCCACGATCCGCGTCGTCGTCTGCCGCGCGCCCGACGATGTCACGATCATCCTCGTCGAGCTCCCGCCGGGCCGCACCTCGTTGGCGGCGCCACCCGACCCCGCTGCGGAGGCGCCGGCATGACCCCCGCCGTGCCGTCCCGGAGCGTCGTCGTGACCGGCTCGGGACAGGGGTTGGGCCGGGCGATCCTCGAGCGCCTGTCGGATGACGGCTGGGCCGCCGTCGGGATCGAGATCGACCCGGTCACGGCCGAGGACGCGGGGCGCTGGCTGGCGAGCAACGGGCGGCCCGGGTCGGTGATCGTCGGGGACGTCGCCGAGCTGCCCGACCTCGAACGGGCGCGCGATGCGGCGACCGCCCTCGCCCCACTGCACGGCTGGGTCAACAACGCGGCCATCGTCGCGATGGACTCCGTCCACGCGCCCGACCCGGATGCGGTCCGGCGGCTCGTGCGGGTCAACGTCGAGGGGACGTACTGGGGGTCGTCCGTCGCCGTCCGGACGTTCCTCGCCCAGCGTTCCGGTGGGTCCATCGTCAGCCTGGGCTCGATCCACGGGCGGGCCGGCTTCCCGAACTGGGCGGCCTACGAGTTCAGCAAGGCGGGCATCGTCGGGTTCACGCGCAACCTCGCGGTCGAGTACGGACCCGCCGGGATCCGGGCCAACACGGTCGATCCGGGTGCGATCTGGACCGAATGGAACCAGGCCACCGTCGCCCGCTCGCCCGACCCCGATGCGGCCTTCCGGACGCTCTCGGCCATGGCCACGCTCGGGCGGGTGGGGCGGCCCGATGAGATCGCGTCCGTGGTCGCGTTCCTGCTCTCGGACGAGTCGTCGTTCGTGAACGGTGCGAGCATCCCGGTGGATGGCGGCGCCGCGGCCCGCAGCATCCAGTCGCCGGTCGCCGACGACATCCTGGCTGGCCGACCGTCCGACACCTGATCTCCTCCCTGCCGATCGGCGGACGGCCCGAGCCTCCTCCCGGGTCGTCCGCCGGCACGGCACCGCCGCGGGCCCGGCCCGGCATACTGGGCGACATGGCCGACCCGAAGGACCTCCGCGATGCGCTCCGGGTCACGCCCGGCACTCGTGTCCAGCTGTCGAAGATGGATGCCGGCGCGACGCACGGTTGGGACAAGGCGCACGCGGAGCCCGTCATCGAACGTCAGCTCGCACGACTGGCGGAGCTGCAGGACCGCTTCTGGGCTGACGCGTCGCGAGCCATGCTCGTCGTCCTGCAGGGCATCGACGCAGCTGGCAAGGACGGCACGATCAAGAAGGTCGCGACCGCCTTCAATCCACAGGGCTGTCCGGTGACCTCGTTCAAGGTGCCGAGCAGCGAGGAGCTCGCCCACGACTTCCTGTGGCGGGTCCATCGGGCGGTGCCGCGCAAGGGCGAGATCGGCATCTTCAACCGTTCGCACTACGAGGATGTCCTCGTCGTGCGCGTCCACGACCTCGTCCCGAAGGCCGTCTGGTCGCGTCGCTTCGACCAGATCAACGACTTCGAGCGGCATCTCGTCGAGAACGGAACGACGATCGTGAAGTGCTTCCTGTCGATCGACCGCGAGGAGCAGCGCGAGCGCTTCCAGGCGCGCTATGACGACCCGTCGAAGCGCTGGAAGTTCTCGATGGGCGATCTCGCCGAGCGCGAACGCTGGGACGACTACCAGGCGGCCTTCGACGAGGCCCTCACGAAGACGTCGACCGACCACGCACCGTGGTACGTCATCCCGGCCGACCGCAAGTGGTTCCGCAACCTGGCCGTCGCATCGATCCTCGCGGACACCATCGAGGGCCTGAAGCCGAGCTATCCGCCGGTGGCCGAGGACGTGCCCGCGCAGCTCGTCATCACCTAGGTCGCGGCGGCGCTCTCCAGCCAGGTTCGCGACGCCACGCCGGATCGGCCCAGCGGGCGACCCCGCGCAGCGGCTGGATCAGCGCGACTTGCCGCCGCCGAAGAGCGTGCCGAAGATCCCCCGGACGATGTCCTGTCCCAGCCTCGACGTCACGACCTTGCCGCCGGTCCGCAGCGCGGTATCGATCGTCTTCTGGCGCTGCTTGGCGGCGGCCACCGCGGCCTTCTCCTCGGCCTTGCGCTGGCGCTCGGCCTCGGTGGCGGCCCGTTTCTGCGCCGCCTCGAGCTCCTTCTGCTGGCGCTTCATCTCGCGCTCGAGCTGGGCCGGCGTCATGGAGTTCATGCCGGCGGCCGTGGTCGGATCGACGCCCGCCCGCACGGCCGCCTCCTGGCTCGCCGAGATCGCGGCTTCCCTCGCCGCAACGATGCGGCCGGTGATGCGCTCGTGGGCGCTGTCGCGGTCCACGGTCTCGCCGTACTTGGCCTGGATGGGGCTCATCGCGATGCGACCGCGGAACTGGACCTCGTCGATCGGCGCCATCAGCGAGTCGGGGGCGAGCAGGCGGGTCGCGGCGAGCGGCGTCGGGACGCCCTTGGGCGAGAGGACCGTGATGAGCGCCTCGCCGGTCCCGAGCGAGGTGATCGATGTCTCGACGTCGTAGAACGCCGTGGTCGGGAACGTCCGGGCGGTCTTGCGCAGCGCGTCGGCATCGTCCGGGGTGAACGCGCGCAGTGCGTGCTGGACGCGGTTGCCCAGCTGGGCGAGGACCGGTGACGGGACGTCGGTCGGCGCCTGGGTCACGAAGTAGACCCCCACGCCCTTCGACCGGATGAGCCGGGCCGTCCGCTCGACCTGGTCCATGAGCGCCTCGGACGCGTCGTCGAAGAGGAGGTGCGCCTCGTCGAAGAAGAAGCACAGCTTGGGCTTTGGCAGGTCGCCGGCCTCGGGCAGCTGCTCGTAGAGCTGGGCCAGCATCCAGAGCATGAAGGTCGAGAACAGGCGGGGCTTGTCCATGACGTCCGAGAGCTCGAGGATGCTGATGATCCCCTCCCCTTCGGGTGTCGTGCGCAGCAGGTCCTCGACGTCGAACTCCGGTTCGCCGAAGAACGTGTCCGCGCCCTCCTGCTCGAGGACGACGATCGAGCGCAGCAGCACCCCGACCGACGCGCTCGACATCCCGCCGTAGTCGGCCAGGATCGGCTTGCCTTCATCGCTGGCCAGGAACTTGAGCGTCGTGCCCAGATCCTTGAGGTCCAGCAGCGGCAGGTCGTTGTCGTCGCAGTACTTGAAGACCAGGGCGAGGATGCTGGTCTGTGTCTCGTTGAGGTCCAGGACCTTGCCGAGCAGGAGTGGGCCGAACGAGTGGACCGTCGCGCGGACCTGGGCCCCGAGCGCTCCGGACAGCGACAGGAACTCGACCGGGTGCCCGGCGGCCTCGAACGTCCAGGCCATCGACGAGGCACGCTCCTGGACCTTGGGGTTCGTCGCGTCGCCGGCGGCGGCGAGGCCGGTCAGGTCGCCCTTGATGTCGGCCACGAAGACGGGGACACCGGCCTTCGAGAGCTGGCCGGCCATCAGCTGGAGCGTCTTCGTCTTGCCCGTCCCGGTGGCGCCGGCGATGAGGCCGTGCCGGTTGAGCATCGACAGCGCGACCTGCACCCGGACGTCGTTGAAGAGCTCGCCCTCGTGCATCGCGCTGCCGAGGATGAGACTCGGCTCGGACAGTGTGTAGCCGCTCGTGATGGCGTCCTGGAAGGCCTGGTCCATGCTGCCTCCGTGGCCGATCCGTGTCGTCGCTGGGGAGGGGCAAGGGTATCATCGGGCCCAGCCGGAGCCTGAGGCGCGCCACACCGCAGGGGAGCATCGGATCGTGAGGATCGACGAGGTCGAGGGCATCGGACCCGCCTACGCATCCAAGCTGGCCACGGCCGGTGTGGACACCACGGACGAGCTGCTGGA
>DASPHN010000156.1:0-3248 GCA_035629655.1 Saccharimonadales bacterium (SeqCode) | reverse complement strand
TCGGGGGACCCGAGGACCTCCGACGTGCTGTGGCGATGATGGCGACGCGGTCGGACCCGCCCTAGGCCTGCGGCGGGTTCCCGAAGATGAATGGCGCGGCGTTCCAGCGTCGGGCCTCCGGCGGCAGCCACGCCAGGCCTTCGCTCGTCGCGCCGCGGGGGTGGTACTCCAAGCCGATCGCTCCCCCGTAGCCGCCGGCGAGCACGACGCCGAAGAAGCCCCGCCAGTCGATCGACCCGGTCCCGGGCTCGTGTCGACCGGGCACGTCGGCGACCTGGATGTGGTCGACCAGGTGCGCCCGGCGGCGGAACGCATCGACGACGTCCAGTCCCATCACGCCGACGTGGTACGTATCGAACTGCAGCCCGAGGCCCTCCGCGCGATGAGGCTCGACCAGCCCGGCGGCGACATCGAGATCGCTGACCAGGTAGTCCGGCGTGTCCCGTGGATTGAGGACCTCTACGACGAGACGGCGCCCCGCGGCCTGGGCCAGCGGCAACGCCCAGGCCAGGTTCGCCTCGAGACACGCCCATTGGGCATCCTCGGGCACGTCACCGATCCGGTTGCCGGCCAGGACGTTGATGGTCGGACAGTCGATCGCCGCCGCAAGACGCAGGGCGTCTTCCAGGTCGGCCCGCCATCGATCGATGCGTGCTGGATCGTTGGGATACCCGCGCTCGCCGGCCGCGAGATCGCCGGCGGCCATGTTGAGCAGCGCGACCCGGACGCCGGCGTCTCGGACCATCGACGCGAAGCGCTCCGGCACGACGATCGGCCAGGCCGATTCGATGGCCTCGAACCCGTCAGCGCGGGCCGCGGCCGGGCGCTCCTCGATCGGGCGGTCTGCGTACAGGAAGCCGACATTGGCCGCGAACCGGCTCATGCGCTTCCCGTGCCGGCTCCGCCGGCGAAGAAGCTCGGGTCCGGCAGGCTCGCGATGAGCCGTGCCTGGACGGCGGCATCGATCTCGATCCCGGCACGATCGAACGAGAGCAGGAGCGCCCCGACCGCGGGCTCGAGCCCGGTCCCGCCGAGCCGATAGCCCGGAGCCAGGTCGCCCACGGCTTCGAGGATCGAGCGCCGCAATCGCCGCGCGGGATGGCGGAAGAGCCCGCCCGCGAGCGCCAGGGTCGCCGGCGCATCATCGGCGATGCCGACGCGTCGGCCCGCCGCGACCGCCACTTGTCCGAGATCGAGGCCATGTCGGTGCACGAGGTCAGCGGCGATCTGGTCGCCGGCATCGGCCGCGTCCAGGAGGATCGCCGCGAATCGAGCGGGATCCTCCGCTCCCCCGTCGCGCGCCGTCCGTGCATGGAGGACGGCCTCCACATCGGGGGCTCCCGTGGCCGCGAGCAGTGCACCGGTCAAGGCAGTCCCCGGATCGAGCCCCAGCTCGGCGCGGTAGACAGCGCGCAACGCCATCAGGCCAAGCTCGCGAGCGGCATGGGGGCCTTGCCAGAACCCGCTGTGCCAGGTCCGTCCATCCGGTCCCCGCGCCCCGGTCGCCGTGCCGGTCCCGCACACGATCACGACGCCGGCCCCGAGCGGGATCGCTGCCCGCAGGGCTCCGATCGCATCGTTCACGACCGTCGTGCCCGGCCATCGGTCGCGCAGGTGGACGGTCAGCCAGTCGATGTCCTCCGGCCAGTCCGCGCCGGCGAGGCTGAAGGTCGTGTGCGCCAGCCGCGAGCGACCGGCCGAACGTACCGCCTCGCCGACGACAGCGTCGAGCGTGGCGAGGACCGCGGCCTCCGGCTCGGCATGGAGGTCGCTGCTGCGCGCGGTCCGGCCCGCGCCGACCACCGTGCCATCGGGGCGGGCGACGAGCGCCAGGGTCTTGGAGTTGCCGCCATCCACGCCGAGCAGGGAGCCCGATGCCGCCGCCACGAGTCAGGAGAGGAGTCGCGCGGGCAGGTGCTCGCGATGCGCGGCCGCGAGGTCGTCGTAGAGCCGTTCCGCGAGATCCAGCGAGACGACGAGGGGATGGCTCGCCAGCGCTGCGACGGCATCGCGCCGGGTGCCCGACCAGGCCGCCTCACCGGCCAGGGCCTGGTAGGCGCCGAGCATCTCGATGAGGCCTCGAACGGTCGGCGGCAGGCCCGGCTGCGGGATCGGCGTGGCGCCGCGCCGGTCGACGACGGCCGGCACCTCGACGACGAGATCGTCCGGGAAGCCCGGCAGGGACCCGCGCCCAGGCACGTTCACCGGCCAGGTCGCGCCCGTGTCGTTGACGATCGCATCGATCACGTCCACGGCCAGCTCGAGCTCCAGGATGCCGCCCCGCGAACGATCCGGATCGAGTCTTGGTTCCGCGGCGGTCGCCTGTTCCTCGTAGTGCCGCCAGTAGTCGTCGACCTCGGCGAGGATGTCCTGCGCCCGGGTCGTCGGCCGAGCCATGGCCTCGGCGACCGTCGCCTCGCGGAAGTAGTAGTAGTCCAGATAGGGCGACGGGAGCGCGCCCATCGTCGCCGCGAGGTGCAGCAAGCGGTCGGATCGAGGATCCTCGGATGGTCGGTCGCGTCGCGCCTCGTCCGCGGCCCGGATCCGGGGGATGACATCGCCCTCGGCATCCTCGTGGCGCACCGTCCAGCCCGTGTGATTGAGCCCGACGAGGGTCGCGTCGAGCGTCGCCGGATCGAGACCGGCACTGCGCATCGCACCGGCCGGGAACTGCAGTGGCCCTTCGCAGAGAGAGATGGTGCGGATGGCGCTGTGATGGGTGATCGCCTCGGAGACGACGTTCACCGGGTTCGTGTAGTTGATGAGGGTCGCTCGGGGGGCGTGGGCATCGATGTCGGTGACGATGTCGCGCATCACGGCGATGGAGCGCAGGGCCATCATGAACCCGCCCGGTCCCTGGGTCTCCTGGCCGATCACGCCGTGTCGGAGCGGGATGGACTCGTCGAGCGCCCGTGCGTGGAAGCCGCCTGGGCGGAAGCTCGTCAGGACGATGTCGGCGTCGGTCAGCCCGTCGACACGATCGGTCGTCGTGCGGAATCGGAGGTCGACGCCGCGGGCGGCCGCCATGCGCGTCGCGAGCCGACGGACCGTGTCGAGCCGGCGTTCGTCCAGATCGACGAGCACGATCTCCGACCCCACGAACGCGGCGCCCCGCTCGATCATGGCCGCCACGGTGCCGGGGGCGCGGGTGCTCCCTCCGCCGATGTAGGTGAGCCGGATCGACGCCATCCATCCAGTCTACGGAGCGCTCAGGCCGGCGGCACCGGCGTGATGGGCGCTGCCGCCCT
>DASPHN010000155.1:0-7756 GCA_035629655.1 Saccharimonadales bacterium (SeqCode) | reverse complement strand
GGGTACGGCATCGGCGCCTCACGCTGGCAGGTGGTCAGTCAGCTCATCCTGCCCTCGGCAGCCCCCGGGATCCTGACCGGCACGGTGCTCGCCCTGGCCCGTGCCCTCGGTGAGACGGCGCCGCTCATCCTCGCCGGCGCGGTCCTTGGCTCGTTCTCCACCGGCGGCAGCATCGCCGACCTGTTCGGCGGTCCGTACACCGCCCTCCCGATCATCGTCTTCGACTGGGCCCGCAAGCCGCAGGAGGAGTTCCGGGCGCTGACCGCGGCGGCCATCCTCGTGCTCCTCGCCCTGACCATCCTCGCCAACACGTTCGCGATCCTCCTGCGCAACCGGTATGACCGCAAGTGGTGACCCAGCCACCGCCGGACGATGCTGACACCACCTTCGCCGATCCGGGAGATGCCATGAACCAGACCACCCTGTCACCCGAGCCGGTCCGTCCCGTCGAAACCGAACGGGACGCGCCGGCCACGCCGGTGTCGATCAGCGTCACGACAGCGGGCAACGCGGCGATCGACGGCGCCGCCGCACCCGACCTCGCGCCGATCATGCGTCTGCAGGGCGTCAGCTTCTACTACGGCGCGTTCCGGGCGGTGAAGGACATCTCGATCGATGTCCCGACCCATCGGATCACGGCCCTCATCGGCCCGTCCGGCTGTGGCAAGTCCACGCTCCTGCGCACGATGAACCGGATGAACGACCTGATCACCGGGACCCGCGTCGAAGGCACGATCACCTACCACGGCGAGGACCTGTATGCCTCGTACGTGGATCCGGTCGAGGTCCGGCGCCGGATCGGGATGGTCTTCCAGAAGCCGAATCCCTTCCCGAAGTCGATCTACGACAACGTCGCCTTCGGGCCACGGCTGACAGGGTTCAAGGGCGACCTCGACGGCCTCGTCGAGTCGAGCCTGCAGCGCGCCGCCCTCTGGAACGAGGTGAAGGACAAGCTCAAGCAGTCGGGGCTGTCGCTCTCGGGCGGCCAACAGCAGCGCCTGTGCATCGCGCGCGCGATCGCGACGGAACCCGAGGTCATCCTGATGGACGAGCCGTGCTCCGCCCTGGACCCACGGGCGACGCTCCAGATCGAGGAGCTGATGGCCGACATCAAGGAGCGCTACACGATCGTCATCGTGACCCACAACATGCAGCAGGCGGCACGCGCCTCGGACCGGACGGTCTTCCTGAACATGGCCGATGACCGGGCAGGCTATGTCGTGGAGCAGGACGAGACGATCACCATCTTCACCAACCCGGCGAACCGGCTGACCGAGGACTACGTGTCCGGTCGGTTCGGATGAGCGAGGGACGGCGGTCATGACCGAACCCGGCGCCGGACGCCCCAACCAGATGGACGATCAGGTCGAGGCCCTGATCCAAGCCGCCCAGGACCAGCTGCCGCCGCCGGGCATCCCGGCTCGACGGGACGCGCTCGATCGCGAGGAGCAGCTGATCAAGGACGCCGTCCTGCGCATGGGCAACCTCGTCGAGGACGCGATCCGGCGGGCCTCGACCGCGCTGACGACGCACGACACGGAGCTCGCCCTGGACGTGATCCGCGGCGACTCGGTCATCAACGATGCGCAACGATCCGTGACACGCCTCATCTCGATGACGATCGCGACGCAGAGTCCGGTCGCCCGTGACCTGCGCTACCTGCTGACGCTCGACCACGTCACCTACGAGCTGGAGCGGATGGGCGACCACGCCGCATCCGTCGCGAAGCAGGTCATCAAGCTGGCGCCGGAGCCGCCGCTCCACGACTACATCCACCTGCCCGAGATGGCCGAGCGCTCGGCCGTCCTGGTGCACGGGGTACTCCGCGCACTCGTGGATGCGAACGCCGTCGCAGCGCGGGAGATCGCCGTGCTCGACGACGACATCGACCGGCTCTACCATGCCACCTTCGATGAGGTGGTCGAGCTGATGCGGGCCGATCCCGGCAACGTGGAGCGCGGGACGCGCATCATCATCGCCTCGCACTACCTCGAGCGGATCGGCGATCGCTCGACGAACATCGCCGAAGACATCGTCTACCTCGTCACCGGCGACGTGGAGGACCTCAACCCGTGACCGAGCCGACCCCTCGCCCGCCGCTCCGCGTGCTGTTCGTGTGCACCGGCAACTCGGCACGGAGCGTCATGGCCGAGGCGTTGCTGCGACGCCGAGGCGGTGACCGCTTCGAGGTCCACTCGGCCGGGACCGACCCCAGGGGCGTCAACCCCCTGACCCTGCGCGTGCTCCGTGATGCCGGCATCGATGCGTCCTGGGCCCGCTCCAAGTCCGTCGATGAGTACCTCGGCCAGTCCTTCGACTACGTGATCACCGTCTGCGACGAGGCTCGTCAGGCCTGCCCGGTCTTCCCCGGCGTCCACGAGTCCCTGCATTGGGGCTACGAGGACCCGGCGGGCGCCACCGGGACGGAGGATGAGCGGCTGGCCGTGTTCCGCCGCGTCTTCACCCAGCTCGGCGAACGGGTCGCCCAGTTCGCGACCGTAGCCGATCGACAGGCGATCGCGCCGTCGATGCGCCGCTGATGCGCCTCCACCTCCTGCGCCACGCCCATGCCGGCGACGCTGCGACGTGGGATCGACCCGATGCGGAGCGGCCGCTGAGCGACAAGGGTCGGGCCCAGGCAGAGCGGCTCGGCAAGCATCTGGCTGCGGTCGATGCCGAGCTCGGCCTCTTCCTGACCTCGCCCAAGGTTCGCGCCCGCGACACCGCAGTCATCGTGGCGGCTGCCCTTGGCGCGAACGTCGAAGAAGACGATCGACTCGCCGAGGGCTTCCTCGTGAGCACGCTCGAGGAGATCCTGCGTGACCACGGCGATCCGGATCCCGTCACCCTGGTCGGCCACGACCC
Organism: Saccharimonadales bacterium (SeqCode); assembly: GCA_035629655.1. Taxonomy (GTDB): domain Bacteria; phylum Chloroflexota; class Limnocylindria; order Limnocylindrales; family CSP1-4; genus SPCO01. The sequence continues at coordinate 4,891 of DASPHN010000155.1, read as the reverse complement.
GGACTTCAGCGAGGTCCTGGCGACGCTCATCGGCGCACGCGAGTTGCCGATGCGCAAGGGAGCCGTGGCCCGGGTGGAGCTCGATCGGCCGCTGACGCCCGAGGGCGGCGAGCTTCGCTGGCTGCTGACCCCGGATCTGCTCAAGCGCTAGGCGAGCACGACCCAGCCGCCGTCAGGCGCGGGCTGGGACCTGGTGAGGCGTGACGCCCGACCGCCGGCCCCGGACGAGGTCACTGGCCGGGATGAGTCCGCCTGGCACGAGGCCGCGGGCGATGGCGCCAAGACGAGCTGAGACGCCCGGTTCGAGCCGGTAGATGATCCACTGGCCGCGTCGTTCCGAGGTCACGATGCCGGCCTCGCGCAGGACACGGAGGTGATGGGAGACCGTGGGCTGCCCGACATCGCAGCACGACGTGAAGTCACACGCACAGGTCTCCGATTCCGACGCGAGTTGACGCACGATCGCCAACCGGGTGGGGTCGGCGAGCGCGGCAAGGAGCTGGATGTCCGGGTCCAGCGAGATCGTCTTCGGGCGGGCCATGATGGCGCAGCATATCGTCAGTCATCGATATTGACAAGTATCGATATCCGGACCAGTATCGGCCCACGTCGATCCATCCACCCCGAGCTGACGGAGACCCCGATGACCACCCCGACCGCCCCGACCGCCACGGGTGACGCCACCACCGACGTGGTCCGCGCTCGCTACGCCGATGCCGCCCGAGCGGTGCTCGATCGGACCCAGGCGCCATCCGAAGCCGCCGCCAGCTGCTGCGGATCGGACGGGACGGCGGCCTTCGGCGAGGTGTTGTACGACGCGACTCAGCGTGCCGAGCTTCCCGAGGCGGCCGTCCTGGCGAGCCTCGGTTGCGGCAATCCGACCGCGGTGGCGGAGCTGCGCGAGGGCGAGATCGTGCTCGACCTCGGATCCGGCGGCGGCATCGACGTCCTTCTCTCGGCCTCGCGTGTCGGCCCGAGCGGCTTCGCCTACGGCCTCGACATGACCGACGAGATGCTCGAGCTCGCGCGGGGCAATGCCGTGGCCGCCGGCGCGACGAACGTCGAGTTCCGGAAGGGCCGCATCGAGTCGATCCCGCTCGGTGACGAGTCGGTCGATGTGGTCATCTCGAATTGCGTCGTCAATCTCTCGACCGATAAGGCCGCGGTGCTCGCCGAGGTCGCCCGCGTGCTGCGGCCCGGCGGCCGGGTCGGGATCAGCGACGTCGTGGCCGACGACACCCTCTCCCCAGCCGATCGCGCGGAGCGCGGCAGCTTCGTCGGGTGCATCGCGGGGGCCTTGTCCTTTGCCGAGTACCGATCCGGGCTCGAGGCCGTGGGCCTGACGGACATCTCGGTCACGCCCACCCATGCGGTCGGGGACGGCCTGCACGGAGCCATCGTGCGGGCGTCGAAGCCCGCCGGCTGGTCGACTGCCAGCGTCCGGCCGGTCGACCTGCCTCGACCCGCCCTGGCGATGGCCGACCTGACCCCGCCCGAGGCCGGCGGCTGCTGCGGCGGCGCGTGCGGCTGCAGCTGAGGGAGCGCCCCAGACCTCAGCGCGCCGCCACCTGCGGGAACGGCAGCGCGACCGGGTCGGCCGCCAGACGGCTTCGGCCGTCCGCATCGAAGCGGTCGAGGCCGAGGTCCGCCACGTCGATGAGCGACGTCTCGCCGCGGAGCGCGAGATCGGTCCCGACCCGGGCGACGCCGGGTCCCCACATCATCCCGTGGCCGGCAGCCGACGCGATGGTCACGCCCTCGATCTGCGACCCATCCGGGCGGATGGCCGGGCCGACGATCGGCAGGTGGTCCGGCGTGTAGTCGATCGTGGCCGCCCAGATCCGACGCAGGCCCAGATCGCGGGTCCGAGGCACGTAGCCGGCGAGCCGCTCGCGATACCGCTCGTAGGCCGCCCAGTCGATCTCGCGAGCCTCGCCTGGCTGCTCGTCGGGATCGCTCCACCCGAAGAGCAGGCCACCTTCCTCGAGCCGCCAGTACAGCCCGGCACCCAGGTCGAAGACCATGGGCATCCGGTCCACGGCGTAGTCCGCGTGCGGCTCGAGCACGGCCACCGTGTGGCGAGCGGCGCCGGCCGGGATCCGCAGGCCCGCGGTCGCACCCACCGCGCCCAGCGACGGACCGCCCGTCAGGAGGACCCGTTCGGTCTCGATGACGCCGCCGCTCGTCTCGACGCCGGTGACCCGTGCGCCGTCATCGGTCGTGCGCAGACCAGTGAACGCCGTCCGCTCGCGGAGCTCCACGCCGGCCGCCTGCATCGCGAGCGAGTAGGCCCGGACGTTGCGCGGCGGATCGATGTGGCCATCCCCGGCCCGGAAGCTGCCCCCGCGATGGCCACCGGTGGCCAGGCCGGGGACCGTCGTCGCCGCCTCGTCCGGATCCAGCCAGCGCACGTCCGTCAGTCCCGCGGCGTGTTGCATCGCGACGCGCTCGCGGCCGAGCCGCTCCTCGTCCTCGGTGGCGGCCAGGATCAGGTAGCCGAGCTCGCGGAACCCCGAGTCGGCGCCGTACGCGATCGGTTGGCCGCGATAGAAGTCGATCGACCAGCGCCCGAGGGCCACCGTGGCCGGCGTCCCACCCTGGGCCCGGACGATGCCGGCCGCCCTCGAGGAGGCGCCCATCCCGACCTGCCCGCGCTCGAGCACGACGATCCGGCCGGCGTGGTCGGCGGCAGCGAAGACCGATGCCCAGCCGCCGATCGTGCCCGCGCCGACGATGACCAGGTCCGCGTGTTCGTGCATCACGTCTCCGCTCCAGCCCACCCGACGACGGGTCGGACGATAGGGCTCACGCCGAGGTCTCGTCGCTCCGTCGCGTCCTGCGGCCTCAGGGGCCATCGAGCGCGGCCGCCTCCACGCAGGCCGCCATCACCCCAAGGCGAGCGAGGCCATCGAACGTCGAGCGGCGGCGCACGGTCCACGCGGCCAGCCCCAGGCCGGCATGGCTGACACGCGCCGCCGACGCCTCGTCGATGGCGCGCCATTCGGCGGCGATGGCCACGCACCCCAGCGACACGGCACGCTCGATCGTCGCCGGCGTCAGGTCACGCGCGTTGAGCCAGCGCGGCCAGGTCGGTGCAAGCCCGGCCACCCGCTCGAGGGCCGCATCGTCGAAGGACGAGACCACCGCGTCGCGCAGCTCCACTCCCCGATGCGCGGTGAGGACCTCGACGACGGCGCCGCCCGTGTCGCCCTTCATCTCGACATCGAGGAACATCGCGGGCGGGATGGCGGCGAGGACCGAGGCCAGGGTCGAGACACCGAGCCGCTCGAGCTCGGTCGCGGACAGCTGGTCGGGCCGTTCGGGCCGATGGTAGATCCGTGCCAGGGTGGGGTCGTGGAGGAGGATCGGGATGCCATCGGCCGAGAGCCGGACGTCCAGCTCCAGTCCATCGCAGGCCGGGATCGCCACGGCGGCGAGCATGGCGGCCAGCGTGTTCTCGGGCGCGCGACGCCAGTCGCCACGGTGGGCAAGGCGCAATGGCCGACGGTCCACCTCCCTACCCGATCTCGAGATGGGCGCTGATCCCGAGGTGATCGCTCGGGTAGAGCGTCGGATCGTCCACGGCCGGTCGATCGAACACGAGACGCACGGCGGTGGCCCTGACCGGGCCAAGCAGCCAGATGTAGTCGAGGCAGCCGGGGTCGCCGTCGGTGTCCATGCCCGGCGCCTGGAGGCCCGACGGCCAGGTCACGGCCGGGTCGGCGCCGTTGGCCTCGGCATACGCCGAGCGATGGCCGGCCGCGACCATCCGGGCGTGGGCCGGTTCGCTCGGCTCGGCATTGAAGTCGCCCATGACGATCCGCACGTCGGTCGTGGGCGCGGTCTCGAGCCACTCGAGCAGCTGGCGCGCCTGGTCGTCGCGTGCCTCCTCGGCCGCGACCTCGTGGTGGAGGTGGGTCACCACGACCAGCGTCGAGGACCCACCAGGCAGGCGGACCACGACGCGCTGCGCCGATCGACCGAACCCAAGATCCAGGCGGTCGATGTCGATTCCCCGCAGTGGATCGCGGATCAGCAGGCTGTTGCCGTACTCGGGGCGACCGGCCCAGCCCCGGACGGCCTCGTAGCGCCCCTCGCCGGCAGCCCCGATCAGGCGGTCCTGCTGAAGGACGTAGACGACCTCCTGGAGCCCGAGCAGGTCCGGCTGCAGCGTGCGCATGTCGGCGAGCAGCAGCGGCAGGCGCTCGTCCCAGCGATCGGCCAGGTTGCGGATGTTCAGGGTGGCGACGTGCAGGCGATCCACGGTTCCTCCAGCGGCCGGGCGGCGAGGTCAGGCGGTCGGTGCGGGCCCGATGGGCAGCGCGAACGAGAAGGTCGAGCCGACACCCTCCTCGGACTCCACCCAGATCCGGCCACCGTGCTGTTCGATGACGTGGCGGGCGATCGCGAGACCCAGGCCCGTCCCGCCTCCCGCGTCGGCCCGGAGCCGCGCTCGATCGACCTTGTAGAAGCGCTCGAAGACGCGATCCCGGGCCGCACGCGGGATCCCCACGCCGTGGTCCTCGACCGAGGTCACGAGCTCATCGCCGGCGCGCCGCGTGCGGACCGCCACGACCCCGCCATCCGGGCTGAACTTGACGGCATTGTGGACGAGATTGACGACGACCTGGCCGAGCCGAGCCCGATCGCCGCGGACGCGCGGCAGCTCGCCGACCGGTTCGAGCTCGAGGGTGACGCCCTGCCGGTCGGCGAAGAGCCGCAGCCGCTCGGCGGAATCGGCGGCGAGCCGGGCCATGTCCAGGTCGTCGACGACATCCAGCGTCCCGCCGCCCTCGATCCGCGAAAGGTCGAGCAGCTCGTTGACCATCTGCACCAGGTGACCGGTCTCCAGCTCGATCTTGGCGATCCGCTCGCGCATCCGGACCGGGAT
>DASPHN010000154.1:0-3614 GCA_035629655.1 Saccharimonadales bacterium (SeqCode) | reverse complement strand
CTCTTCACCGCCTACCCGGGCGTCTTCTACAGCGACGACGGGGCGATCTTCCGGGCGATGCAGCGGACCGCGACCAACGGCGGGCTGATCATGATGCACGCCGAGAACGGGATGGCGATCGATGTCGTCGCGGAGCAGACGGTTGCCGGGGGCACGACCGATCCGATCGGCCACGGGCTCGCTCGCAAGCCGATCTTCGAGGGCGAGGCGACGAACCGGGTGATCCGGCTGGCCGAGGCCGCCGGGGTCCCGGTCTATATCGTCCATCTCTCGGCCAGGGAAGCGCTGGCCGAGGTCCGGGCCGCCCGGGATCGTGGCAGCGCCGTCTTCGCCGAGACCTGTCCGCAGTACCTGTTCCTCTCGCTCGATGACCTCGGCAACGGGTTCGACGGCGCGAAGTTCGTGTGCTCGCCGCCGCTCCGGCCCAAGGACCACTGGGACGATCTCTGGGTCGGGCTCCGCAAGGACGACCTCCAGCTGGTCGCCACGGACCACTGCCCGTTCGACTTCCACGGCCAGAAGGAGCTCGGGCGGGACGACTTCCGCAAGATCCCCAACGGCCTGCCGGGCGTCGAGGACCGCGTCGACCTGTTGCACGACGGCGGCGTCCTGGGCGGTCGCATCAGCCTCGAGCGGTGGGTCGAGATCATCTCGACCGCGCCGGCGAAGCTGTTCGGGATGTACCCGCAGAAGGGCTCGGTCAGCGTCGGCGCAGATGCCGACCTCGTCGTCTACGACCCGGCTCGCCAGCGGACCATCTCGGCGACCAGCCACCACATGGACGTCGACTACTCCTGCTACGAGGGCCGGAGCGTGACGGGCGCGAGCGACATCGTGCTGTCGCGCGGCTCGGTCATCGTCCGCGATGGGACGTTCACCGGGCGCGCCGGTCACGGTCGCTTCATCAAGCGCGCACCGGCCGATCACGCTCGGCTGGCCTAGGAGGTCGGGTCATGCCCCCGCTCGACGCACGGTTCGGACACGTCAACGTCACCGGCGCGGACTGGCGTCGGCTTGCCGCGTTCTACACCGAGGTCTTCGGCTGCGAGCTGGTCCCACCCGAACGGGATCTGCGCGGCCCGGCGCTCGATGCCGGCACGGGTCTGACCGATGCGCACCTGACCGGCGCGCACCTGCGCCTGCCCGGCCACGGTCCGACCGGCCCGACGATCGAGATCTTCACGTACGAGCAACTCGACGCGCACCCTGGCCCGAAGGTGTTGCGCCCCGGCTGGGGTCATCTCGCATTCCAGGTGCCCGACGTGCCGGCGGCGGTCGAGGCCGTGGTGGCCGCCGGGGGTCGCCCGATGGGCGAGGTCGTCACCACGCCGACGGCCGACGGGCGCCGTGTGACGTGGTGCTACACGACGGACCCGGATGGCAACATCGTGGAGCTGCAGGCTTGGTCCGAGGCCCCGAAGACCGGATGATCCCGACCGACGGTCGGCTGCGCATCGCGGCCGACCTCGACCAGCTCGCCGAGGTCCGCGCCCTCGTGCGCGACGTCGCGGTCCATGGCAGCGCGCCACCGGTCTGCATCGACGACCTCGTCCAGGCGGTCGACGAGGCGGCCACCAACGTGATCGTGCACGGCTATCGCGGCCGGCCCGGCTGGCTCGACGTGCGTGCCGGGGTCGATGGCGACCGGATCGTCATCACCCTCGAGGACGAGGCCCCGGCCTTCGATCCGACCGCTGCCCCGGAGCCCGACCTCACCGTCCCCCCGGGGCAGCGCCGGCCGGGCGGCATGGGCATCCACCTGATGCGCCTGGCTACCGACGAGATCGACCATGCCCAGCGACCGGGAGGCGGCAATATCCTGACCATGGCACGACGCCTGGACCCACGTCCGAAGGAGGATCGGTAGATGACCCTGGAGACGACGATCGAGCGCGTCGACGGCCCACCCGCGGTGACGGTGCTGGCCCTCGAAGGCGAGCTCGACGCATCGAATTTCGAAGCGCTCATCGACACCGTCCGGACGCTCTACGACGACGGCACGCGACGGCTCGTCATCGACCTCTCGAGCCTGACGTTCATGGCCAGCTCGGGCCTTGTCGCGTTGCACTCGATCGTGCGGATCATGCATGGCGAGCCACCGCCCGATCCGGAGGGTGGCTGGTCGGCCCTGCATGCCGAGGTGAGCGGCCCGCAGGAGGAGGTCGTGCTGGCCGGGCCACAACCCGGTGTGGCCCGGGTCCTCGCGCGCACCGGTCTCGATCAGCTGTTCACCATCCACGAGGACCGGGAGGCGGCGCTCGCCGCGAGCTGAGGTGGTCCCCGACCCCGCGACGACCGAGACGGCCGAAGCGCCACGCATCGGTGACCTCGAACGCGTGGTCGCGCCGCTGATCGCCAGCCGCGACCACCTGGACCTCGTCATCCAGGACCGGGACGGACGACCCCTCGCCGGCACGGCCCCGGACGGTCCCCCGCCCGACGCCGTCGCCCGGGAGGTGCCCGACGGTCCGTTCGCCGGCCACCGGATCGTCGGCTGGGGTCCCGCGATGGGGACGGAGCTGGGGACGGCCGTCGTCGAGGCGCTGGCCGCGGCCCTCGCCGCCAGCGGCGGACCGGATCCCGAGGCCGCCGCCCGCGCGTCGGCGACCGCGCACCGCCTCGAGGAGGAACTGGCGCACGGCCGGCGTCTCCAGCGCAGCTTCGTCCCGCTCCATCCGCCCGACGTGCCGGGTTACGACGTCGCCAGCCACTACGAAGCGGCACGCGAGGTCGGCGGCGACTTCTTCGACCTGTTCCGACTGCGTCGCCGAGGACGCCCGCTGAGCGTCGTGATCGCGGACGTGACGGGCAAGGGCATCGCCGCCGCGCTGCTGATGGCGTTCTCGCGCCCGCTGCTGCACGCGGCCATCGACCACACGAGCGGACCCGCCTCGGCCCTCGAGCGGACGAATCGGATCCTCGTCGAGGAACGCCGATCCTCGCTGTTCATCACCGCCCTGTGTGCCCGGCTGGACCTGAGGACCGGCCATCTGTGCGTCGCCAATGCTGGCCATGAGCCGCCCGTGCTGGTCCGAGCCGACGGGTCGCCGATCGAGTGCCTCCTCGGGTCGGGGCCGCTCATCGGGGCCTTCCGCGACCTCGCCATCCCGGAGGTGGGTGCGGACCTGGCACCCGGCGACCTGGTGCTCCTCTACACCGACGGCGTGACCGATGCCCGCTCGCCCGCCGGTGAGCGCTTCGACGAGTGGCGCCTGTTCGGGTCCGTCGAGCGGGTCCGCGGCGGGACCGCGGCAGAGGTGGTCGCCGCGGTCGCCGGCGACGTGGCGACGTTCCAGGGCAGCGAGGAGCCGGCCGACGACATCACGATCGTCGCCATCCGCCGGCTGCCCGCCGCATGACCGTCGTCCTCGACGGTGGGCTGGCGACCGAGCTCGAAGCCCGCGGCCACGATCTGTCCGATCGCCTCTGGTCGGCGCGTCTGTTGCTGTCCGATCCCGAGGCGGTCGAAGCGGTCCACCTCGCCTACTTCCGAGCCGGCGCGCAGGTGGCGACCACGGCCAGCTACCAGGCCACGGTGCCCGGCTTCGCGTCGGCCGGCCTCGATCGGGCGGATGCGCTCGACGCGATCCGTGCGAGCGTCCGCCTCGCCCAGC
>DASPHN010000153.1:0-4034 GCA_035629655.1 Saccharimonadales bacterium (SeqCode) | reverse complement strand
CGTCGAGGTCCCGGTGCGGGTGAACGACGAGGCCCCATCGACCATCCAGTTGCCGTCATCGCGGGTCTCCTCGTCCCAGACCTCGCCGAACCGGTAGAGGGGCACGATCTGGACGAGTTCGGGATGGATCGTCGGGCAGTGCAGGCACTCGTTGTAGTTCTCGACCACGATCTTCCAGTTCGCCGCCACCTCGTAGGTCAGGCGCACCCCGACGCGCAGCTCCTCCAGCCCGTAGCGCTCGAAGTTCGTGATGCTCTCGGTGCCGTCTGCCAGCTCGTCGAGCAGCGGCCGCGGGGACTCGCCCAGGTGGACGAACAGGAATCCCGCGTAGGTCCCGACGGCGATGGGGTGGAGCGGGTAGGCCGCCCGGTCGAAGCCCTCGTCCTCGGCGACGTTGGGCGTCCCCACCAGGCGACCGTCCAGGTCGAACGCCCAGGCGTGGTACGGGCACTTGATGACCTTGCCCAGGTGTGCGCAGCCGTCGCCGGTCTCATCCAGCAGCTTGGTGCCGCGATGCGCGCACACGTTGTAGAACGCCCGCAGCTCGCCGTCGCGGTTGCGCGTGACGATGATGGATTCGCCGGCGAGGTCGCGGACCAGCGCATCGCCGGGCGACGGCAGCTCCGCCGCACGCCCGATACAGATCCAGCGGTCGAACCAGATCCGTTCACGCTCGAGCTCATGGACGGCCGCCGACGTGTAGTCCGCGCCAGCCAAGGTGGGACGGGCGCGCCACGTGGGCGCCGTCAGGCTCATCGCGTGCGCGGGAACCCGAGATCGATCTTGGATGTGCCCGGATCGGGCCAGCGCGACGTGACGATCTTGGCCCGGGTGTAGAACTGGATCCCTTCGGGGCCGTACATGTGGAGGTCGCCGAAGAGCGAGTGCTTCCAGCCGCCGAAGCTGTAATAGGCGACCGGCACCGGGATCGGCACGTTGATGCCGACCATGCCCGCGTTCACCTCGAACTGGAACTGACGGGCCGCCCCGCCGTCGCGGGTGAAGATCGCCGTCCCGTTGCCGTACGGGTTGTCGTTGATGAGGCCGACCGCCTCGTCGTACGTGCCGACGCGCACGACCGTCAGCACCGGGCCGAAGATCTCATCGCGGTAGGCATCCATCTCGGTCGTGACGTGATCGATGAGCGAGACGCCCAGGAAGAACCCGTCGGACTCACCGTAGAGAGGCAGCTCCCGTCCATCGGCGACGACCGTCGCCCCCTGCGCCGCGGAGCTGTCGAGGTAGGACGCGACCTTGTCGCGATGCTGCTTCGTGACCAGCGGCCCCATCTCGGCCTCGGGATCACTGCCCGGGCCCACCCTGACCTTGGGCAGCCGGGCCTTGATGGCCTCGACGAGCGGATCGGCGACATCGCCGACGGCGACGACGGTCGCGATCGCCATGCAGCGCTCGCCGGCCGAGCCGTATCCGGCGGAGATGGCGGCATCGGCGGCCATGTCGATGTCGGCGTCAGGCAGGACCACCATGTGGTTCTTCGCCCCGCCCAGGGCCTGGACGCGCTTGCCGGCCTTCGTGCCGGTCTCGTAGATGTAGCGCGCGATGGGCGTCGAGCCGACGAAGCTCACGGCCTCGATGTCCGGATGGGCGAGGATGGCGTCGACCGCGACCTTGTCGCCGTGGACGACGTTGAAGACGCCGTCCGGCACGCCGGCCTCGGCCAGGAGATCGGCCAGGAACAGCGACGCGGACGGGTCCTTCTCGGACGGCTTGAGGATGAACGTGTTCCCGGTCGCGATGGCCGTCGCGAACATCCACATCGGGACCATCGCCGGGAAGTTGAACGGCGTGATGCCGGCCACCACGCCGAGCGGCTGGCGGATCTGGTAGACGTCCACGCCGGTCGAGGCCTGCTCGGTGAAGCCGCCCTTGAGCTGCGTCGGGATCGAGCACGCGAATTCAAGGTTCTCGATGCCTCGGGCGATCTCCCCGAGGGCGTCGGACGGCACCTTGCCGTGCTCCGCGGTGAGGAACGCCGCCAGCTCGTGGCGGTGCTGCTCCACGAGGTTGCGGATCTTGAAGAGGATGTCGGTCCGCTTGCTCAGCGACGTGGCCCGCCAGCCCGGATACGCGGCCTTGGCGGCGGCGACGGCCGCGTCGACCTCGGCGACCGAGGCGAAGTCGACGTGCTTGGTCACCTGGCCCGTCGCGGGGTCGTAGACGTCGCCGTGCCGGCCGGACGTGCCCTCGACGCGCTGGCCGCCGATCCAATGGCTGATCCGGGCGATCTCCGGGGTCTCGGTGCTGGACGTCTCGGCGGGGTCGGCGACCTGGGTCATCGGGCTGGTCCTCGTGTGGAGCTGGGCGGTGGCGCGCGGCCCGACCGCGGTCATCCGTGGCAGGCTGCCCACGATACTCCCTCGGCCCCTGACCGGCCCGCGTGGTGAGCCGGACGAGGCCCAAGCACGACCGCCCAGCAGCGCTCAGAACGGCGGGCGGGCCTCCGGATCGGGCCAGGCGGGCGTGTCCACGGGCGAGCCGCCCGACGCCGCGTCCGAACTCGGACGCCGAACGGTCATGGCCACGATCCCCGCCAGGCAGCCGATGGCGAGGGCGATGGCGAGCACGCCCCCGACCCCGAACGGACCCACGACCGCCGGGTCGCGCCAGCTCAGCGAGGCGATCGCCCGGACGATGGCCCAGCCGCCGATGGCGGCGAGCAGCAGCCGTCCGTCCGGCCGATGCGCGACGCCCGCGGCAAGGGCGACGATCAGCCCGACCGCCAGAAGGAGCGTCCCGAGGCCTTCGTACGCCTGTGAGGGATGGCTCGGCAGCTCCGGCGCCAGCGAGCCCCACGGCCCAGGGCCGAGATAGGCGGTGGCCCACGCTCCACCGTCGGGCAGGCCCTGACCACTGCCGCCCAGCATCATCGTGAGCTTGCCCGCGCCGAGGGCGATCAGGAGTGGGACCGCGAGCAGGCCCGCCCATCGAGCCACCGGTGCCCCGAGCAGGGACGCGACGTAGGCCCCCGACAGGAGCCCGCCGAGCACCGCGGCCGCGAGCTCGAGGCCTGGCTGGGCCGGATCGAGGATGGCCAGCGGTGCGTCGGAGAAGGCATCGAGGTGGACGACGGCGTACCCGAGTCGCCCGCCGATGACCGCCCCCGGCACGACCCCGACGACGATGTACAGGAGGTCGTCCGGGCGGAGACCGTCGCGTCGGGCGAGCCACGCCGCGACGAGCAGCACGGCGGCGATGACGGCCGCGAGGGCGACCGTCTGCCAGCGCACGACGAGGTCGTCGCCCAGGCGCAGGAGGGGGTCGAAGTCGAACGCGATGACGGCGATCGGCACGGTCCCGGCAGTGTACCGAAGGGCAGCGTGTCGGCTGGCCGACACCGTGCGTGTCGCGCGACCCGTCGCCGCGCTGTGTCGGAGACGACACGATGGTCGTCGTCAGGCTGGTTGCACAGGGGGTGCGATCGCCGGACGCGAGGGGGGTGAGGGTACCGGCGGTCTGGGGGCCGCCGGTCGAGTTCCCGGCGTCCGGCCCCAGGGGGGACGGGCCGGACGCCGCGACCTCAAGGGGATGATCATGACGATCCGCCGCGACGACGTGACCACGCTGTCCGTGGAGCTCCTCGGCCGGTTCTCGGTGCGGAGCCTGGCCACTGGCGGCGAGGTACGCCTCGTCGGTCGTCACGCGCAGGCGTTGTTCGCCCTGCTCGCGCTCACCTGCCGACCACGGACCCGCGAGGCGATCGCCACCGACCTGTGGCCCGACTCGACCGTCAGCGTGACGGCGCCGCTGCGCCAGGCCCTCTACCAGGTGCGCGGCGCCCTGGCGGCGGCCGCCATCGACCCGGACGGCATCCTCGAATCCGATTCCGAGACCCTGGGCATGCGCCCCGAGGCGATCGGCCTCCTTGACACCGCCGCGTTCGAGCACTGCGCCGACGATCCCGCCTGCGCCGCCGAGCAGGCCATCTCGCTCTACACGGGCGACCTCGCCGAAGGCCTGGGCCACGAGTGCTTCGCCGCCGAGCGCGAGCGTCTCGCCGACCGCTACGAGGACGC
>DASPHN010000152.1:0-2090 GCA_035629655.1 Saccharimonadales bacterium (SeqCode) | reverse complement strand
GCCATCAGAGTGCCGACGCGTCCTGCTCGCCGGTGCGGACACGGACGACGGTCTCGACGGGGCTGACCCAGACCTTGCCGTCACCGATCCGACCCGTCTGCGCGGTCTTGACGACGATCCCGACGATGTCGTCGGCGTCGGCGTCGTCGACGACGATCTCGATGCGGATCTTCGGGACGAGGGCGATGTCGTACTCCGCCCCACGGTAGACCTCGGTGTGGCCCTTCTGGCGGCCGTAGCCGCTGACCTCGGAGACCGTCATCCCGGCGACCCCGAACGTCTCGAGCGCCTCGCGGACGTCTTCCCACTTGTGCGGCTTGATCACCGCGGTCACGAGCTTCATGCGCTGGCTCCTTCGGTCTTGGTGGTGGTGGCGACAGGGGCGGTCGAGGCCGCGAGGACGCTGCTGCTGCCGCCGCTGGTGCCGCTGTGCAGGTCGTACGCCGACTCGCCGTGGGCGACCAGGTCGATGCCGTTGACCTCGTCCTCCTCGTCGAGGCGCAGGCCCATCGTGTACTTGATCGCGAGGGCGATGACAGTGGTGAGGATGCCCGAGTACAGGACAGCCACCAGGACGCCCAGGGACTGGTCGGCCAGCGAGCCGAAGCCGCCGCCGTACAGGAGCCCGTCGACGCCGCCCGCGCCCTCGGCCGTGGAGAAGACGCCGATCAGCACGGTGCCGACGACGCCGCCGACCAGGTGCACGCCGACCACGTCGAGCGAGTCGTCGTAGCCGAGCTTGTACTTCAGGCCGACGGCCCAGGCACACAGCCCGCCGGCGATGAGGCCGATCGCGACGGCGCCGGAGAGGTTCACCGCGCCGGCGGCGGGGGTGATCGCGACCAGGCCGGCGACGATGCCCGACGCGGCGCCGAGGGACGTGGCCTTCTTGTGGATCAGCCGCTCGACCAGCAGCCAGCCGAGGATGGCGGCCATCGTGGCGAGGGTGGTGTTGGCGAACGTGCGACCGGTCTCGAGCGGGAACTGGGTCTCCGGGTCGTCGCCGAACACGATGGAGCCGACGTTGAAGCCGTACCAGCCCATCCAGAGCAGGCCCGCGCCGAGCATGGTGAGGGTCAGGTTGTGCGGGCGCATCTGCTCGCGCGGCCAGCCGATGCGCTTGCCGAGCAGCAGCACGAGCACGAGGGCGGCCACGCCGGCATTGATGTGGACGGCCGTGCCACCGGCGTAGTCCTGCGCGCCGATCCGGCCGCAGATGAGCGAGTCGGGGGTGCAGCTGAAGACCATGTGCGCCATCGGGAAGTAGACGATGAGCGACCAGAGCGGCACGAAGACCACCCAGGCGGAGAACTTCAGCCGGTCCGCGACCGCGCCGCTGATCAGCGCGGCGGTGATGATCGCGAAGGTCATCTGGAACATCACGAAGATGTAGTCGCCGGTCGAGACGCCCTCGAGCCAGAACAGCTCGAACGGGTTGGCGAAGAAGGTGCCGTCGCCGCCGAAGCCCATCGACCAGCCGACCGCGACGTAGAGGATGCCGACGATGGCGGCCGCGATGTAGGACATCATCATCATGTTGAGCACGGACTTCGATCGCGACATGCCGCCGTAGAACAGGGCCAGCGCGGGCACCGTCATCATCAGGACGAAGGCAGTCGCCACCAGCATGAAGGCGTAATAGCCGTCCACAGGACCTCCAGGATTTCGAGCACGAACAAACGGGGGTGGTCACCCGGGCCATGACGCCGCTGTCATGGCGGTGCCCACGTGATGACCCGCAGCCTGTGCGGGCGAGGTTTCGCCCGGCCGCGACGGATGTTGCGCGCAGGCAACGGAATGAGCCCTCGTGTTACAGGTGTGTGAACGGATCGGCCCCGGAGGCCGCCTTGTTAGGGTTCGGCCGTGTCCAGACTGGCCGTGATGGCGCACTACGACGTCGCCGGGGAGCTGCGGCCCCACGTGCGTGGTCAGGTGGAGGCGCTGGCCGCGTCGGTCGACACCCTGCTGGTCTGCACGACGGCCGACCTGCAGGACTCGGCGCGCGCCTGGCTGAGCGAGCGGGCGGTCCTCGTCGAGCGGGCCAACTACGGCTACGACTTCTTCAGCTACAAGGTCGGCCTCGACGCCGC
>DASPHN010000151.1:0-3630 GCA_035629655.1 Saccharimonadales bacterium (SeqCode) | reverse complement strand
CGGGCTGAGGATGCGGCGATCGTCCGCGATCCTGCCCAGGCGGGGCCCGGGACCCGCCTGCACCTGCGGGTCGCGGCCGGCGAGCTTCCGGCGACCGCCGACGAGCGTTGACGGCCGCGAGTGGAGGGCGCCGTCCTGGTCCTGGGCATCGCCGCGGTCGTCGGGGTCGTGGGCATCGGCCTCGGTATGCTTGTGGCACGGGCGCTCCAGCGCCTGGCCGATCGATCCGATGAGGAGCCCGGTGGCGACGACCGATCCGACGACTGACCCCGCGATCGACACGCTGTCCTTCGACGACGCGCTCGCTGAGCTGCAACGGACCGTGGGCGAGCTCGAGGCCGGCGGCCAGCCGCTCGAGGCGGCGATCGCCCTGTACGAGCGCGGGGTCGCGCTGCAGGCCCGCTGCGAGCGTCTGATCGGCGACGCAGAGCTGCGGGTGCAACAGCTCGTGGCTCGGGCCGGCGGCGCGCTGGAGACCCGGGACGTGCGGCCCGACGAGGATGTCAGCGAGCCGCCCGCGGGTTGAAGCCCCGTCCGACGGCGGCTTCAGTCCGCCGGTGGGATGTTGTGGTTGAAGCGGAACATGTTGTCCGGGTCGTAGCGGCGCTTGACGTGGCGGAGCCGGTCGAAGCGGTCGGCGCTGAAGCCGGCCCGGACCCGTTCCGGCGTCTCGTCCACGGACGCGTAGTTGCCGTAGCCGGCGCCGCTGAACGAGGCGGGGAGCAACCCCTCAGCGGCCCGTCGCGCCCACGCGATCTGGGCGTCGTCGTCGGCCGGGTCTTCCCAGATCGCCAGGGCCGACGCGTTCCAGCGGGCTCCTCGCTGGCCGAAGGACGCGCCACCGGGCGGCTCGTCCCGGGCACGTCCGCTGATCGCCTCGAGCAACATGAACGACATCGGACCGAGGCGGTCGCGCATCGCACCCACGACGACGTCCATGGAGGCGGCGTCGAGCTCCCGCAGGAAGTGGCCCTTCCAGTAGTGGCGCAAGCCGAAGGGGAGCAGCGCTGAGCCGCCCTGGATCTCCAGGTAGGTCCGGGTGACGAACTCGCCGGTCACCCCGGGCAGCGAGGTGATCGCCGCCACCGCCGCCGAGGCATCCTCCTTGCTGCCCTGGAACGTGGCCGACACGATCAGATACTCGGCCGGTCCGCTCGGCGCCTGACCGGCGACGGTCGGCCGCTCCGGGGCCGGGCCGACCACCATGAGCAGCAACTCGGGCGGGCCGCTCCGGGCGGCCGCATCGACCGCCTCGAGCACGACCGTTGCCTGGCCGAGCGGCACCGCGAACCGGCCGTCCTGGAGCTCGGGCAGGGGATGGAGCAAGAATTCGAACTCGGTCACGACCCCGAAGTTGCCACCCCCGCCGCGCAGCGCCCAGAGGAGATCGGGATCGCCGCCCGCTCCGGCGACGACGATCTCGCCATCGGCCGTCACGACGACGGCCCGCATTAGGTTGTCGCACGTGAATCCGATCGTCCCCATCAGCACCCCGATGCCGCCACTGAGCGTCAGCCCGCCGACCCCGGTATCCCAGAACGTGCCGCCGGTCGTGGCGAGCCCGTGCTCGAACGCGGCCCGGTCGAGGTCCTCCCACTGGGCGCCGCCGGCCACTCGAGCTCGTCGGCGCTGGGGGTCGACCGTGACGTCCCGCATCTCACGGAGGTCGACCACGAGGGCGCCGTCGGCCATCGCATGGCCGGCGACGCCGTGTCCACCACCGCGGACCGCGATCGGCAGGCCGGCCGCGCGAGCGGCGCGGACGGCGGCCACGACGTCGTCGATCGTCCGGCACGTCACGATGGCGGCTGGCCGCCGGTCGATCGTCGCGTTGAAGGTCTGGCGGGCCGCGTCGTAGTCGGGCGCATCCGGATGGAGCACGCGGCCCGCGATCGCTCGATCGAGCTCGTCCAGGCGGATGGTCGGCATATGGTTCATCCTACCGTCGGCGCGGCCCCCGAAAAAACTGGCGACTTGCAAGGAACAGGTATTATCGTGGGACGCCGAGACGGCGATCCCGGAACGTGGAGCGAACGCATCCATCACGGCAGCGGGCGGCCGACCGTCCCGGACTCGACCCATCATCACCCAAGGAGCTGCGATCTCCGTGTCCATCCTTTCCGACCTCCACGGCCCGGCGGACCTGCGCGGTCTCGACGAAGTGCAGCTGGCCCAGCTTGCCGCTGAGATCCGCGAGACCATCGTGCGGACCGTCGCGAGCACCGGTGGTCACCTCGGGTCGTCGCTGGGCGTGGTCGAGCTGACGATCGCCCTGCACCGCCTGCTCGAGTCGCCGCGCGACCACATCGTGTGGGACACCGGGCATCAGGCCTACCCGCACAAGCTGCTGACCGGTCGGCTGGAGCGGTTCGGGACGCTCCGCGCGCTGGATGGCGTGGGTGGGTTCCCGCGCCGCTCTGAGTCGCCCCACGACGTCTTCGATGGTGGCCACGCCGGCACCGGGCTTTCGATCGGCGAAGGGCTCGCCGAGGCGCGCGACCTGCGGCACGGGCTGGAGCGGATCGCGGTCGTGGTCGGCGATGCCGCCCTCATGAGCGGGCTGTCCCTCGAGGCGCTCAACGACATCGGCCAGCGCCAGACCCAGATGCTCATCGTCGTGAACGACAACGAGATGTCCATCAGCCCGACGGTGGGCGCCTTCTCCAAGTACCTCTCGGAGATCAAGCTGTCGCGGGCCTGGCGCCAGAGCAAGGGCGCGTACGACCGGACGGTCGAACGCGTGCCGCTCGTCGGCCATCGGCTGCTCGACTGGTCGAAGCGCCTGCGGGCGTCGGTCGTGCAGTTCGCCCAGCCGGGCCAGCTCTTCGAGGATCTCGGGATCACGTACATCGGCGTGGTTCCCGGACATGACCTGCATGCCCTCATCGAGACGTTGGGCCGCGCGCTCGCGCTTCCCGGCCCGACCATCGTCCACGTCCGGACACAGAAGGGCCGCGGCTTCAAGCCGGCGATCGACGATCAGGTGTCGTTCCATGGTGCCGCGCTGCCGCCGATCAGCCTGACCCCGGGCACCGACGCGTACGACGGGTCGCGGACGACCGGCCAGGCGGTCGCGATGCCGACCGAGACGATGACCGATGACGCCGCGGCGCCGACACACGTCGTCGCCGCCACCCAGAAGGCGCCGAACTACACGGCGGTGTTCGCGGCCGAGCTCATCGAGCTCGCTCGATCGGACCGGAGGATCGTCGGGATCACGGCGGGCATGCCGACCGGCACCGGCCTGTCCAAGTTCCAGGCCGAGTTCCCGTCGCGATTCTTCGACGTCGGCATCGCCGAGCAGCACTCGATGACGTTCGCCACCGGCCTGGCGATGGGCGGCATGCGTCCGGTCGTGGCCCTGTATTCGACCTTCCTGCAGCGCGCGTTCGACCAGACCGTCCACGACGTCTGCCAGAACGACCAGCCGGTGCTCCTCGCGGTCGACCGCTCGGGCCTCGTGGGCGAAGACGGGACGAGCCACCAGGGGATGTTCACGTTGCCGGCACAGCGGCAGCTGCCGAACCTGATCATCGCCTCGCCCAAGGACGAGCAGGAGCTGCGCTCGTTGCTCCACACCGCGCTCGCGCAGGACCACCCGTTCGCGCTGCACTACCCACGCGATCCGGG
>DASPHN010000150.1:0-4505 GCA_035629655.1 Saccharimonadales bacterium (SeqCode) | reverse complement strand
GAGAGATCGGCCAGCAGCTCGGCTACCTCAATGCCGCCGGCGCCGGCACCGTGAACTTCGTGATCCTGCTGCTCATCGGGTGGGCGTTCGCCCACAAGCAGCAGGCCCTTGGCTTCATCGAGCGGCTCCGCCGCCGACGCTGAGCCAAGTCGAGACGGCTCGAGCGTCCCCGAGCACTCGGCGCCGGCGGGTCAGCCGGGGAGCGCTCCTTCGTCGGGATCGGGCGCACCACGTCGGACCGGCAGGCCGGCCCGCTCCCAGGCGTCCATGCCACCGGCCACGTTGTGCACGTCGGTCCACCCACTGCGCAGCAGGAAGCCGGCGGCAGCGGCCGACCGGCCACCGAGATGGCAGACCATGAGCAGCGGCCGATCCTTCGGCAGCTCACCGGCTCGCGCCGCGAACTCGGACATCGGCACGAGGGCGGCGCCTGGCGCACGCACGTCGGCGAACTCGGTGGCCTCCCGAACGTCGACGAGCAGGGGACCGTCCGGGTCCTCGCGCAGCCGGCGGTCGGCCTCGGCGACGTCGATCGTAGGGAGGGCGGACGGGTGGGTCATCGTCGGCCTCGTTGCAGGGGGAGGGGGATGGGACCGGTCGGTTCGCCGGCGGCGGCGTGGGCGAGCCGAGCCTCCACGTCGACGATCAGGGCATCGAGATCCAGGCCGGGAAGCGTGTGGCCGTCGGCTGCCGCCTCGCGCAACCGTCCGAGCGCGCCCTCCAGGTTGCGCGCCACGCCGAGCGGGTTGTCGCGGACGCCATGCACGTCCGCCGCGGCGACCTTGATCAGGCCCTGGAGCAGTGCTCGCTCCGCACGATCGTCGGTGCCCATCCAGGCCGGCTCGAGGAGCTCGTGGGCCTCGAAGAAGTCGCCTCGCTCGTAGGCGGCGAGCCCCGCGTCGATGGCCGCGGATCGCTCCGCCTCGGGGATCGGCCGGTAGGCCTTGGCCCGACCGTCCGACCCCATGACCGTTCGCTTCGCCGGGTCCGGGGCGGTGGCCACGGTCACGCCAGCTCGATCAGCGGCCGTCGCGACCCGTAGCCGGTCTCGAGGTCGTGCCAGAAGGCGACGTCGTCCTCCCCGAGCTGCCAGCACAGCCAGATCTGGCGGCCGCTCGACAGCGCCGGGAAGTCGATGAGCCCGCGTTCGATGTCGCGGAGGGTGATGCCGAGCGCGTCGATCCGGGCGACGGCGGCGGCCATCTGGTCGACGACGCCCTGCATCCGGAGCTTGATGCGCCGCACCTCATCGACATCGATGGATGGGGGACTCGCCGCGCCGCTCGAGCCGGGCGGGGTCGCCAGCGACGCATCGCGCAGCCGGATCAGCTCGGCTCGCTGGTCGGCGAGCGTCGCCAGGAGCGGCGCGACCTCGACCAGGGCGGCGTTGGCGGCGTCGACATCGAAGAACGTGGTCATCGGCGGGGATTCTAGCCGGGTTCGCCATCGACGACCGTTGCGGCGCTGCCCGGGGTCCGGTCGGTCGCGTACCATCGACCCGCAGGAGGAGCGGATGGACCTCGGTCTCGATGGCGCCCGCGCGTTGGTCGGCGGCGGCTCGGGCGGCCTGGGCGGGGCCGTCGGTTCGGCCCTTGCCGCCGAAGGTGTCCGGGTCGCCCTCGTGGCTCGGCCGTCGGACCGCCTCGATGGCGCCGCCGCGGCCACGCCCGGGGCCATCGCCGTCCCGGCGGATCTCTCCACCCCAGACGGCCCGGCTGCGGCGGTCGAGCGCACCGTCGCCGAGCTCGGTGGCCTCGACCTCGTGCTGGTCAACTCTGGTGGTCCACCGCCCGGCACCTTCGATGCGCTGGATGAGGCAGCCTGGGAGACGGCGATCGACGGCACCCTGCGCAGCGCGTTCCGGCTCATCCGAGCCGCCCTGCCCCATCTGCGTTCCAGCGCTCGTCCATCGGTCCTCATCGTGCTCTCGTCATCCGTGCGGGAGCCGATCGCCGGCCTGACGACATCGAACGTGCTGCGGCCGGGGCTGGCCGGGCTCATCAAGTCCCTGACGGCCGAGATCGCGCCGATCCGCATCAACGGCGTCGCCCCAGGTCGCCTCGCGACGGCGCGCATCGCGCAGCTCGACGCGGCGACCGCCGCCCGCACCGGCGTCTCGCCGGAGGCGACCCGAGCGGCGACGATCGGCACCATCCCGCTGGGCCGGTACGGCGATCCTGCCGAGCTCGGCCGGGTCGCCACGTTCCTCCTGTCGCCGGCCGCCTCCTATGTGACCGGTGCCATCGTGCCGATCGATGGCGGCATGGTCCGGAGCCTCCCCTGATGCGGCGCGTCTTCCTGTGGGCCGCCCGGAATGCCTGGCTGAAGTCGCATCTGCCCACGCTGCCCTTCATGCAACGCGCTGTCCGCCGGTTCATGCCCGGCGAGACCCTCGAAGCGGCGCTGGCCGCTGCCGCGCCCCTGCAGGCCGCCGGGATCGGGACGATGTACACGCGGCTCGGCGAGAACCTCGAGAGCCTGGCCGCGGCGGACGAGGTGGCCGCGCACTACATCGAGGTCCTCGACCGGATCAAGGCAGCCGGCCTCGCCGGCGAGATCTCGGTCAAGCCGACCCAGCTCGGGCTCGACCACGACGAGGACCGAGCGCTGGCCCACCTCGTCGCGCTGGCCGAGCACGCCACGTCGACCGGCTCGTACCTCTGGATCGACATGGAGGGCAGCGCCTACACCGAGGCGACGGTCCGCCTCTACGAGCGCCTCCGTGCCGTCCAGCCGAGGACGGGCATCTGCCTGCAGGCGTACCTGCACCGGACGGCTGCCGACATCGAGCGCCTTCGACCGCTGGATCCGGCGATCCGACTCGTGAAGGGCGCGTACGACGAGCCTGCCGCCATCGCGTACCGGGACAAGCGCCAGGTCGACGCGAACTACCTCGGGCTCGCCGTGTCCTTCCTCAAGGACGGCCGCGGGCGGCCGATCCGGCTCGGGCTCGGGACCCACGACGTCGAGCTCATCGAACAGATCGCGACCCAGATCGCGCCGGCCGGGATCGGGCGCGATGGATTCGAGATCGAGATGCTCTACGGCATCCGCACCAAGGAGCAGTTCCGCCTCGCGAAGACCGGCTATCGCGTGCAGACGCTCATCGCCTATGGTGAGGCCTGGTATCCCTGGTACATGCGTCGGCTGGCCGAGCGCCCCGCCAACGTCACGTTCGCCATCCGTTCGTTGCTGCCCTGAGCGGCAGGAGGCCCGCGATGCCGACCTCGTTCGTCCCTCGCGTCGCCGCCCGGATGGGCTCGATCGGCACGGAGAGCGCGTTCGAGGTGAGCGCCCGGGCGCGCGCGCTCGAGGCCGAAGGTCGGTCGATCGTCCACCTCCAGCTGGGTGAGCCGGACTTCGATACGCCGGCCCACGTCCGCGAGGCAGCCAAGCAGGCGCTCGACGACGGGGCCACCCATTACGCGCCGTTCCCCGGCATCCCGCCGTTGCGCGAGGCGATCGCGGCCGACGTGACCAGGCGCAAGGGCGTGACCGCCGATCCATCGCAGGTCTTCGTCACGGTCGGTGGCAAGGGCGTGATGCTGTACGCGATCCTCGGCCTGGTGGACCCCGGCGATGAGGTGCTCGTGCCCGACCCGGGGTATCCGATCTACGAATCGCTGACTCGCTTCGTCGGCGCGACGCCGGTCCCGATCCCGATCCGGATGGCCAACGACTTCCGGTTGGACGTGGACGAGCTCGCCTCGCTGATCACCGATCGGACGCGCGTCCTGTTCATCAACTCCCCGGCCAACCCGACCGGTGGCGTGCTGACCCGCGACGACCTGACCCGCATCGCCGAGCTTGCCCGCGAGCACGACCTGTGGGTCGTCTCGGACGAGATCTATGGCCGGATCCTGTACGACGGCGAGGAGCATGTCTCCATCGCCTCCCTGCCTGGGATGGCCGAGCGGACGATCATCCTCGACGGGTTCTCGAAGACGTTCGCGATGACGGGCTGGCGGCTCGGCTACGCGGTGGTCCCGCCGTCCCTCATCCCGACCTACAGTCAGCTGGTCATCAACACCATCTCGTGTGCGCCGACCTTCGCCCAGGTCGGCGCGGTCCAGGCGCTCGTGGGGCCGCAGGACGACGTCGACGCGATGGTCGTGGAGTTCAAGGCGCGCCGCGACCTCGTCGTCGACGGTCTGAACGCGATCGCGGGGTTCCGCTGCAAGACCCCGCTCGGGGCGTTCTACGCCTTCCCGGACATCGCCGCGACCGGGCTGACCGGCCAGGTCCTGGCCGACCGACTGCTGCACGAAGCCGGGGTCTGCGTCCTCGCCGGGACCGCGTTCGGGGGCGTCGGCACGGACCACATCCGGATCTCGTACGCGAACTCGCGCGAGAACCTGACCGAGGCGCTTCGGCGGATCGACCGCTTCGTCGCCGGCCTGGCCCGTGCCTGACGCGCCGAGCCGGCCGCGCGTCTTCGTCTCGCGGATCCTCCCGGACGAGGGGCTCGAGGCGATCCGCGCCGCTTGCGAGATGGACCTCTGGAC
>DASPHN010000149.1:0-2032 GCA_035629655.1 Saccharimonadales bacterium (SeqCode) | reverse complement strand
CGGCCAGGGCCACGAGACGGGCTTCGCCCAGATCGTGGCCGACCGGCTGGGCGTCACCCCCGACGTCGTGGAGGTGATCCACGGCGACACCAACACCGGGCCGTTCGGCAAGGACACCTACGGCTCCCGCGGCCTGGCGGTCGGCGGCGAGGCGATGGCCCGCGCCGCCGAGAAGGTGCAGGACAAGGCCAAGCGCATCGTGGCGCACAAGCTCGAGGCCGCGGCGGAGGACATCGAGATCAGCGACGGCAGCTTCCGGGTCCGAGGCGCGCCCGGCGGCGGATCGATGACGATGGCCGACGTGGCCAACGAGGCGTACACGATGCTGGACCTGCCCGAGGGCATGGAGGCCGGGCTCGACGAGCTCTCCTTCTATGACCCGGAGAACTTCGTGTGGCCCTTCGGCGCCCATGCGGTCGTCGTCGAGGTCGACGCGGAGACCGGCAACATCGACATTGTCCGCTACATCGCGGTCGACGACTGCGGGCCGGCGATCAACCCCCTGCTGATCGACGGCCAGGTCCACGGCGGCGCGGTCCACGCCATCGGCCAGGCGCTGTTCGAGCAGATCGTCTACGACGAGGCCGGTCAGCTGGTGACCGGGACGTTCGTGGACTATGCGCTGCCCTCCGCCGCGGACGTGCCGGTCATCGAGACGGCGCGCACCGAGACCCCCTCGCCGACCAACACGCTCGGCGTCAAGGGCGTCGGCGAGGCCGCGACGATCGCCTGCTCGCCGGCGATCGTCAACGCCGTCATCGACGCCCTGCGGCCGCTGGGCATCACCTACATCGACATGCCGCTGACCCCGATGCGGGTGTGGCAGGCAATCCAGGAGGCCCAGGGGTCGGGCGCGGGCCCGGCCGCGACGGAGCAGGGCAAGGCGCTCGACGACCACGGGGGCGGGTCCGCCGGCTCCGGACCGACCGCGCCGGCCGAGGGAGGTGGGCTGTGATCCCCGTCGAGTTCGACTACGTCGTGCCCGGGTCGCTCGACGAGGCGCTCGCCGCGTTGCGCGACGGCGGCGAGGACGCGAAGCTCCTCGCCGGCGGCCACTCGTTGCTGCCGCTGATGAAGCTGCGGCTGGCGGCGCCGTCGCTGCTCGTCGACCTGCGCCGCATCGGCGAGCTGACCGGCGTCGAGCGCGGCAACGGGACCGCTCGCCTCGGCGCCATGACCACCCATCACCAGGTCGCCACGGGCGACCTGGGTCTGGCGTCGGTGGTGGCGGCGACGATCGCCGACCAGCAAGTGCGCAACCGCGGGACGCTGGGCGGCTCGCTCGCCCACGGCGACCCGGCCTCGGACATGCCGGCGGTCCTGCTGGCGACCGAGGGCTCGGTGACGGTGACCGGCGGGCGCGAGATCGCGGCGGCCGACCTGTTCCAGGACTACCTGACGACGGCGATCGCCGAGGATGAGATCGTCACGACCGTGAACCTGCCGGTCATGGACGGCTACGGGTTCGGCTACCAGAAGTTCAACCGCCGCCAGGAGGACTGGGCGATGGTCGCCGTCGCGGCGCTCGTCAAGAAGGCCGGGGACGGCACGTGCGAGGACGTGCGCATCGGCCTCACCCACATGGGCAACGTGCCGCTGCGGGCGACCGCGGCCGAGCAGGCGCTGCGCGGGCGCCCGCTGGACGCATCGAGCATCGCCGCCGCGGCCGACGAGGTGGCGGAGGGCACCAACCCGCCGGCCGACCTCAACGCCACGGCGGACTACAAGCGCCACCTCGCACGCGTCCTGTGCCGGCGGGCGCTCGAGGAGGCGGCGGCGTAGCTGCCCTCGGCAGCACCGACGACGTCACGCAGACCCTGGCCGGGGAGGGATACCTCGCCGACCGGGGTCTTGCGACCGCCGTCTACCTCGCCGCGACCCTCGAGCAGCCGCTGCTGCTCGAGGGCGAGGCGGGCGTCGGCAAGACGGAGGTGGCGCGCGCGCTGGCGGCCGCGACCGGCGCGCGCCTGATCCGGCTGCAGTGCCACGAGGGCATCGACCTCCACCACGCGGTCTACGACTGGGACTACGG
>DASPHN010000148.1:0-2980 GCA_035629655.1 Saccharimonadales bacterium (SeqCode) | reverse complement strand
CTCGCCGCCGATGAACCCGTAGAAGTACTCGAAGCCGCCGCCGCCCGTGGGCCACGCTCCGAACGGCCCGATCGGGCTCGTCTCCCAGACCGGGACCTCGTGGCACTTGCCGAACTGCGCCGTGGAGTAGCCGTTGAGCTTGAGCGTCTCGGCCAGCGGAGCAGCCGTATTCGGACGGATCGAGTTGTAGCCGGGCGCCGGCGTCGCGATCTCGGTGATGCCGCCCATCCCGACGCTGTGGTGGTTGCGACCGGTGAGCAGCGCCTGGCGGGTCGGCGAGCACAGCGCCGTCGTGTGGAAGCGTGTGTACTTGAGCCCCTCGCGCGCGAGGCGCTCGGCGTTCGGCGTCGAGATCGGTCCACCGAACGCGCTCGAGGCGCCGAAGCCGACATCGTCGATGAGGATCACCAGCACATTGGGCGCGCCATCAGGCGGCCGGATCGGCGTGATCGGCGCGAACGACGTGTCGGAGTCCTTGGCGTCGTAGGTCACGAGCCCCGTCCGGGGCAGGTCGGGGATCGGCAGCACGGTCCGTGCTGCGGTACCGGGTGTGCTCATCGAGTCCCTCCAGCCGACGCCACCGCGCGGGACAACGTCGCCTGCCGTCGATGTGATGCGTGCGCCTTCTCGCCGAATAGTGGTCTGGGAGGGGAGTGACAGGCGTCACCCGTTCGGGGTGATTGGCGAGGCGTCTGGCACTCCGGCTTGGGTCCCACGCCGCTTGGCCCGAGCGAGGCCACGGACCGGCAGGTCGGCCGCGGCATCGAGCTCGGGGGCGCCCTCTGGCAGGTCGCGCAGCCGACGCGCATAGGCGTCGACCGCCGGGACGGCGGTCAGGCCGTGGAGCACGACGCTCAGCAGGACGGTCAGGGCGACGGCCGTGACGACGATGGGCGGGAAGGGCGGCGGACCTTCGCCACCGTCGCCGATCGCCACGAGGGCCAAGACGATCGACGCCAACCCGCGCGGTCCGAACCAGCCCATGAATGCGACCGTCGCCGGCGTCAGGCCGGTCCGGACGAGGGACACCGCCACCGGCCCCATCCGCACGACCGTCAGTGCCAGGAGGGCGAAGACGATCACGGCCGGCTCGAATGGGCCCAGCGTCGGGACGAGGATCCCGAACATGAAGAAGACCGCGAGGCCCAGGAGCTCACTGCCGACCTCTCCGAACTCCAGCAGGTCATCCGGTACCTCGCCGAAGGTCGCGGTGGTGGCCAAGCCGGCAACGAACGCCGCGATGAAGATGTTGCCGCCGAGCGCATGGGCCACCGTCCACGCCACGAACGCCAGGGCAGGCGCCACGATCCAGTGGGATCCGGGCACGGACCACCCGCGCTGGAGCGCCACACGTAACAGGATCGCTCCGCCGGCGCCGACAACCGCGCCGGCCACCACGCCGAGGCCGATCTCCGCGGCGGCATCGGCGATCCACCCGGTCGCCGCGCCGCCGTCCGTGCTGGCTCCGACCGCCACCGCCACCAGGACCAGCGGGGTCACCAGGCCATCGTTGAGTCCCGACTCGACGTTCAACGCCTGGCGGATCCGGAGAGGGACCTTGGGGCTGCTCACGACGATCGCACCGAGCGCGGCGTCGGTCGGGGCGACGAGCGCCGCCAGCACGAACGCGCTGAGGAGGTCGATGCCGGGCAGGGCGACGACGCCCACCAGCGTGCCGGCGATGACCGTCAACGGGAGACCGATCGCCAGGAGGCGGACGGGCAGGCCCGCGGTACCGCGCAAGGCCGGCACGTGGATCCGCGCCGCGTCGACGAAGAGGCACAGGATCAGGGCCGCCTCGCCGGCGAGATGGAGCACCTCGACGTCGATCAACACCTCTGCGGTCCCTGCCACCGCGATCCCGATCAGGATCCCCAGCGCTAGCGCGACGATCTGGGGCGTGACGCCACGGGCATCGAGGAACCGGGACAGGAGCGCGTACGCGAGCAATCCGGCAAAGAAGATCCCGGCGATCAACATCTTCGATAGCTCCAGTGACGGCCGTTCATGGACTGGGACTCGGGACGGTGGATGGGGAAGCGGTGATCGGGCTCGGCTCCGTCGAGGCGGGCGCCGCCGTCGGAGTCGAGGATGGGGGAGCCGCCGTCGGAGTCATCGTCGCGGACGGGACGGGCGCGGGCGTCGCGGGTGGCCGCGTGACCTCCGGTGAGACGGCCGGTGGCGCCTCGGCGGGTCCGCTCGACACCATGAGAGCGACCGTGGTGTCCGCCGCGACGGTGCGATCGGCGGCAGGCTCGCTCCCGATCACGATCCCCGCCCGCACGGCGGCATCCGCGACCCGGGTGGAGGCGCCGACCCGGAGTCCGGCGGTCGTCAGGTCGACGATCGCCTGCGCCTCGGTCCGGCCCGAGACGTCGGGGACCACGACGAGCCCACGGCCGGTGGAGACGGTCGGCTGGATCGGCGAACCGGGCTCGACCGCCACTCCCGGATCGGGCGCCTGCGCGACCACCGTTCCCTCCGCCAGCGAGGACGACTGGACGATGGTCGGCTCGTCGAGCACGAGGCCCGCCTGGTCGGTCGCCGCACGGGCGCGATCGAGCGGCAGGCCGATGAGGTTGGGGACGACGACGTGGTCGGCCGATGGTCGCACGCGACCGTCACCGAGCACGACCGCGAGGACCAGGGCGACGACCGCGATCACGACCAGGATCGGGAGGCCGAGAGACCAACGCCGCGGCGGCGGCTCGACCGGTCCTCGCGCTGTGGACCCTGCGGCCGGCGGCGCCGGGGCAGCATCCGCCGCCACTTCGTCCATGGGCGTCGCGTCGGGGCGTCCTGGCGTCTCGTCGCCCGACGTGGCGACGACGGCCGACAACCCGCGACGCGCGTCCTCCGCCGAACCGGCGAGGTCGCCGAGCCCGAAGCCGCGCAACAGGTCGCGGAGTGGCCCGGTCGGCCGCGCCAGCGTCAGGGCGATGCGCCGACGTCCGAGCTCGTCGGCGAGCGAGGCCAGCGC
>DASPHN010000147.1:0-2587 GCA_035629655.1 Saccharimonadales bacterium (SeqCode) | reverse complement strand
GGTCGCCGTGGCTGGCGCGGGCACGTTTGCGATGACGCGATCGGGCTCGAACTTCACGACGGGTGTCGCGTACTCGAGGACCCTGACGCTCGGCGCCGGCTCCCACCCCTACCTATTCTCCGCGACGAGCGGCAGCGGTGGCGGCGAGAAGACGGTGGGCTTCACGGCGGTCAGTCCGACGGCGGTCGTGATCAGCGCTCCGACCGCGGCGCCGACGCCCGCGCCAACCCCAGCTCCGATCCCGATCCCCGTCCCGCAGCCGCCGCCCGTCCAACCTCCCGTGGCACCCGCTCCCGTCCCCCCTCCGGTGCCGCCCACAACCGCATCGCCGATCGCAACCGCCACGTCGAGCGCCACGGCGACGCCCGCGCCTTCGCCGACATCAGGAGGTTCATCGCCTTCAGACCCGGCACCGACGCAGTCCAGCCAGCCCGGCCCACTCGAGGCGAACCGGGGGTTCTGGACGAGGGTCGAGCCCGGATCCGGCGGACCGGTGGAGTCCGCCGCCATCGGATTCGAGCAGCCGATGCTGGGACAGCTGATCGCGTATCTCTCCGCCACGGCCGTCGGCCTTGGCTTCTTGGCATTCCTGGTGCGACGCCGAAGGGATCCCGCCAAGGCACCCGCCGGGATGAGGCTGGCGACGGTGACGGCATCGGCCGAACTCGAGGAACGGCGCGTGACTCCCCTTCCACCGATGCGGGATCTGATCCCACCGGTGAACCCCAACCTGCTCAGCGAGGGCGAGGACCATGCCGGTCCCCTGCCCGGCGAGGCCGCGATTCCCCGATGGCTCCGCCCGAGCGTCAGAGACGGACGTCGGACGCGTAATCCGGGGCGGCTCAGCGGCCGGGACGACTGAGACCGAACGACCCCACGCCGCGCTTCAGTTCGTCCAGGCGGGCGAGGAGCCCTCGACCTCCCAGAGCACGTCGCCGGTAGCCGCGTCGAGGACCTGCACCATGGGCTCCGGATACGGGATCTCGATTGCAATGCGCGTCCCGTCCGGCGACCAGCTCGGGAAGGTGCCGGGGACGTCGGACCAGATCCGCTCACCGTCGAGGTCGATGACCGCCAGGATCGGCGTGGCGTTCTCGTCGTGGGCGTATTCGAGGAGGATCCGCGTCCCGTCCGGGGACCACACCGGCTGGAATCCATCGGCGATCTCGCGCGCATCGGTGCCGTCCGGTTCCGCCAGGGAGATCGTGCCCTCGTGGACGAGCAGCATGGCCGATCCATCCGGCGACCAATAGCCCTCGGTGTCCTCCGCGATCTCGGTCTGCTCGCTGCCGTCGAGCGCCACGACAAAGAGGACGGTGCTGAACGCCTCCTCGTTGTCCGGGACGCGGCCCTGAACGTTGCGATAGAAGCTGAATCGCTCACCGTCCGGCAGCCAGCGCGGCTGGTAGCCGATCCCGACATCGGTGACCTCGCCCGTGGCCACGTCGACCACGTACATCGAAGGCGGATCGCTGGTGACATCATCGACCTCGCCGACCAGGATCATGGTCCCATCGGGCGACCAGCTCACGTCTCGGCCCTCGGAAATCTCTCGCTCGCCGGTGCCGTTGGCGTTCACGACGCCGATCTCACCCTTGACGCCGTCACCACCGACCTTGGGGCCGGAGAAGGCGATCTGCGCCCGATCCGGCGACCAGACGGGAAGCGTCGCGCCGTTGAATGAAGTGCTCGAGCCGGTGACCTGGCGCATGCCGCCGTCGTCCTCGACCACGAAGACCTGGCTCGCCGGGCTGTCCGGAATCGGGAACTGCACGAGCGCCAGGCCGGCAGCCGGATCGCCTTCCCACTGTGGCGCCGCCGATGGGCTGGGAGCATCACTATCCGCCGGTCCCTCCGGCGAGGCCGTTGGTGCGGGCGCGGATGGCGACTCCGACGCGGATGGCGACGCTGCGCCACCGGTGGCGCAGGCGGTGAGGACGAGCACCAGCAGTGCCGCCGTGAAGATCCGGGTCATGGGTGCTCCCTGAAGGCGTGTGCGCGCGCCGGTCGGCCGCGCTCCGTGAAACGTACGTGTCCGCCCGCGACCCACGCGACGGCACTATGACGTACCGCGAGACGGCCATTTCGGCCGGTCAGTCGCCCGGTGTCGGGTCCTTCTCCGGCGTCCGCTTCGCCGCGGCGTGGGCGACCGCAAACGCGCGGCTTTCCTCTCCGTACTGCTCGAGGGCGCTGTTGAACGCCGCCAGGAACGCTTCCTTCTGGTGATGGCTGTACTGGTCGACCTGCTCCCTGGGCAGGTCCGAGAGCTTGCTATATGGCATGTGCCACCTCCTGGTGCTTGCCATCGCATCCCGCATGCCCGGCCGCGCGAGGCGGCGCTTGTGCGCCACCGGCAAGAACCGGTGGACGTCACGCCGGGACGGCGGACTCCAGGCGACGCCGCAGATGCTCGCCGGTCAGGGTGACCTGCGCTTGGGCCAGCTCGGCGGGAGGACCCTCGAAGACGACCTTGCCGCCCTCGTGGCCGGCACCGGGCCCCAGATCGATCACCCAGTCGGCGCGCGCCACCACGTCGAGGTTGTGCTCGATCACGATCACGGTCCTGCCGCTTTCCACCAGCCGATCC
>DASPHN010000146.1:0-24208 GCA_035629655.1 Saccharimonadales bacterium (SeqCode) | reverse complement strand
GATCGCGGGGAGTCGTGGGCGGCGCCAGGGCATGGGGATCCTCCCGCCGTACGCGGTTCGTGTGGGGGTCGACTCGTAGGGTGCACGTGATCGCCGAGCGACGCAAGGCGAGGAAGGTCCTGTGCCGACGCGCACCGTGCGCCCTCAGGCGCGGCCGCGGACCAGGTCGATGAGCCGCCCGAGCACACGCTCGCCGTCCGCGCGCAGGCCGTTGTGCTCGTACTCGTCCGTCTGCCACGTGCGCAGCCCGCGGATGGCTGCGGCCGTCTCCTCCGCGAAGTCGCGCTCCACGTAGAGGTCGTTCACGTAGATCGTCGCGGCGACCGGCACTTCGTTGCGGCCGAGCCGATCCGCGTCGTAGAGGCGCGGCCACACATGCTCGGCCAGCCGCTCCGCCGCGGCCCGATGCCCGTGGAGGCCGGGGTAGTCATCCCACATCCAGCGGTAGACGTGCTCGGCCGTGAGGAGGCCCTCGGACTCGACCTCGTCGGGAAGCAGCCGTTCCGCGGACCACCGGGTCCCCACGCCATCGGCGTAGCTCGACTCGTGCAGGGTCGCGTAGATGGGATTCCGCTCGAACGATGCGGCAGCCTCGACGTCGTGCAGGAAGGCGAGCGAACCGAAGGGCAGCTCGAGGACGTGGTGCAGCTTCTCGGAACCCTCGCTGTCGCCGAGCCAACCGCCGAGCTGGCGGAACCGGCGAGCCGTGAGCCTGGCACCGGACGGCAGCCGGACGTCCTCGTCATCGAGCCGGCGAAGGATGCCGCGGATCCGATCGCGATCGCCCGGGTAACGGAGGTCGTAGCGTCGATTGGCTCGGCGCAGCTGCCGGTAGGTCGCGGCATAGACGTCATCGACCGGGCGGCCGATCGGCGACAGCCCACCGGTGATGAACGCCTCTCGAAGCCCCTCGGGCGCGAACGACAGGTACGTCATCGTCGTGAAGCCACCGAAGCTCTGTCCAAGGACGCTCCAGCGCTCGACCCCGAGCTCGTGCCGGATCTGCTCGGCATCGCGAACGATCGAATCGGCTCGGAAGTGGGACAGGTACGCCGCTTGCTCCGCGGGCGATGTGCCGGGGGGCACGGCGCCGACCGGGGTCGAGCGGCCGGTCCCCCGCTGGTCGATGAGCAGGACGCGGTAGTCCTGGATGGCGCGCTTCATCCAGCCGGACGGTGGGCTCGTCGGGCGGGTGGCCTCGAATCCCGGGCCGCCCTGCAGGAACAGCAGGTACGGACGCTCGACGCCATCCGGGGCGCACACCTCGCGGGTGAAGACGGTGATGGCGTCGGCCTGGGGCGCGGCGTGATCGAGCGGGACGCGGTGCTCTCGCTCCGTCAGGATCGCGCCTGGAACGCGGTAGGTCGTCGGGTCGCCGATCATGCTCCCACCCGACCCTCGTTGGTGGTGATCACGTCATCGATGAGGCGCTCGAGCTCGTCGTCGTCGAGCTTGCGGCCCGCCTCGCGTTCGATGTGCTCGCGGGCCAGGCGCATCACCTCGCCCTTCGCCACCCGGAATCCGGCGGGGATGCGGACCGCCTCGACCTCACCGCCGCGGATCATCCGCCGGATCGATGCCGGCGACCGGCCGAGCACCCACCCGACGGCGGTCGTCGACAGCAGCTCGTCCATGACGAAAGCCTAAACGAGGGCGCCGGCCGCGGTCGCGTCCGCGCGGCACGGCCTGTCGATCCTGCCGTCAGGTCCGGGCTTGTCGCGTGCCAGGTCCTCAGTCCCCCTGGGACGCCTCACGATCGTCGGATCGGCGGTCGCCGCCCTGTGCCGGTGGCTGCCAGGCGTGATCGGCGTACCGCAGCTGGCGCTGGGCCAGCTCGTCGAGCCGGTCCTGCTCCTCGCGCATCAGGTCCAGCTCGTGTGCGCGCTCCGCGGCATCGAGGTCGACGGGGTCCGTCGGCACCTCTGGCGCTCCCGTGGAAGGCGCATCGCCCCCGAAGAGTCGGCGAAGGAAGCTCATCTCGGGAGGATAGGCGCCCGAGAGCGGCCCTGCCTGGGCCGGCCCTGCCATGCGGCCGTCGCGTCCTCGGCGCGTGCGACACGGTCCCCGAGAGGCGGCGGCCGTAGGATGCACGCATGCTCGCCGACCGACCAGTCACTGCCGCGCCCACGAGGGCGTCCGTAGACACGCCGCCGACCGCCGCGACACCGGCCTCGGTCGCCCCGGCGCCGCCGACCCCGGCCGATCTGGCCTGGACCGCGGCCATCACCGCCGTCAAGGCGACGATCATCGCCCTCGCCATCGATGCCTTCGTCAACTCGTCGGCGCCGCGCTTCCGGGGCAAGGCGATGCGTGTCCGAGCCATCGGCTATGCAGGGGCGCTGCTCGTCGTGCCGGCCTTCTGGCGCGTCCGCGGCCGTCACGAACCGTATCCCCGAGAGCTCGATCTGCTCGTCGCGCTGCCGCTCCTCGCGGATGCGGCCGGCAACGCAGTAGGGATCTACCAACGAGCCCACGTGGACGATGCCATCCATTTCGCGAACGGCGCGCTCTTCACCGCGGTCGTCGGCAGCGTCGCGGGCCCACGAAGCCGGACCGCCTGGGAGGCGGCCGGGGTCGCGACCGCCACGGGAGTGGCGACGGGCGCCGTCTGGGAGATCGCCGAGTGGGTCGCCATGAAGTTCGGTGCCAAGGGCATGGACCTCAGCTACGACGACACGATGGCCGACCTGATCGAGACGAGCGCCGGGGCGGCTCTCGGTGGCCTCATCACGTTGCTGCGGCACCCGTCGCGGCTGCGCCAGGTCCCCGGCCGGCGGAGCGACCCGGTCGTCGAGGGCCATCACGCTGGGGCATCGCACGGCTGAGCACGAGCCGCAGGCTCCGGGCGAGCCGGCGGCGGGCGGACACGGTGTCATCGATGTCCGCTTCCTCGGCCACGCGACCGTGCTGCTCGAGCTCGCCGGCCGTCGCATCCTGACCGACCCGTTCCTCGGCACGTCCCTCGGCCCGCTCCAACGCCATGGACCGCTGCCCGATCCCAGGTCGCTGGCGGACGTGGACCTCATCGTCCTCTCGCATGGACATCCGGATCACTTCGACCGGCCATCCCTGCGGGCCATCCCGGGTGCCCCGACCGTCATCGTGCCCTCCGGGCTGGGATCGGCCGTGCGTCCGGTGGTCCGCGGCGAGGTCGTGGAGGTCGTCGCGGGCGACCACGTCGAGGTCGCCGGCATCCACGTGACCGCCGTGCCGGCCAGGCATTGGATCTCGCCGGGGGCCCCGCGCGCGCGACCGATCGGCTTCCTGCTCGACGCCGGCCCCCGGGTCTGGTTCGCCGGCGATACCGGACGGTCTGACGATCTGCGACCGCTCACCGGACGCATCGATCTCGCGCTCGTGCCGGTCTGGACCTGGGGCCCGCATCTGGGCCCCGGCCACCTCGGCCCGCGGAGCGCAGCAGAGGTGGTCTCCGAGATGGCGGCCACGACGGCCGTGCCGATCCACTGGGGCACGCTCTACCCGCGCCGCCTCCATCGGGTCTGGGCGTCGCCGCTGGATGAGCCCGGGCCCCGGTTCGCCCGACACGCGGCGGGACTGCCCGGCCGGATCGATGTCCGCGTCCTTCGCCCCGGCGCGTCGACCTCCATCGAGCTGCCGGCGCGACCCAGGGCGATCCTCAGCGCGGCGCGTCCCGCAAGCGCGGACTCTCCTGGATCGCCCAACCGTTCCCGTCCGGATCGCTGAAGAACAGGAAGGCGTTCCAGTCGCCCCCCTTGCCGTCGGCCCAGGCGCCGGACGCATCGATGTGCCGGATCTGGCCGACGTCGACGCCACGCCCCGAGAGCTCGGCCTGGGCGGCTTCGATGTCCGCCACCGACATCTGCATCCCCTGCAGCGAGCCGGGCGTGGCCGCCGACAGGCCCTTGCCGATGGAGATCGAGCACGCCGACCCGGGCGGGGTCAGCTGCACGATCCTGACGTTCTCGTTCGGGCTGTCGTCGACGTCCACGACGAAGCCGAGCTGGTCGGCGTAGAACGCCTTCGCGCGGTCGACGTCCGTGACCGGTACCACGACGAGTTCCAGCAGGTAGTCCATCCGATCGCCTCCATCCGGTCCGTCGACCACGGCCGACCGCCGTGGTGCTGCGCGTGTCCCGGCGAGCGTACCCGCCCGGTGCCTGACCCGCCCGTCCCTTTCGCGCCAGCCTCCGGCCTCGCGGTGCTACCCGGTCCGGGTCAGACGGACCATCGGGATGAGCCGGCCCGTCTGCTCGGGGTACGGCGCGAACCAGGGCAGCGCGGCGACGTGCTGGTCCCAGAGGCGATCACGCTCGGGACCGTCGATGACCGGGGTCGCGGTCGCTGCGAAGGTCTCGTTCCCGGTCTCGATCTCGACATCCGGGCCAGCCTGCACGTTGTGCCACCAGGCCGGTGCGGTCGGAGATCCGCCTGCGGTCCCGGCCACCACGTAGTCGTCGCCATCGCGGGAGTAGGTGAGGATCGCTCGCCGCGGCTCGCCCGACCTCGCACCGACGCTGGTCATCACGAGCAGCGGATGCCCGGCCAGCGGTCCCTCCGTCACGGCGCCCCCGTGGGCACGCATGTCAGCGATCAAGGCGTCTTCGAAGGTCATCGGATCCTCCTGTGCGGTCGCGCTCCGCCAGCGACCGATCGGTTGAGGACGCAACGATCTCACGATCGGGCCGTCCTCGCAGCGCCGCGGATCCTTGGCGGCTGCAAGCCTGCTGCGACGTCGGTCGGGGCCGGCGTGGCTCGGCTGGCCTGGTCGGGGGCGTACGGTCGTCGACGACGCACGGAGAGTCCGATCATGCCAGCCGACGAATCACTGCCGGGGACGCTGCGCCGGTCGCCGAAGAAGGCCCAGGAGACCTGGCTGAAGACCCATGACAGCGCGGTCGACCAGTACGGCGACGGCGCGCGGGCCCATCAGACGGCCTTCAAACAGCTCAAGCATGGCTGGGAGAAGGTCGACGATCACTGGGAGCGCAAGGACTCGCCGGGGCCATCCGATCCCCGGTCACGCAATCGCGGCGCGGCTGCGCGGGCCGGCCGTGGCGAATCGCTGGGCGGTGTCGACTATTACGGCCACACCAAGGCCGAGCTGTACGATCGTGCTCGACGTCTCGGCGTCGCGGGCCGCTCCACGATGACCAAGCTGGAGCTCGCCCGCGCGATCGACCGCGCCCAGGACTGACCCTCGTCGGCGAGTGGCACGCCCGGTGTGGCACGGCGCCGTCCCTCGCGTCCTCAGTGAGCGCCACACGAAGGAGAGCCGGATGGACTGGAAGCTCGAGCTGATCGCGGTGCCCGTGTCCGACGTCGACCGAGCGATCGAGTTCTACACGACGGGCGCCGGGTTCAACCTCGACCAGGACCACAAGATCAGCGACGACCTGCGCTTCGTCCAGGTCACGCCCCCCGGGTCCGCCTGCTCCATCGCCTTCGGGATCGGCATCACGACCAAGGAACCGGGCTCGTTGGAGGGCCTCCAGATCGTGGTGTCGGACGTGGCCGCCGCCCGGGCGGAGCTCATCGGTCGCGGGGTGGAGGCGACCGAGGTCCAGGACTTCCCGTGGGGCCGCTTCGTGTTCTTCAACGATCCGGACGGCAATGGGTGGGCACTCCAGGAGCTCCCGGCCTGGCGAGGATCCGAGTGATCGAGGGCCTGCGACGGGCCTGACCGCGAAACGGACGGCGGCGCCGGCCCGGACCCCGATCGGGACCGGACCGACGCCGAACGGCGTGCCGCCGTCCGTCAGTCTGCCGTGCCGTCACCCTCCTGGATGTCGGCCTGGACGTCCTCGGCGCGGACCGGCGCATCGAAGCGCAGGACGAGCTCGCGATCGAAGCCCATCGCATCGGAGTCCGCCGGCGGTCCGGGCTGGACGATCCGGAGTCGGTATCCGTCGTCCTGGCGGCTGATGCCGAGCCCGATCTCGGTGTCGAACGGGAGGCCCACCCACGTGAGGCGGATGGTCTCGGCATCGAGGTTCTCGACCTTGACGTCGAACCAGCGAACCGACATCCCGTCACCGGGCTGGCCGCTGCGTGCCTCGACGAGCGTGCCCGTCGCGTCATCGATCCGGACGGTGACCTCGTGGTCCGTCAGGGTGTCGAGCTCGATGACGAGGCCCGGCCACGGCACGGGCTGGGTCGGCGTCGCGGTCGGAGCGCCGGACGGGCGTGGCGCGCCCGACGGGCTCGGGATGGGCGAGACGGGGGCCGTCGGCGAGGCGGTCGGGTCGGCAGCAGCCTGACCGAGCGCGCCGACCGTTGCGACGACCCCGGCGGTCACGATGGCGAAGACGAGCCCGACGATCGCGAGAACGGATCCGCGGGCGGTGGATGGATCGGTGGTCATGGCGGGGCGATTCCCTTACGGTGGCGTCCGGTCCGTCGTGATGACGGATCCGTCCCCACCAGTACGCGCCGATCGGGGCTCCAGGTCCACGGGCGCGGGTCCAGCCACCGTCGCCGATCTCCGACCAGCCGGAGCGCGACGAACGTCGATGCACCGCCGCCGCATGAACCGGATCAGGCGTGGAACGCCTCGAGCGCCTCCCGCTCGGCCTCGATGGCCGCTCGATCGACGGCCGCCAGGTCTTCGAACGGATCCACGAGCACACGACCATCCTTGACCGACCAGGCGGCCACCACCCGGCCGTCGACCAGCACCGTTCCGACCGAGAACGGGTTCCGGATGCTGAAGACGCGTGGCCGATACGGCTCGGGGAGGACGCCGGTGCGACGGGCGTGGACCAGCAGGTTGGCGTCCCAGTGCGGCAGGAAGCGGACTGGTGCTGGCGTGTCCTCATCGGGCAGCGGCTCGCCAGGCAGGTCGACGAGGGGCCGCCCCTCGACGTCCCGGTACTCGACGAGGGTGAGACCCTCGGCGCCACGTCGGACATCGGTCACGGACACGCCCGCCCACGAACCGATGTCGCGCCACGGGGCAGGTCCGAACCCCCGCAGGTACGCCCGAACGAGGTGGGTCAGCCCCTCGTCCTCGGTCGCATCGGGCGGTCCCACCCAGGACTCGGCGAGGGCGAGTCGATCCGCACGGCGTCGCTCCCAGGTGCCCGACGGCGGCACGCGGACCAGGTCGACCCACAGCCCGAGGTTGCCGACGAAGCCTGCCCCCATCTTCCCGAGCTCCTTCACGGTGTGTGGCCCGTCGGCCAACGCGGCACGCAGTCGATCGGCCTGCGCGCGCAGGGTGGCCTCGTCCGGACCACCGGGGACGCGGAGCGCCCAGACGCGACGCGGCTGTCTGACGCCCGCCGCGTAGGCCCAGAACGCACGGCCGGCCACCATGTGGATCGTCACCCGCATGAGCGACGCCTGGACGACGCTCCGATCCTCCAGCGCTGCCGTCAGCTCGTCCCGACCGAACCCGGCCAGCCGGGACCAGGCGCCGACGTAGCCGGACGGGGCGTACTGCGTCTGCAGGCCACCGATCCGCTCGATCGCGTCGGGCAGTGAAAGGCTGGACCGCTCCAGCAGCAGTTGACGGGCAAGGAGGGCCCGGCCGAGGGCGCGCGGGGTCAGGGTGCGTGGCGTCACTCGTCCATTCTGGCCGCGCGTCCGGCGTCGCGGCGTCACGAGCTCCGTGTACCATCCGCGTGCGATGACCCACACCTCCGGCCAGCGTGCGTGGCACGCCTGGCTCGCCACCATCTCGAACCGGAACGGCTGAGCCGCCCCTTCCAGCACCAGCGTCGGTGGAAGGGGCGGGAGTCGGACGCGTGCCACGCACGTCCCCTCGCGGGGCGCTGCGCCATGCGCCGTCTCGCCGATCAGTGATCGAAGGAGATGGTCGTCATGCCGATGCCGCATCGCACGTTCGCCCAGGTGGCGAAGCGACGGCTCGTTGGCAAGGAGGGTCGGGAACGGGTCCGCGAGGTCCAGGCCCTGCTCGCTGAGCTACCGGACTACAAGAACGGTCCGTACGCGGACCTGCGCAAGTCCCTGCTGTCCGAGATCGAGGACACGCGAGTCCGGGCCAATGCCGTGCACCGGGATTCGATCGCCGTCCGGCGAGAAGGTGCTGCGCAGATCGCCCTGGTGGGTCCACCCAACGTGGGCAAGTCGACGCTCCTCCAAGCGCTGTCGGAGATCCAGATCAAGACGGGCGACTATCCGTTCACGACGCTTCGCCCGGTCCCGGCCCTCACCCGGGTGGGTGGCGTCCTCGTCCAGCTCGTGGAGATCCCCGGCCTGATCGGCGGCGCGTCCGACGACCGCGGCGGCGGCCGGGCGCTGCTCGGTGTGCTGCGCAGCGTCGATGCGATCGTCTACTGCGTCCGGGCCGGCGCCGATCCGGCCGAGCTGCGGGTCGTCCTGGACGAGGTGGGCCTGGCCGGCATCGACAAGCCCGCCATCCTGGCCGTGACCCGTGCCGACGAGGTCGAGGGGGACCCCCTCCCCGGCATGGCTGCCGCGTTCCCGGAGCTCCCAGCGATGCGGATCTCGGCCCTCGACGAAGCGAGCCTCGAGTCGTTCCGCTCGGCCGTCTGGGCGCTGACCGGGCTCATCCGGGTGTACCTCCGACATGGCGGCGTCACGGACTCGGAGCCGCTGGCCGTCGAGCCCGGCGTGACCGTCGCCGACATCGCCGACCTGGTCCACCACGAGCTCGGGTCCGCGTGTACCGGCGCGCGGGTCTGGGGTCCCTCGGCCCGATTCGAGGGCCAGCGGGTCGGCCGCGGTCACGTCGTGCTCGACGAAGACACCGTCGAGATCCTCGCCTGAATGCTGCGGGCCGCGCCGGTCGCCGATCCGGCTAGGCGACCTCGACGGGCCGCCACCCGATCTCGAGCGGCGCCATGACCAGGGCGCCATCGCGAGCCGCGCCGGCGAGGACCGCCTCGTCGATGGAAAGCGGCTGCAATCGATCGTATGCGGCGCGCAGGGCGAGCTCCGAGCGGTACGCCGGCTCGATGAGCGTGAGCAGCGGGGTGTAGCGCTCGATCGCTGCCCGGATCGCGCTGCGACGCCACACGAAGACACCGGCCGTCCAATACGCGGTACCGGAGTCGTAGAGGTCGCGGGCACGCGTCAGGTCCGGCCCGGGCTCGTAGGTGTCGACCGGATACAGCCGGAGGTCGCCCGCCCGCAACGCTCCGTCGAGACGCGGCCGCAGGTAGGTCGGCCCCGGATCGGGGGCGGTCGGTGGCACGGCGAAGGCCAGCAACGGAGGCTGGATGTTCGGATCGGCGCCCTGCAGGTCCGCGTCGACGGCCTCGATCGCGTGCCGCAG
Organism: Saccharimonadales bacterium (SeqCode); assembly: GCA_035629655.1. Classification (GTDB taxonomy): domain Bacteria; phylum Chloroflexota; class Limnocylindria; order Limnocylindrales; family CSP1-4; genus SPCO01. The sequence goes on along the minus strand of DASPHN010000146.1, from coordinate 14,967 downwards.
GGCGTCGTCGTCCTCGACTTCGTGATCGGCCGTCACGACGAGCATGGTCTCGCCCTCGGGGCGCTCCACGGCGACGGTCGCCAGCGCGATCGAGGCGGCCGTGTTGCGGTGCATGGGCTCGGGGAGGATGCGCGCGTCGGGCGCCTGCACCCGAGCGAGCTGTCCTGTCCGACGGTCGGTGACGACCACGACGTCCTCGCGGCCCACGAGGGGACCGAGGCGCGCCACGGTTCGCTCGAGGGCGGAGCGTCCGTCGGCACCGCGCTCGAACGTGGCTGGCGTGGCACCGCCGGAAAGCGGCTTATGACGGGCACCGCTGCCGCCCGCCAGGATCACCAGATACATCGGGGACATGATGACGGTCGGCTCGAAAACCGGCAACGAACGCGCTGGACGCGATCCAGGTGCGCGGCCGATCCGGTGCACCCGCGACGAACCCGGTGGTAGTGTCCGCCCGACCATGACCGACGAGCTCGATCCACGGGAAGCTGCCCGGGCGAGGCGGCGCGACCGGGAGGCCGAGGCCGAAGGCCGCGACCTCATGCGGCCAGGGATGGGCAAGGTCTTCAAGCAGATCCAGGATGCCCAGGCCAAGGCGGCCAAGGAGCCCACGCCACGGCGTGGACGGACGCGCCCGACCCCACCGTAGAAGCGCCGGCCGCCGAGTGACGACGGCCGGCGCTGGATCCTCGGGCTAGGCGACGGCCTCGGCGACCGCGTCCTCGGGCTCGCCGATCTCGATGGGATTCGCGATCGGGTCCTGACTCCACTCGAACCAGCCGCCGTCGTAGACGGCGATGCGCGGCCAATCCTGCAGCCAGGCATAGAACCACGTCTCGCTGGCACGCCAGCCGGTCCCGCAGTAGAACGCGACCCACTTGTCGGCGGTGATCCCGGCCGACGCCCAGTTCGCGGCGATCTCCGGGGCGGCCCGCATGGTGTTGTCCACGTTGCGGTAGTGCTGCATGTGGTAAGCGTCCGTGCCGCAGTTGCCCCAGACATCGCCCTTGATCCGACCCGCTGGGCCGATGTAGTTGTAGCCGCTCACGGCTCCGACGTGCTCCCGCCAGGTCCGCACGCTGACGAGGGCTGCCCCGTCGGGATCGGCGATGATCTCCTTCGCCTCCTCGATGTCCACGATGACCTCGGGACGGAGCGGGACGGTGACCCCGAACGACGCCACCGGCGAGGGCTCGCGGGGCGTCGTCTCGACCGGGTTCCCATCGCGGACCCACCAGTCGTATCCACCGTCGAGGAGGCGCAGGTCATCGACCCCTGCGTAACGCAGGATCATCAAGGCCCGGGTCGCGGCGATCTGGCCGGCCCGGCGACCCGGCCACTTCTCGTTGGCATCCCCTTCCGTATCGCGGCCGTACAGCGTCACCGTCGTGTCGTGGGTGATGCCCAGGGCCCGGAGCGCGGTCTCGATCACCTCGGGCGACCGGCGATTCCAGTCGGCCGGATCCTCGAGCCAGTTCGTGTCGAGATAGAGCGCGCCCGGGATGTGGGCCTCCTCGTACTCCTCGGGAACCCCGAAGTTGACGTGGAAGAGGAGGTGCTTGCCGGTCGGCGCGGCTTCCGGCTGCTGCCCTGCCAGGACCTGGCGCAGCCAGTCGATGTGCACCAGATGCTCGTGGTGCGCCAACTTCTCGACCGGAAGGGACGCGTCGGCGGCCCATGCTCCGAAGCCACCGGCGAGGGTCCGGAGGTCGGTGATGCCGAAGCGACCGAGCGCCTCGACCACGGTCGTGACGTCGGCCGTGGCAGTGCCGTCGCCGTACACGACGAGATCACGATCGGCGGTGATGCCCTTCTCGGCCAGGATGCGCTCGATCTCGGGATCGTCGACGGAGAGGGCCCAGGCACTCGGAAAGGCGACAGCGCCCGGCACGTGGCCGCCGCGCGAGTCGTCGCCGGCGCGCCAGCCGTGATAGTTCGCGAGCGGCCGCGCGTCGACGACCGTCAGGGTCGGATCGTCGAGACGGCCCTCGAGCTCGGCGGGGGTGATCGTGGATCCGGTCGCCGGATCGACGGCGTGGAGATGGCTCATGTCAGGCTGGTCCCTCTTGCACATGCGAGGTCGTGGGGTGGCCAAGAAAAAAGACCCCTGCGATGCAGGGGTCCGGGGTGACGGTCCGGCGTGCGGATCGCGGGTCGCACGCCTAGGTACACCACCTGCCCTGCTTGGCAGCCGGATGACAGAGACAGGCGCACATCGCATGTGAGGTCATCGTCGCCGGAGTCTGCCATCGACCCGGGCAGGGCGCAAGCCCGATTCCCGCCGGTCGGGGACGCTCGTTCTCGCGGCGCAGCCGACGTGCCCGAAATGCAACGCTGCCGACGCCGTCAGGGGGTCCAGCCAAGGTCGGCGCGGGCGCGGACGTTGGAGACGGGGCCGTCATCATCGACGACGTTGTAGACGCCAGCGTCACCGCGATCCACGGCCAGCGCTGCGGCTCGGGCTGCCGCCGCCACGGCGACCGTCGGCGGCTCCGGGGGCGTCGCGTCCCAGGTATCGGGCCCGTACAGGCGCCCGTACCGCAGGACGATGCCGGTGAACCGCGGGTCCTCGAGGACGAGGCGCTCCAGGACGAGGACCCCGCGGAGACTCGCTGGTCCACCGTCGGGATCGAGGGCCCGCAGCGGATCCATCTCGTTGTGCGTCTGGGGACCAGGTGCATAGAGCCACGCGAGACTCTGCGCGACGATGCGGCCCGCCGCGGCCGCGGCGGCCGCCTCGACGAGGTTCGCGGTCCCCTCCTCCCGAAGGCGGGCATTGCGTTCCAGCACTTCCGGCCCGAGGGGCATGCCTGGTGGCGTCGTCAGGTCGCTGAGCTGGTGGATGACGACCTCGGCCCGTGAAAGCTGCACCGCTTCGCTGAGGCGGGGCCGATCGAAGGCGTCGACGATCGCCGGCGTGGCACCAAGCGCGGTAAGCGCCGGGCCACGTTCCGGGAAGCGCGTCATGGCCGTCACCTCGTGTCCAGCGGCCACCAGGATGGGCACGAGCGCGCGACCGATGACGCCAGACGCGCCGGCGACGAAGACGCGGCTCACGTCCGCAGGACTGTCGCCGTCGCGACAGTCAGGCCCTTTCCGTCTACTCGAGGCCGTCGTACTGGAGCGTGTACTCGGCCTCGGAGCCGTGCGGCGCCCCGAACGTGCCCGTGCCACGGATCCCGGCCAAGCCGTCCGTCCCGGAGCCGTCGATGATCGACCAAGCGCCCGTGGCGACCGTGCCGTCGAACTCGCCGGTGGTCTCGACGAGGAACGAGCCCCGTCGGTCGCCCATCGTGCCGGAGATGCGCTGCAGGCCCACGAAGTGCGCGGTCCCGTCCGGCCGGTAGGCCATCAGCCACTGGACGGCGCCCTCGCCATCGATCCCGCCGTGGAACGCCTGGGTCACCTGGGCCCGGGTCAGCTTGGACCCGTCGTCGTTCGTCTCGTACGGGTTCTCGTCCCAGCCCGTGATCTCGAAGATGCCGGTGGCCGTGGTGTCCGTCGCTGTCGTCATGGTGAATCCTCCGTCGTCGCTCCACCGAGCATGACGGCTCGCGACGGCCCACGGCATCGCAGCCTGCCGAACCGAGGGTCACAGGGGCGTTGCGGGCGTTACGGGCCTTGCGGGCGTTGGCGACTGTGCATGGCACGTCGCGCGACGCGATGGCCGGATGCCGGCATGCCCGCATGCTGTATCGGTCACGATGACCTCCTCGATCGGCTACGCACGCGCGCCGGGGCGCTCAGCGTCGGACCGACCTCGCCCGAGCGACTTCGATGCGAACGTGACCTCGCTCGACCTCGGGTCGCGGGTCGGTGAGGACCGATCCCGCACGGACGGTCGGACTCGACTAGCCTTGCCCGCATGCCCGCTCCCCAGCACTTCCCCATCCGGCTCGGCCGTCGTTCGCGGCCGTTGCTGCGCCTCTTCGGTGTCGGCGGCCCGGCGGACGCGGTCGTCCGCCTCGATGACGAGGGACTCGACGCGCGATTCGGGTTCGGACACGTCGCCACGCCGATCGCGAACATCGCCTCGTGGCGGATCGAGGGCCCGTGGCTGTGGATCACGGCCATCGGGATCCGGATGAGCATCCGCCACCGGGACCTGAGCTTCGCCGGGAGCCCGGCCGGGGGCGTGCGGCTCGACTTCCACGCTCCCGTCACGGCCGGGCCGCTCCGTCCGCCGGCGCTCTACGTCGGCGTGGAGGATCTCGAAGGCCTGGCGGCCGCACTCCTCGAGCGCGGCATCCCTGGCGCCGACGCGCGGCGGCATCCCGGGTCGCGCGCCTGATCGATCGATTCAGGCGTCCCGCGACGGAGCCAGGAACGAGAGGGCTCGGGCCCACATCGGGATGACCAACAGATGGCCGGCGCCGGGCACCATCTCCACCCGGGCGTTCGGGAGGTGGTCCTTCCACCAGCGGGCGTGTCGGTTCCCACCGAGCGGATCAGCGGTGCCATAGAGGAGCAGGGTCTTTGCCGTGACATCGGACGGTTCGAAGCCCCAGGAGCGCAGACCGTAGCCGGCGATCTCGGTCGCCATGCCGGTCGCGCCCTGCTTGAAGGCGACGTCCAGCATCGCGGCCAGCCTCGTGCGCGCCCCGGGCCGAGCGAGCGCATCGTCATCCGCCGGGCTCCGCCTGAGGAGATCGAGGGCCGCATCGTCGCCAGGGTCCCGTGGCACGAGGGGCCCGAGCTGCTCGACGAGCGCGGTGTGGACGTCGTCCGGTGGCAGGTCGCGGAGCGCATCGAGCCCGGCTTGTTGGGCGGATGGCACCCAGGGCACCGCCTCGTGCGGCGCCGGCGTGGCAAGGACCACGACCCGGTCGACGAGACCCGGGTGGCGCGCCGCGAGGGCCAACGCGACACGACCACCGGCCGACCAACCCGCGACGCCGACGTGGTCGATGCCACGGGCGCGCAGGACGGCGGCGATGTCGTCGGCGTGGCGGTCGACGCTCGACCAGCTCCCCGCAGGCATCGGGTCCGAACGGCCATAGCCGGGTCGGTCGAGCGCCAGCAGGGTGATACCGCGCCGAGTCGTCTCCGTGGGATCCGGATCGAAGGCGCCTGAGCCCGGCGAGGCATGGCAGAAGACCACGGTGCGGCCGCCGCCGGACGCGACCTCGTGGATCGACACGGACCGGCCGTCGGCAAGGACGAGTGCATGCACGCGCGCTGGATCGGACATCCGGAACATCGTCACACGGTCGTAGGTGTTCGGGGCGCGGTCGGTGGCCCGGCTCGACGATCACGCGGCGCTCGAGGTGCTCCAGGCCGAGGAGCGTGCGGTCGCCGCCCTCGTCGCCCGCTGCGAGGGCGCCTTCGTCGCCGGACGCGCCCGGCCCGCAGCCATCGGTCGCACGGAGGCGGCGCTGCTGACGCCAAGACTTCCCGGGATGGATCCGCGGCAGTGACGGCGCGCCTGATCAGTCGGTGGCGTCGAGTGGCACTCGCCCGAGGAATCGGCCGTCCGGCCCCCGCTGCATCCGCTCGTGGGCCACGATCGCGTCTCGAGCGATCGGTCCGAAGATGTGCGGGTAGATGCCTTGCCGGTCCTCGACGCGCCATGGTGGATCGACCCGCTCGAGATCGAGCGTCAGGACATCGAAGGTGCGTGGATCGTCGCGGTAGTGCCGATCGGCGGTCGCCACCAGCTCGGCGTCACCATCCGTGCAGTGGATGAACCCTTCGTCAGCCAACGAGGGAGCAGCGTACGCTGCCTGGGGATCGGCCGCGGCCCAGACCTCAGCGGGCACGAGGTGGAAGGTGAGGCGTGTCACTCGGCGGTCGCGGGCCGGTCGACCGAGATCCATCGTCGGTCCAGGCTCAGCTGGATCACGGTCGGGCGATCCTCCGCGAGCGCCTGTCGGAGCGCCGGCTCGAATTCTTCATCGCGTTCGACTCGGACGCCCCGTGTCCCGAGCGCGCGGCCGACCGCCGCGAAATCGACCGCACCCAGCTCCGTGGCGACGCCCTCCCCGTGGCCGCGCTGGTCCTGCCACATCCGGATGGTGCCGAACCGCTCGTTGTCGAACACGAGGACGATGACCTTGGCGTGCTCCCGGACTGCCGTCTCGAGCTCGGCCATCGTCATGGCGAATCCGCCGTCGCCGACGATGGCCACGACCGGTCGATCGCGGTGCACGAGGGCCGCGGCGATCGCCGCGGGCAGGCCGTAGCCCATGGCGCCCGACGTCGGGCCGACGAAGGTTCCCGGCTTGCGGAACCGGAACCCACGGGCAGCCCAGCCACCGAAGTTGCCAGCATCGGTCGTGATGATCGCGTCATCCGGTAGCACGCGCCGCAGGGTCGTGATCACGCGTCCCGGATGGACACCCGGGCCGTCCCACGTCCCCCCATCGACGACCGAGGCGGCTTCGAAGGCCGCCCGATCGGCGAGGTTCGCCGCCTGACGGGTCGCGACGCGCTCGGCATCGAGGACGGAGCGGCCGAGCAATCGCTCGTTGGCGGCGCGCAGGAAGGTGCGTGCATCAGCGGCGATCGTCCGCTCGGCCACGGGCACGCTCGACGCTCGCGCCGGGTCGATGTCGACGTGGACCCAGCGCGTCTCGCTCGTCGGGAAGGTGTAGCCGAAGGTCGTGGGCTCGTTCAGGCGGCTGCCGATGACCAGGACGGCGTCCGCGCTCGACAGGCGCTCGCGGACCGTCCCGGGGCTCGCGTAGCCGGCCATCCCGAGATAGAGCGGGTGATCGTTCGAGATGACGTCCGCTCGACGCCAGGCCGCGATGATCGGCACCTGCAGCAGCTCGGCGAAGCGCAGCAGCTCGGTCGACGTCCGGGCCCGCAGGACGCCGCCACCGGCCAGGATCACCGGCCGGCGGGCCGATGCAAGCAGCTCGATCGTCGCCCGCAGGTCCGCGTCGTCCGGGCGGCTCGCGCCCGGACGACCGCCATCGACGTGCGCATCCGCGGGCGCGACCTCGTCGAGGAGGTCCTGCGGCAGTGACAGCAGGACAGGGCCCGGGCGACCGCTGAGCGCCTGGCGGATGGCCTCGGCCATCGTGGCGGCGATCTCCGTGGCGTCGCGCGGCTCGGCCGCCCACTTGGCGAGGCCGCCGATCGTCGTGACCTGGTCGATCTCCTGGAACGCTTCCCGTCCCCGGTCGGCGCGGTCGACCTGGCCGACGAGGGCGAACATCGGGGCCGAATCCTGTCGTGCGGTATGGATCCCGATGCCAAGGTTCGTCGAGCCGACGGCGCGGGTGCCCAGCGCCGCCGCGGGACGACCCGTCAACTGCCCGTGCGCTTCGGCCATGAAGGCCGCCGCGCCCTCGTGGCGGGTCGCGACCACGCGGATGCCCGCCTCGCCGAGCGCATCGAGCAGGCCGAGGAACGACTCGCCGGGCACCGTGAAGGCGTAGCGGACGCCGGCGGTTCGCAAGGCGTCGGCGATGAGGCGGCCGACGGTCCGCGGCGCTTCGGGTGCCGTGGGATCGGGAGCGGTCGGCTCGGGCGCGTCCGCCGGCGCCTCCGCGTCAGGTTCGGGGACGGCCGCGGGCGCCTCTATCGCGAGCTCGGGGACGGCGGACGCCTCCGGATCGAGGTCGGCAGCGGGCCCCCGCTCCAGCGGATCGGTCGGCGGCGCGCCGACAGGGGCCTCGCCCGCCTCGACCGACGCGGCGGACCCGTCGTCCGCTCCACTCGTCCCCTCCCCCGCCGGGTCGATCCGCTCGGTCATCGCCGGGCCACCGAGAGCGGACCGGTCACTGCGCCGTCGGGTACGCGACCGCGGAGACGACGAGCCCGAGGACGATGACCACGGTGACAGCGACCATGATCGCCTTGGCGAACCTGGAACCGGGCATCACGACGCACCTCAGCGATAGTTCTGGAACTGGAACGGGACCGCCTCGTCGAGCTCCCGCAGCCGCGTGATCACGCGCTGCAGGTCGTCCTTGTTCTTGCCCGACACGCGCACAGCATCGCCCTGGATCTGCGACTTGACCTTCGGGAACTCATCCCGGATCAGCTTCGTGATCCGCTTCGCCAGGTCGTCCGTCAGCCCACGGCGGAGCTTGATCTCCTGGCGGACCTTGTTGCCACCGGCCGGTTCGACCTTGCCCCAGTCGAAGATCTTGAGCGAGAGGTTTCGCTTGATCGCCTTCGACTCGATCAGGTCCTTCACGGCCGAAGCTCGCGACTCGTCGTCGGTGACGAGCACGATCTCCTCCTTGGCCTGGGCCAGGTCGACGGTCACGCCCTTGAAGTCGAACCGCTGGCCGACCTCCCGGCGCACCTGGTCGAGCGCGTTGCGCAGCTCCTGCTCGTCGAAGTCGCTCACGACATCGAATGAGACGTCGCCGGCCATGGATCCTCCTTCGCATGTCCCGCCGTTCGGCCCGCGTCGGACGGGACCGCGCGATGTGGGCGAGGCGCGACCGGAGGTCCGTCCTGATCGGGCGAGACGCGTCCGGCGGCGTGGGCTGCCCATGGTAGCGGCCCGCGGCGCATCGGGCGTGAGCCGGTATCCTTGCATCCCATGCGTATCACCTTCCTCGGACAGGCTGGCCTGTTCGTCGAATCGCAGGGCGCCAGCATCCTGTGCGACCCGTGGTTCAACCCCTCCTTCTTCGGCTCGTGGTACCCGTTCCCGGCCAACGACGGGATCGACAGCGAGGCGATCGGGCACCCCACGTTCCTGTACGTCTCGCACCTCCACCACGATCACTTCGACCCGCGCTACCTGCGCGACCACGTCGACAAGTCGGCCACGGTCCTGCTCCCCGACTATCCCCTCGACGAGCTCGAGCAGGAGCTTCGGGCACTGGGGTTCACTTCGTTCATCAAGACGTCGGATCTCGAGACGTTCGAGGCCGGTCCGTTCCGCCTGAAGATCCACGCCCTCGTCGCGCCGACCGACGGGCCGATCGGCGATTCGGCCCTCCTCATCGACGACGGGGAGGTGCGCGTCCTCAACATGAACGACTCGCGGCCGACCGATCCGGACAAGCTCCTCGAGGAGGGACCGCTCGACGCCCTGTTCCTGCAATTCTCCGGGGCGATCTGGTACCCGATGGTCTACGAGTACCCCGAGAAGGCGAAGCAAGTCCTCGGCCACAAGAAGCGGGTCGCCCAGCTGGCTCGCGCGTTCCGCTACATCGAGGTGCTGGACCCGAGGTTCGTCGTCCCGTCGGCGGGGCCGCCGACGTTCCTCGACCCCGACCTATTCGAGTTCAACGACCTCCACGGCGACGAGTGGAACATCTTCCCGGACCAGCCCACCTTCCTCGACTACATCGCCGAGCATGGTCGCGACGGCGGCCGGCTGATGCTGCCCGGCACGGTGGCCGACGTCGGGCCGGGACGGTTCGACGTGACCCATCCCGTCGACCCGTCCACGATCTTCGACGACAAGCCCGCCTACCTACGGGCGTACCAGGCCCGCAAGCGCGACGTGATCGCCGCCGAGCGCGCGTCCTGGCAGGGTCCCCGGGTCGACCTCCTGCCCGAGCTCCAGGCGTGGTGGGGCCCGCTCGTCGAGCAGGCCGACATGATCTGTGCCGGGATCAACGACCAGGTCCTGCTCGACGTCGGGGACGAGCGCATCGTCATCGATTTCGTGGAGCGGGTCATCCGGCGCCCGTTCGAGGATGAGGATCCGCGATACCAGTTCTTCCTGGCCCGTGATCTCGTCGATCACCTCGTCCGTGAGCACGTCGACGACTGGGTCAACGAGCTCTTCCTGTCGATGCGCTTCCGGGCTCGGCGAAAGGGCGCCTACAACGACTACGTCTACACGTTCTTCAAGTGCCTCTCCGTGGAGCGTCTGCAGTACGCCGAAGGCTTCTACGCCGAGAACGGCCCGACGCAGGGCACGTTCGAGCTGGCCGGCTATCACGTCCAGCGCCGCTGCCCGCACATGAAGGCCGACCTCACTCGCTTCGCCGAGGTCGAGGATGGCGTGATGACCTGTCAGCTCCACGGCTGGAGCTGGGAGCTGGCCTCGGGTCAGTGCCTCACCTCCGACGGCCATCCCCTCTATGCACGGCCGATCGGGACGGAGGACGATCGAGCCGGCGACGAGCGCCCCGCCGATCCCGAGACCGAGACGCCGGTCGCGGTCTAGGTCACCGGGCCCGCAGGCGGTCCACGAGTCCGGCCGCCGCCACGTACGAGCGTCCGCCGCCCATGACCAGCACGACATCGCCTGGCTCGACATTGTGGGCGAGGTAGGCGGCGGTCTCCTCTGGTGACCCGCTGGCGACGGCGGGGATCCCGCCCCGGGCCGTCGTCGCCTCGGCCAGCGCGGCAGCCGAGGTGATCGTGGTGTCGGGGTCGCGGACCGCCCAGATGTCGACGATCGCGGCGCGGTCGGCCTCCGCCAGCACATCGGCGAACGCATCGAGCATCGCCGCGGTCCGGTGGTAGGTCAGCGGCTCGTAGACGGCCCACAGCCGGCGGCCCGGGTAGCGGGTCCGAGCCGCCTGGAAGGTCGCGCGCATCGCCGTAGGGTGGTGGGCGTAGTCGTCCAGGACCACGACGCCATCGATGTCGCCCTTGAGCTCGAACCGGCGGCCCACGCCCTCGAACGAGGCGAGCCCCGCGAGGATCGCATCGGCATCGACGCCAGCCGCCAGCGCACCGCCCGCGGCCATGAGGCCGTCGACCGCCATGTGGCGTCCGAGGAGCCGCAGCCGGACCCGGTCTCGGCCCGACCGGTCGTTCGGCCGGAGGCCGGTGATCTCGAGCTCGGTCCCGTCCGCGGTCTCGTCGATGATCCGCCCCACGACCGTGGCATCCGCCGGCGGCCCGACGGCATCGTCGACGCCGGAGCCCCGGACGTCATCCGGCGACTCGAGCCGCACGTCGAACCGGCGGCCCGACCAGTCGCCGAGCCCTTCGACGACCTGCCGCGCGCCGCTGTCGCTGACGTTGACGACCAGGGTCGCGGCCTTGACCACCCAGTCGCGGAAGGCGCTGACGACGGACGCCTCGTCCGGGAAGACGTCCGGATGATCCCACTCCGCGCTGATCAGGACGGCGATGTCGGGCCAGTACGGGTCGAAGTTGCCCGCGTACTCGTCGGCCTCGACGACGAACTCGGGACCGGCACCGAAGCGAGCCACGCCCCGCGCTCCACCGGTGATCGAGCTCGGCAGCTGGGCACCGACGAACCCGGCCGGATCGCGACCGGCTTCCACGAGCAGGTGGAGCAGCCACCCGCTCGTCGTCGACTTGCCGTGGGTGCCGGTGACCCCGATCAGGCGCTGTCCCCGCGTCGTCGCGGCGTCGGCGATGACCTGCTGGACGCTCTCCGGCACGATCCCGAGCGCGAGCGCGGCCTGGAGCTCCGGGTGGTCCGGTCGAACGGAGGTGACGGCCTTCGTGACCGCAAGCCGCTCCACGAGCGCCACGCCGTCCCGTGCCACGTGTGCCGCGGCGTTGCGCCACTCGATGGGCACGCCGGATGCCTCCACCACGCGGCTGAGCGGGTCGGGTCCACCGGCGTCGCAGGCGGTCACGATCGCGCCCACCGAGGCAGCATGCAGGGCCGCCCCGGCCGACGCCGCGCCGCCCACTCCCATGATGTGCAGTCGCGTCCCAGGCTTGATCGGCCGTGCCGGGCGGGGCGCGGCCAAACCCGCAGCGATCTCGGCTGACGTGCGGGTCATCTCAGGAGCGCCCGACGCGGTCGAGGAGGAGCGTGAGGACGGCCGCTGCGCTCGCGTCGATGTTCTCGGCACGGTCCCCGCTCCACTGGAACCGCTGGACCTCGGCGCCCGCCTCGTCGGCGACCGCGACATAGACGAGCCCGACGGGCTTCGCCGGCGTGCCGCCATCCGGCCCGGCCACCCCGGTGACCCCCGCCCCGAGGCTGGCACCGAGGCGTTCCCGGACCCCGGTCGCCATGGCGATCGCGACCTGGGCGCTGACGGCGCCGTGCTGTTCCAGGACCACGGCGGGGACACCGAGCGTCGTCTCCTTGACCTCGTTCGAATAGCTCACCACGCCTCCGACGAAGTAGGCCGAGGCCCCGGGCACGAGCGTGATGGCGTGGGCGACGAGGCCGCCCGTGCACGATTCGGCGACGGCGAGCGTGCGGCCGTCGGTCAGGCACGCCTGCTGGAGCGCCGCGGCCAGCTCGCCGAGCGGACGTCGCGCGGAGTCCACCGGTTCGCTGGTCAGCGGTTGTCGGTCCGCTCGGGCGCCGCGGGCGGGGCGAACAGCCAGGTGCCCGGGTTGCCCCGATCGGACATGCGCCCCACATCGACCCCGTTGACGGTGAAGTAGGTCGCCGCCATGTTGCCCGTCCGGACCTCGATGTCGTCGCGACCGGTGAAGGTCAGGACCTTGCCCGCCGAGTACACCTTGCCGGCCGCACCGGTCACGGTGGATGCCTTGCCATCGACCCAGACCTTGAGCCAGGCCTTGCCGCCCTTGACCGTCACGGCCACGGTGACGCCCTTGTAGGCGACCGTCACGTTGCGGCTCAGGGCCACGGCCTTCGTCCCTTGCCCGGAGGCGGTCACCTTGAGTGCCCACTTCCCGGCGGTCAGCTCGAATGGCGCGGAGTACGAGCCATCCTCGGCCACGGGCACGGTCACCGGTGCGGGAAGGGCGGGCGGCACCGGCGACGCTGCGCCCTCGGCCGGGGGCGTGGCCGGGCCGCTGTAGGTGGCACTCACCACGACCTTCGTCGCGTTCGTCGCACGTCCCTGGACCGGGATCGCGCCGTTTTCGTAGGTCGCACCCTCGGCCGGTTGGTCGACCGACAGGGTCGGCGTCTCGATGGCCAGGAACGGCACGGTGATGAACAGGGCGACCTGGCCCTCGGACCGTTTGCCGGTCTCGGGGTCCACCGCCGTCACGTCGAACTGGTTGCGGCCGCGGCGCAGCTCGACCGTCGCGGTCCACTCGCCATCAGCGTCGGCGCTCACGCTGTACGGGTCGCGGCCGGGGGTGGCGATCGAGATCGTGGCGCCTGGCGCGGAGGTGCCACGCAGGACGTAGGAATCGGTCGACTCGTCCACCTCGACGACCGCCGCGGCGGGGTTCGTCACCGCGATCGTCGGCGGCTTGGCGAAGCGCAGCAGCTGCACGGAGAGATACACGCCGAACGCGAGCACCGCGACGGTCAGCAGCGCGAAGACCACGAGGCTCGGCGAGAACGTCAGCCCACGACGCGGCGTGGCGATGGGCCGCGGCACGGCGATGACCGTCGGCTGCTCGCGTCCGTCTCCTCGCTCGCGACGCCACTGGAGCAGCACGTCGTCCGGATCGAGGCCCAGGTAGAGCGCGTAGTTGCGCAGGAAGCCCTTCGTGTACACCGCGCCGGGCAGCTCCCGATAGTCGCCCCGCTCGAGGGCAGCCAGGTACCGCGCACGGATCTTGGTATCGCGCTCCGCCCGGTAGAGATCGACCCCCTTGCGCTCCCGCGCGGCGAGGAACCGCTCAGGCAGGCTCGGCGCCGGGTCGACGCTCAGCCCGCGGACGGTCTCGCCGCGAGCGGAGTCCCCTCGGTCGACGCCCACGGCGCGGCGGAGCTGGTCGCGTGTCGTCATCGAAGGTCCCTGAACGTGCGCGCCGGCGGCTCTGCAGCGCCAGAAGGATACTCCACGCGCCTCCGATCGACGGGAGGCGGGACGGGCGGGGTCGCTCCCGACGGACGCTCAGTCATCACGGTCGACGTCGGCGGTCGAGCGGAGCCAGTTGTCCGGCCCGTAGATGGCTCGGGGGCTGGCCGGGTTGCGCGGATCCTGCGGCCCGATGATGCCGCGGTCCTCGAGCTCGCTCATCACCCGGCTGGCCCGCGCGAAGCCGAGCTTGAGCTTGGTCTGCAGACGCGACGTGCTCGCCCGGCCTTCGCTCACGACGAGCTCGGCGGCGACCGGGGTCATCTCGTCGACGTCGAAGTCGCGCAACCAGGCGAACTGACCGCCGCTGCCGTTGCCCTCGACGTCGCTGAACTCGAAGATGTCGGACTGGTAGAACGTGCGGCCCGCGGCCTGGTCGAGCCAGTGCTTGGTGACCGCGTTGACCTCCGCGTCACTGACGAACACGCCCTGGACGCGGGCCGGGCGGGGCAGGTCGACCGGCTGGTAGAGCATGTCGCCGCGGCCGATGAGGTCTTCGGCGCCGGGCGCATCGAGCACGGTGCGGGAGTCGACCATGGAGGCCATCGCGAACGCGATGCGCGACGGGACGTTGGCCTTGATCAGGCCCGTGACCACGTTGACCGACGGCCGCTGCGTGGCGAGGACGAGGTGGATGCCCACGGCGCGTGCCTTCTGGGCGATCTTCACGATGGGATCCTCGACCTTGCGGCCCTCGCGCATGATCAGGTCGGCCAGCTCGTCGATGATCAGGACGATGTACGGCAGGCGGTCGCCGCGGGTGTCCTCGGGCAGGGCGTTGTAGGCCTCGATGTTGCGGACCGTCTTGCCGGCCAGGACCTTGTAGCGGTCCTCCATCTCGTGGACCGCCCAGTTGATGACGGCCTTCGCCTCGTTGGGCTCGACGATGACGTGCTGGAGCAGGTGCGGCAGGCCGTTGTACGGGGCGAGCTCGACCCGCTTGAGGTCGACCAGGATGAGCCGGACCTCGTCGGGCTGGGCGCGCATCAGGAGGCTGGTGATGAGCGCGTTGACGCACACGCTCTTGCCCGAGCCCGTCGCGCCGGCCACGAGCAGGTGGGGCATCTTGGCCAGGTCCACGACCATCGCCTCGCCGGAGACGTCGCGGCCGAGGGCGAACATCAGGGGACTCGGCGCCTCCTGCATCCGCTTCTCGTCGAGGAACGGCCGGAAGCCGACGACCTCGCTGACCTGGTTGGGGATCTCGATGCCGACCACGTCCTTGCCCGGGATCGGCGCCTCGATGCGGATGGAGCGGGCGGCAAGGGCCATCGCGAGGTCGTCGGCGAGGGCCTCGATGCGCGACAGCTTGACGTTCTTGCCGGGTCGGACCTCGTACTGGGTCACGACCGGGCCGGTGTTGGTGCCC
>DASPHN010000145.1:0-4509 GCA_035629655.1 Saccharimonadales bacterium (SeqCode) | reverse complement strand
TCGGCCACGGTCGTCCTGCCGGTCGGTGCGGCCGACGAGCCTGCTGCGGTCGCCGGCTCGGCCGTCCTGGCCGCTCGAGCCCTGACCGAGGGGACCGACCGATTCGATGCGGTCGGGCTGACCGAGGCCGGCGAACGACTCGGCGCCTCGCTGCATGCCGAGGCCGGCTGGGACGCGACGACGATCGGACTCGACGTGCCCGCGTCGCGACTCGAGTCTGCCCTCGAGCTGCTCGCCGAGGTCCTGCTCCATCCGACGTTCCCGGCCGACGAGGTCGACCGGCTCCGGGACGAGCGACTCAACGACCTGCTCCAGGCCAAGGCCGATCCGCGTCGCCGTGCCGACGAGGCCTACATCGGCACCATCTACGCGGACGGATCGCCGTATCACCGGCCCTCGGGCGGCACGAGCGACACGGTGGCCACCCTCGACCGCGACGCCCTTCGCCGTGCGTATGACCGTGCGCTCGATCCCGCGCGAGCGACGCTCGTGGTGGCCGGAGACCTTGGCGGGCAGGACGTCATCGGCATCGCCGAGCGCCTGTTGGGGAGTTGGGCGGCGCCGACGGCGGCCGCCGGAGCCCCGATCGTCGACACGCCGACGTCGAACGGGCGGATCGTCCGCGTGATCCATCGGCCGGGCTCGGTCCAGACCGAGATCCGGATCGGCCATGTCGGCCTGCCCCGACGGATCGAGGACTTCCACGCCGTCTCGGTGATGAGCGCGATCCTCGGGGGTCTGTTCAACTCGAGGTTGAACATGCAGCTCCGCGAGGAGAAGGGCTACACGTACGGCGCGAGCGCCGGCTTCGACCTGCGACGGGCCGCCGGCCCGTTCACCGCCCGAGCCGCGGTGAACACCGAGGTCACCGTGCCCGCCGTCATCGACACCATCGCGGAGCTCGAGCGCATGCGCGATGAGCCGATCACCGACGACGAGCTGGCCGCCGCCCGCGACTTCCTCGTCGGGGTCTTCCCGCTGCGGTTCGAGACGGCCGGCGCGGTCGTCGGAGCGCTGGCCGGGCTGGCGGTGCACGGCCTGCCCATCTCCGAGCTCGTCGACTACCGCTCGCACATCGAGGCGGTCGACGTCGCAGCCGTCGCTGCCGCTGCGCGAGACCATCTGCTCGTCGACCGGGCGTCGATCGTGCTCGTCGGCGACGCCGACGCCTTCGGGAGCGCGCTCGAAGAGGCCGGGCTGGGCACGATCGTGGTGGAGCGGGACGAGGGCCCGCAGGTTGCCGCCCCGGAGGCCGAAGGGATCGGGCCGGTCGACGACGACGCCGAGACCGGACCGACGGCCGGTGCGGAGGAGCCGGACCTGGCGGGCACGGCGGACGATCCGGTCGCGGCCGACACGACCGACGACGGCGCCGAGGCATAGCTAGCTCGCGCGCCTGGCCGGACTGAAACCTTTACAGCGCGCGACGTCTCAGGAGAGGGACGGCCGGTCTCGTGGATCGGCACCCGACCCAGGAGACGATCCATGCGCAACGACCATCGACTGACCCGCAGCCTCGGCGTGGGCATCGTGACCCTCTTCCTCGCCAGCGGTGCCGTATTTGCCGCGAATGGCCTCACCCCGAGCCGGTCGTCTGTCGCGGCCGCCGCGGCGACCGACGACCCAGGCGCGACCGGCACGGCCGAAGCGACTGGCACGGCCGAAGCGACAGGCACGGCCGAGGCGACCGAGACGGCCGAGGCGACGGCGACCGCCGAGGCCACCGAGACGGCCGGCGCCACCGAGACGGCCGAGCCGACCGACGGGACCGCGACGGACGAGCCGACCGGCAGCCCGGAGCCGACCGCGACGAGTGACGACGATGACGACGATGCGACCGCGTCGCCGGATGCGACGGATGGGCCGAACGGCACCGACGATCCCCGCGATGACGATGACGACGACCCCTCGCCGTCGCCGACCGGCTCCCCGGACGCCAGCGACGACCCGGAGGACGACGATCGCAGCGGGCCGGGCGATGGGGACGACGACCACGGCGGCCACGGCGGGAGCGATGACGACGACGATGGCTCCGGGCCGGGTGGCGGCGATGACGAGGACGAGTCCGAGCCGGGCGGCGGCAGCGACGACGACTGACCCCCCTGCGCATGACCGGATCGGCGCAGCGATGGGCCGGCGCTCGCCACGGCATCATGACGACGAGCCGGTCCGACTCCACCGGTCGCGCAGCCGAAACACCATGGAGACCAGGCATCAGCATCGAGCCCGACACGCGCCGCCCGGTCACGCTCCGCGATGAACGGGCGATCGTCGCGGCCGTCCTGGATGGCGACGTCGAGGCCTTCCGCGGCCTGGTGGAGCGAGAGGGTGCGGCCGTCGTCGGGGCGTGCCAGCGGATCCTCGGCGATCGAGCTTCGGCCGAGGATGCAGCCCAGGAGGCGTTCGTGACCGCCTACCGCTCGCTCGCATCCTGGCGCGGTGACGGCCCGTTCGGGGCCTGGCTCGGCCGGATCGCGGTTCGCATCGCCCTGCGCGATGCGGCCAAGCGCCGACCCGTGGCCTGGCGCTCCCCGGAGACCGTGGATGGCGTACCCGACCAGCTCACGCGAGCCACCGACCGTGCCGCGATCCAGGCCGCAAGCTGGACCGACCCGGCGCACCTCTCGCTCCGGGCCGAGCGAGCCACCGAGGTCCGTCAGGCCGTGCTCGCACTCCCGGAGCCATACCGCGAGGTGGTCGCGCTGCGCTTCTTCGCGGACGCCTCGCTCGACGACATCGCCAGCCAGACGGGCCGTCCCCTCGGGACCGTCAAGACCCACCTGCACCGCGGTCTGGCGCGGTTGCGCGCGACCATGACCGACGGCGGTCCCCGATGAGCGGCCCGGGCCGCCGCTTCGACCCCGCGGAGCTGGCCGGCGCGACCCATGCCGAGCCGACCGACGCCGAGGCCGCGGAGCTGCTCGCGGTCGCCCGCGAGCTCGAGGATCTTGCACGCTCGGAGCAGATCGGCACGAGCGTGGGATTCGAGGACCGGGTGATGGCCGCGGTCGCGCTCGCTCCGCGCCCGGGCCGCCGGACCGCCGGGTTCGGGGGCCTCGCCGGTCTGTTCCATCGCATCGGCCTCGCCTGGCGTGACCTGTGGGCGGCCGGTCGCCCGTTGATCGTCCGCACGCAGGCGCTCGCGCTGCTGCTGGTCGTCGCCCTCGCGGCCGGTTCGCTCGGCGCCGTCGCGACCGTCGGCGTTGCGGGCCTGCTGACGCCCGACGTTTCGCCACCGCCCACGGTGCCCGTGCCAAGCCCATCGCTCGTGCCGTCGGCGAGTGTCGCGCCAAGCCCCAGCCCGATGCCGAGTCCGAGCAGCCAGCCGCCGACGTCCCCGTCGCCCTCCCCGTCGCCCGATCCCACGCCATCGGAGACCGCGGAGGCGACGGAGTCTGCGGAGGGGACGGAGGCCGCGGAGCCCACGGGGACCGACGACGATGGTGGCGGATCAGAGACGGCTCGGCCGACCGAGACTTCGGAGCCGACGGACACGGCGGAGCCGACCGACGATTCGTCCGGCCCGGGGAGTGGCGGCGACGACGGCGGCGGCGGTGGGCCGGGGTCCGGTTGACCGCTCACCGGGCGAGTTGGATTGACCAGCTCGTCCCGGCCGGGCGGCCGTAAGCTGAGGCACCGCGCGCGCCCCGAGCGGCTAGGCTTCGGCCATGATCGTCGTCATCGGCAGACCGGCCCTCCGCGGATCCGGCGTCGAGTCGCGGGCCGATGGGCTCGCAGCGCAGGTGGCGACGGCCGCAGCCGCGGCCGGATCCCAGGTCGAGTTCATCGGCAAGATCGGCGACGATCCGACCGGCGACGAGCTGCTCCTCGCCTTCGCACGCGCCTCCGTCGGCCACGTCGCGACGCTTCGGGATGCCGCACATCCGACCGCGGTCAGCCCAGGCCCCGACGGCGGTGACGCGGACGGCACCGACCCGACGGACCCGGATGAGGCGATCGGCGGCGCACCGCTGCCCCTCGACGATGCGGGACCGGTCCTCGAAGCGATGGACATCGACCTCGCGCTTCGGTACCTGCCCGACTACGGCGTGATCGTCGTGGCCCATCCCACGAGCCAGGCTGTGGTCGATGTCGCGGCCGATGCGGCGGCGTGGGCGCCGGCCCACCTCGTCGTGCTCCTCGACCCGGCTGGATCGTCGGTGGAGGCGCCGGACACCGCGCTTGTGCTGGCCGTCGATCGTCGCGATGGCGACGGCATCGGTCCGCTCGTAGGTCGCTATGCGGCCGCGATCGACGACGGCGCAGATCCGGCCACCGCCTTCCGGGCGACCCTCGCCGCCGCATCCGATCCGGCCTGACCGCCCGTCCTGGCCCGCCTAGATCCCGAGCGTCGCCTCGACCGGTGGCGGGACCACGGCGAGCGGTTCGATGAGGTCCGGTCCGTCGCGCCGGACGTCGTTCACGCCGCGACCGACCGCATGGATCCGGACCGCGATCTCGTCCGTCGGCTGCAGCAGTCCGAGCAGCTCCGATGGGTCGCCGTCGGTC
>DASPHN010000144.1:0-2233 GCA_035629655.1 Saccharimonadales bacterium (SeqCode) | reverse complement strand
CACGTAGAGGTCGGCGTTCGTCGAGCTGGACAGGGCGTCGGCGAACGACGCCTTGAACGACGCCGCGAAGACCGAGACCGTGGCCACCATCGTGAGCCCGATGACCAGGGCCATGGCGGTGGAGGCGGTCCGCTTCGGGTTGCGCATGGCGTTCTGCCGAGCCAGCTCGCCTGGTACGCCCCGCCTGAGCAGCGGCCAGCTGATCACGCCGGCGAGACCGCGCATGAAGAGCGGTGCCAGTGTGGTGAGGCCGAGGATCGAGGCCACGACGCCCACCGGAATCATGAGGGCGTCGGCAGGTCCGAATAGTGCGGTGGCGAGGATCCCGACCCCGACCGTGACCATCAGCGCACCGATGCCGAGCCGGATCCGGGAGAACCGCTCCGCTGCGGGGGGCGTGTCGCGCAGCGCCTCGACGGGCAGCACCTTGGTGGCCCGGCGGGCAGGAGCCACTGCCGCGGCGACCGTGATGAGCGTGCCGACGGCGAGCCCGATTGCGATCGTGCTCGCCTCGACTTCGAGTGGCGCCGAGGGCATCGACAGCCCGAAGAACCCCATCAGGCTCGTCAGGCCGCGGGACATGCCTACCCCGAGCAGCAGGCCGATCGCCGAGGCGCCGGCGCCGAGCACGGCCGCCTCGACGACGATCGTGCGCAGCACCTGACGTCGCGTCGCACCGATCGCCCGCAGCAACGCCAGCTCGCGGGTCCGCTGGGCGACCTGCATCGAGAAGGTGTTCCAGATGATGAAGGAGCCCACGAACAGCGCGATGCCGGCAAACCCGGTGAGCGCCATGGTGATGAAGCCGAGACCGCCCGTGACCGCCTCCGTCTGCTCGTCGGCGACCTCCTCGCCGGTGATCGCCTCGAGACCGGCGGGCAGCGAGGCTTGGATCCGCTGTGTGAGGTCGTCGTCCGACGTTCCGTTCGCGGCCTTGACGACGACGGAGTCGAACGAACCCTTGTTGCCGAGCAGCCGCTGGGCGGTGTCCACGTCGAAGTACGCCGCGGTGGCGCCGCCTAGGTCGTCGGCCTCCCCGTAACCAACTGCGCCCACGACGGTGAACGTCCTGGCCGGCCCCTGGAACATCACGGTGATCTTGTCGCCGAGGGCGAGGTTTCCCTTCTCGAACGAGCTGGCGTCGACGGCGACCTCGTCCGCGCTCGCCGGTGGCCGGCCGGCGCGGAGCTCGGTCTCGCCCAAGAGCGAGGGATCCGTCGGGAGGGTCATCCCGAGCGTGGGTGCGCCAGCGGGCTGGATCGGCTGGCCGTCGGAGTCGGTCAGGAGCGCGTAGCCCTCGACCATCCCCTCGGCGGCGGTGACGCCCTCCACGCCGCGGACGTCCTCGAGGACCGAGGCCGGCACCGCTGGTCGCGGCTCGCCGGGCCCCGGTTGTTCACCCTCGACCGCACCGCGCACGACGGCGTCGGTGCCTGCATTGATGCTCTGGAAGAGTCCGTCGAAGGCCCGTTGCATGCTGCTGTTCATCATCAGCGTGCCCGACAGGAAGGCGACGCCCAACGCGATGGACGTGACGGTGAGGAAGAGCCGGAGCTTGTGCACCAGCATCCCCTTGATCGTGGCGCTCAACATGGCTCAGCCTCCTAGCTGCTTCATGTAGTCGAGGACCTCGTCGGAGGTGGGGCTCGACATCTCGTCGACGATGTCGCCGTCCTTGAGGAAGAGGACCCGGTCGGCGTGGGCCGCAGCGCCCGGGTCGTGGGTCACCATGGCGACGGTCTGGCTCATCTCACGCACGGCGTGCTGAAGGAACTGCAGCAGCTGCTCGCCCGATCGCGAGTCCAGGGCGCCGGTCGGCTCGTCCGCGAAGACGATCTCCGGCCTGGTCGCCAGCGCCCGCGCGGCGGCGACACGCTGCTGCTGGCCGCCGGACAGCTCCGATGGCCGGTGGCCGAGCCGATCGCCCAGGCCCACGGTCTCGACGATCGACTGAACCCAGAGGGGGTCCGGCCTGCGGCCCGCGATCTTCGATGGGAGGGCGATGTTCTCCGCCGCCGTGAGCGTGGGCAGGAGGTTGAACGCCTGGAAGATGAACCCGATGCGGTCACGACGCAGCAGGGTCAGGTCTCGATCGTTCATGGTGGTGATGTCGGCGTCGCCGATGAAGATCTGCCCCGCGGTCGGCCGGTCGAGACCGGCCAGGACGTGGAGCAGGGTGGACTTGCCGGACCCGGAGGGCCCCATGATGGCGGTGAAGCGACCCGACTCGATG
>DASPHN010000143.1:0-2378 GCA_035629655.1 Saccharimonadales bacterium (SeqCode) | reverse complement strand
GGTGCCGGCGGGTCGGCGACGAGCAGCGCCGTCCTGGGCGATCTCGTGGCGATCGCCCGCGGTCTCGGTTCGACCTGGGCGGGCCTCCCGCCGGCGACGGGGCCGGCCATCGACGCGGACAGCCCGCTCGACCGCGCGCGGCGCTGGTACGTGTTCATCGGGGCGACCCGCGATGTCGAGCCGCCGGCGCTCCTGCGCTCGGCCGGTTCCGTCGAATTCGAGGACGGGACGGCCATCCGGACGCCGGTGGCGGCGCTGGCCGACGTCCGCGCGGCCCTCCGTGAGATCCTGCCCGACGACGCGGATCCGACGCTCTATCCCGTCGATGACTGACGCCGCCATGGGGACATCACCCGCGCGACCGCGCCTGATGACCCGCTACCAGCGATTCCTGCCGATCACCGAGTCGACCCCGGCGCTGACCCTGGGCGAAGGCGCCACGCCGCTCGTCCGAGCGGCGCGCCTGGGTGCGGCCATCGGCGTGCCGAACCTGCACCTCAAGGTCGAGGGCCAGAACCCTACCGGCTCGTTCAAGGATCGGGGCATGGTCATGGCCGTCTCCAAGGCCCTGGAGGCCGGCGCCCACGCCATCGTGTGTGCGTCGACGGGCAACACCTCGGCCTCCGCTGCGGCCTATGGCGCGGCAGCCGGCCTGGACGTGATCGTCATCCTGCCCAAGGGCCAGATCGCCCTGGGAAAGCTGCTGCAAGCGCTGGTCGCGGGCGCGAAGGTCGTCGCCATCGACGGCAACTTCGACCAGGCCCTCCACATCGTCCGAGGCCTGGCCGAGCAGGACGACCATCCGGTCACCCTGGTCAACTCCGTCAACCCGTTCCGTCTGGACGGCCAGAAGACCGCCGCGTTCGAGATCTGCGACGACCTCGGACGAGCACCGGACGTGCTCGCGATCCCGGTCGGCAATGCCGGCAACATCAGTGCCTACTGGACCGGGTTCGTCGAGTACGCCCGGGCCGGCATCGTGGCGACGACCCCGCAGATGCTCGGCTTCCAGGCGGCCGGCGCCGCGCCGCTCGTCCATGGCCGAAAGGTCGAGCGGCCCGAGACCATCGCGACCGCGATCCGGATCGGCCATCCGGCGTCCTGGGAGAAGGCCATCGCGGCCCGCGACGAGTCCGGCGGCCGGATCGCGGCCGTCACGGACGGCGAGATCCTGGAGGCGTACCGTGACCTCGCCCGCCTTGAGGGCATCTTCTGCGAGCCCGCCTCGGCCGCCAGCGTCGCCGGCATCCGGCAGCAGGCGGCCCTCGGCCGGATCGCCCCGGACGCGCTCGTCGTCGCGGTCCTCACCGGGCACGGCCTCAAGGACCCCAGGACGGCCGAGCAGCAGGTCCCTGTCGTCCTCGAGGCGGCGCCCACGCTCGGGTCGGTCGCCGTCGCGCTCGGCTGGACGTAGGGTCGGCCATGGTCACCCACTGGCTGGCCGAGCTCGACGGCCGCACCGTCACGGTCGAGGTGCCGGCCTCGTCGGCCAACCTCGGAGCGGGCTACGACTGCCTCGGCGTGGCCCTCGCGCTGACGAACCGGATCCAGGTGGAGGTCCGCAGCTGGGGCCGCGGCGAGATCGAGCTGACGGTCGAGGGCGAAGGTCGCAACGAGCTGAGCGAGGACCGCGAGAACCGGTTCGTCCGTGCGCTCGAGGCGGCGATGGTGGCGGCCCGGGGCGAGCTTCCCGACGGCGTCGGCTGGCGCGTCGGCATGCACAACGAGATCCCCCTCGCACGCGGCCTCGGGTCGTCGGCCGCCGCGACGGTGGCTGGGGTCGTCGCCGCCAACGCGCTCCTCGGCGAGCCGCTCGAGACCACGGACCTCCTGCGCATCGCGAGCGAGGTCGAGGGCCATCCCGACAACGCGGCCGCGGCGTTGCTCGGCGGATTCGTGGTCTCGGCCCCGACGCCAGGCGGCGTCGAGGCGATCCGCTTCGACGTCCCACGCGACCTGCGGGCGGTCCTGTTCATCCCCGAGCTCCGGCTGTCCACCGACGAGATGCGCCGGGCGCTGCCCACGGCCGTGCCCCTCGCGGACGCCGTCGCGAACTTGGGCGCGGTCGGCGTCGGTGTCGCGGGCATGGCGGCGGGCCGGACCGACCTCCTCCGTCTGCTGACCGTGGACCGGCTCCATGAGCCGTACCGCGCGACCGTCTACCCGCAGCTGCCCCGCCTCATCGAGGCCGCGCGCGCGGCCGGGGCCCTCGGCGCCTGCCTGTCAGGCGCGGGCTCGACCGTGCTCGCGTTCACCGACTCGATGTCGATGATCACCCGCATCGAGGCCGCCTTCGCGGCCGTGGCGGCCGACACGGACCTGCCCGGCCGCATCACGGTCGTGATGCCGCGCAACCACGGGGCACGGGTCGTCGCCCG
>DASPHN010000142.1:0-8253 GCA_035629655.1 Saccharimonadales bacterium (SeqCode) | reverse complement strand
AACGGCAAGAACGGCTCCAAGCCGTCCAATACGTGGGCAGGCGCTGGACGCCGCGGCGACGGCAAGATCCGGGTCGCCATCGTCGGCGTCGGGAACTGCGCGAGCAGCCTCGTCCAAGGCCGCTACTACTACGAGAACGCGAACGCCGACGACTTCATCCCGGGCCTGATGCACGTCGATCTCGGCGGCTACCACGTCCGCGACATCGACTTCGTCGCCGCCTTCGACATCGACAAGAACAAGGTCGGCAAGGACCTGGCCGAGGCGATCTACACGAAGCCGAACAACACGTACAAGTTCCACAAGGTCCAGCCGACCGGCGTCACCGTCGAGCGCGGCATGACCCACGACGGTCTCGGCAAGTACCTCAGCCAGATCATCGAAAAGGCGCCCGGGCCCACCGCCGACATCGTGGGCATCCTCAAGGAACGCGAAGTCGACGTCATGGTCTCGTACCTGCCCGTCGGCAGCGAGCTGGCCACGAAGTGGTACGCCGAGCAGGCCCTCCAGGCCGGCGTCGCCTTCGTGAACGCCATCCCGGTCTTCATCGGGCGCGAGCCCTACTGGCAGCGACGCTTCGCGGACGCCGGGTTGCCGGTCATCGGGGACGACATCAAGAGCCAGGTGGGGGCGACCATCAGCCATCGTGTGCTGACCCGCCTGTTCATGGATCGTGGGGTCCGCCTCGATCGCACCTACCAGCTGAACTTCGGCGGCAACACCGACTTCCTGAACATGCTCGAGCGCGAGCGCCTCGAGTCCAAGAAGATCTCCAAGACGAACGCCGTCACCTCGATGCTCGACTACGAGCTCGACCCGGACGACATCCACGTCGGGCCGAGCGACCATGTGCCGTGGCTGCTCGATCGCAAGTGGTGCTACATCCGGATGGAGGGCACGACCTTCGGTGACGTGCCGCTCAACGCCGAGCTCAAGCTCGAGGTCTGGGACAGTCCCAACAGCGCCGGCGTCATCACCGACGCCATCCGATGCCTGAAGCTCGGCCTCGATCGTGGCCTGAAGGGGACCCTCGTGGCGCCCTCGAGCTACTTCATGAAGAGCCCGCCGCAGCAGATCCACGACGACATCGCGTTCAACCGCGTCGAGGCGTTCATCCGCGGCGACGACGACGAGACGCTGGTCGGCACGGAGAAGCCGGTCACGCGGACGCTCCGCAAGCTGGCCGGCTCGAAGGCCAAGGTCAAGACCGCCGCGGCGTCGTGACCGAAGGTCGCCAGCCCGCGCGCGCCGCATCGGCCACCGACCGCCAGCTCGAGGCGCCCCATCGCCGCGAGTTCGGCGGCAGCCCCCGGATCGTCGAACGACTCGCCGTCATCGCCTATCGGGCGGGGACGTGGGTCCTCGGCAAGCTGCCGGTGCGCGTGGCCGAAGGGATCATCGGCGGCTCGGCCCAGGTCTCGTATTTCCTGTGGCCGACCAAACGCCGCTGGTCGAACCGCAATTTCGGCTACGTCCTGGGCCTGCCGCCGCGCGACCGGCGCGTGCGCCGCATGGCCATGCGCGCCTACCGCGCGTACGGCCGCTACATGGTCGAGCTCATGCGACTGCCCACCCGGACCCCGGCGCAGATGGCGGCGATGGTCCCGGACCTCGACGTCGACGAGCTCCAGCGCCTCCTCGATGGGGCCAACGGCGGCGGTCTGATCTTCACGGTGGGGCATGTCGGCAGCAATGACGCGGTGATGGCCGCCATCGCGCGCCACGGCATGCCGATCAGCGCGCTCGCGGATGACTCCTCGTTTCCCGAACTGTTCGACCTGCTCAAGAAGGAGCGTGAGGGCTGGGGTGCCCGGATCATCCCGTGGCGAAACCTGCGGGAGATCTTCCGGCTGCTGCGCCGGCGGGAGATGCTCGCCCTGCTGGTCGACTGGGGCTACCGAGCCGACGGGATCCCGGTGCGCCTGTTCGGGGCCTGGACGGCACTGCCGGCCGGCCCTGCGACGCTGGCGGCCAAGACCGGCTCGCGGATCCTGCCGGTCACGATCCGTCGGCAGCCCGACGGCACGTTCGCCGTGTCGTGGGACGCCCCCATCGATGTCGTCGACTCCAGCCCCGCCGAGCTGCAGCGAGCGACGCAGGCCATCGCCGACGCGCTCGAGCTCACCATCGGTGGCGCTCCGGAACAGTGGTACAACTTCAAGCCCATCTGGCCGGCGACCCGTGAGGAGGCGGCAGATCTCGAGCGGCGGGCGCGCCTGATGCAGGCTGGGACGCCCGACCCGGGCCCCGCATGACCCTCGCCGGGGTCGGTCGGCGGCTTCGAGCGCGCGCCCTCATCGG
The DNA here is from genome assembly GCA_035629655.1 of Saccharimonadales bacterium (SeqCode). Classification (GTDB taxonomy): domain Bacteria; phylum Chloroflexota; class Limnocylindria; order Limnocylindrales; family CSP1-4; genus SPCO01. Next base: position 5,952 of record DASPHN010000142.1, on the reverse strand, counting down.
GGCGTCGTGGCTGGCCTGCCGGCTGCCCGAGCGACCGCAGACGCGCCTCGCCGAGCTGACCGGCGACCTGTGGTACCGGACCACGCCCGAGCGAGCGGCGCAGGCCCGTCGGAACCTCCAGCGCGTCGCGTCCTGGCTCGATGCGGAGGGCCGCGGCAGCGCGCGTGCCCGTGCGGCCGCTCGCGATCCGCGCGCGCTCGAACGGCTGGTGCGCCTCGCCTACCGACACGCGGCCCGCTACTACCTCGAGGTCGCGCGCACGCCGGGACTGCGTCCGGCCGAGCTCGACGAACGCCTCACGCTCGACACCCCCGACGTCGTGGCCGAGGCGTTCGCCGGCGACCGTGGCGTGCTGTTCGTGGGCCTCCACTTCGGGGCCCTCGAGCTGCCGGGGCTCTTCCTGGCCAGCCGGGTCGGAGGCGCCGTCGCGCCGATGGAGACGCTCACGGATCCGGGCCTCCAGGCCTGGTTCGTCCGGACACGCGGCGCGGTCGGCCTGCGCATCGTCGGGCTCCGCGAGGCGCGGCGCGAGCTGCTCGTGGCTCTCCGGGCCGGGACGAGCGTCGGGCTCGTGGGCGACCGCGACCTCACGGGTGGCGGCACCCTCACCACGCTCTTCGGGGCGCCCGCCATGCTCCCCTTGGGGCCGGCCATGCTGGCCGTGGAGGCGGACGCGCCGACCTACGTCGTGGGCGTCCGTCGGTCGGGCATCGGCCGGTACATCGGTCGCCTGGACCGGATCGCCGTCCCGGTGGAGGGGACGCGGCGAGAACGCGTGATCGGCACGACGGCAGCGATCGCACGCGCCTTCGAACGCGTCGTGGAGGACGCGCCCGAGCAGTGGTGGGCGGTCTTCTTCCCGATCTGGCCGGACCTCGAGGCGACCGCGGACGGGCAGCCGTCGGAGCCGGCCCCGTGACCGCCGCCGACGACGCGCGCCCCGGCCGCGCGGACCTGCACATCCACACCGTCGCCTCCGACGGCACCGCGGACGTGCACGCCATCCTCGCCCACCTCGAAGCCATCGACGACCTGGACGTCGTCGCGCTCACGGACCACGAGCGGATCGACGCCGCCGTCGCCGCGCGAGCGATGGCCCGCGACCGCGGACTGCGGACGGAGATCGTCGTCGGCGAAGAAGTCACGACCCTCGGCGGGCACCTCCTCGCCCTCTACATCGAGCGGCCCATCCGCCCCTACCGTTCGCTGCGGTCGACGATCGCCGACATCCACGATGCCGGCGGCCTGGCGATCCCGGCTCATCCGCTCGTGCCGTACCCGCTGTGTGCCCAGGGATTCGTCCTGCGGCGCCTCCTCGAGGATGGTGACGCTGCGGTGCGACCGGACGCGATCGAGGCGTTCAACCCGACGGCGCTCGGCCGGCCGTGGCACGATCGGGTCGTGCGGTTCGCCCAGCAGCACGGCCTCGCCCGCGTCGGGAACAGCGACGCCCATGCGCTCGCCGCGATCGGCACCGGCTGGACGACGTTCGACGGGACGACGGCCGCCGACCTGCGACGCGCCATCGAGTCCGGACGGACCGAGCACCACGGGTCGTTCCATGGCACCACGGGGCAGTTCGCGGTGTTCGGCCAGCAGCTGCGCAAGCGGGCGCGCGACGCTCGCGCCGAGGTCGGCGGCCGCGTCCGTCGCGACGGCACGGGACGCGATCACGGCTATCCCGGCGGACGCGCTCGACCGCCCCGCTACGAATCCGGTCGCGAGGACCCGAGGTGAAGATCGGCCTCGTCTGTCCCTACATCTACCCCGACAACGGGGGCGTCGCGCAGCACGTGCGCTTCCTGTACGAGAACCTGCGGCTGCGCGGGCACGACGTGCGGATCCTGACCGCCAGCCACGGCCCGCAGCGCTCCTCGGAAGGCGACATCATCCGGCTCGGAGTCGGCTTCTCGGTGCCGATCAACGCATCCGTCGGGACCCTCACGTTCTCGCCGCGGTATCTGAGCCAGATCGGCGCGATGCTCGAGCGCGAACGGTTCGACGTGCTCCACTTCCACGAGCCATTCGTGCCGTTCCTGTCGCTCTTCCTGCTCCGTGAGTCGGAGAGCGTCAACGTCGCGACGTTCCACGCCTACGCCGGCTTCTCGCCGTCCTACGAGTTCGGGAGCCGGGCGCTGCAGGGCTACGCGAAGCGGCTGCACGGCCGGATCGCGGTCAGCGCCGCGGCTCGGCACTTCATCGATCGCTTCTTCCCGGGTGACTACAAGGTCATCCCCAACGGCGTCGATATCGCCCGCTTCGCCAGCGCGGTCCCGCTGGCGCGCTGGCAGGACGGGACCCCGAATGTGCTGTTCGTGGGCCGCCACGAACCGCGCAAGGGTCTCCTCGACCTGCTCAAGGCGCATCGGATCCTGCGCAAGACGGGCTCCGGGTCGCGCCTCCTCGTCGTGGGCAACGGGCCGCAGGAACGCGAGGCCCGGCGGTATGTCGCGACCCGCGGGTTGCAGGGCGTCGAGTTCCTCGGTCGCGTCACCGACGCGGAGAAGGCCCAGCTGTTCAAGACCGCCGACGTCTACGCCTCGCCCGCGACCGGCGGCGAGTCGTTCGGGATCGTGCTGCTCGAGGCGATGGCGGCCGGCACGCCGATCGTGGCCTCGGACATCCACGGCTACAAGGGTGTCGTGCGACGTGGTCGCGAAGGCCTCCTGGTCCCGCCGCGCGACCCGCGCGAGCTGGCCATCTCGATCGATCGCCTGCTGCGCGACCCTGCGCTGCGGGCCGAGATGGGCGAGGCGGGACGAGCGCGCGCCGAGGACTTCAGCTGGCCGCGCGTGACGGCCAAGGTCGATGACTACTACGGCTTCGTCATCCGCCGCCTCGTCGCCGCCGGGCGGCTGCCGGCCGGGTTCCGGGCCGAGATCCCTCAGGCGCCCCCGCCGGTCCGGGCCAGGCCCTCCGAGGTCGCGTCGTCGCCCGCCGAGCCGTCGATGGCGGCTGCCCTGGACTCAGCGAGCGCCAGACGCCACGTCCAGGCGGAGTAGGCGACCACCAGGCACGTCACGGTCACCGCGGCGCCGAGGATCAGGACGGTCGGGCTGAACAGCGGCGCGTCGACGGCGCGTTCGCCGGCCCGGACCGGGAACTGGAAGGCGTACAGGTAGGTCGGCAACAGGCCCTGGTAGGCGTTGACCAGCGCCGACGGCAGCGGCAGGGCCGAGATGTTCGGGTACCAGACGACGAACCAGGCCATCACCGCGATGCCCAGCCCGAGGACGAATCGGTGCGCATCGCGCGCCGCGATCACCTGGGCGGCGAGATACGAGAGCGGGATCGCGATGATGAGCGCGATGGGCTCGACCGGGATGCCGGTCAGGGTCATGATCTCGGTGTCCGGCAGGAGCGCGACGACCGCGAAGCCGATGGCGACCCCGACCGCCGAGACGATCACCCGTCGGAAGCCGGCGTCCATCGGCCCGGATCGTCGGTCGTCGCTGCGGTCGAGGGCGAGGACCGCTCGACCGAGGACGTAGGCACCGACCCCCACGACGAGGAGCAGGCCGATCGTCCGGACCGTGATGACGGCCTCGGGGATCACCGCCGGACAGGCCTGCGACCCCGGGTTGACCGATTCGACTCCGACGAAGGCGCACAACGGCCGGGACAGGAGCCACATCAGCGCCGGGCCGACGATGGCCAGGGCCGCGGCGATGCGGGCCCACATCCACGTCCGGCGCGAGGCCCCGTGCCACAGCTCGGCCGTGAGATAGGCGAGCGCCAGGATCACGAATGGCAGGGCCGTGTAGTAGTGGTACTGGAATGCGGCGCGATCGATGCGGGCCCACGAGATCCACTGCGCCGCGAAGCCGATCGTGATGAGTGCCAGGGCCAGGCTTCGGCGGCGGTACGCCATGATCGAGGCGAAGATCATCGCCGGGACGCCGATCCACCAGATGACGAGGTTGCCCGCGTCGTAGATCGCCGCGCTCGTGTCGTTGGCGAAGCTGTCCTGGTAGAACCAGACCGGCTTGAGGTCCAGCGGCCAGGCCCACCAGGGCGAGGAAGCGGGGTGTGGCGAGGTCAGGCCGTTGTGGTAGCCGTACATCTGGGCGGTCAGCTCGAGGAGGGTCTGGCCGGTGTGGCCCTCGGGGACGCCAGCCCACAGCTGGTGGTTCTCGATGACGGCCCACGGGATGTACGAGATGACGTAGACGACGAGGGGCAACGCGACGAGGCAGGCCAGCGCCCAGACCACGGGCACGCCGGCCAGCCAGCCCGGGCGAAGCCAGCCGTCGGGCGGCGGGGCGGGTGGCTCGAGCAGGCGCGCCGGATCGGCCGGGCCGGGCGGCACGGCCAGTGGCCCGAATCCGATGCGACCCGCCACCTGGAACAACACGTAGACCACCACCGAGGCAGAGGCCAGCGCGATCGCCGCAAGGAGTGGGGTGAGCTCGATCGGGCCCAGCGCGATGCTTCGGTCGAGCTGACCGAGGGTCAGCGCCCCGAAGAAGACCAAGGCGCCGAGGGCGGTCGGGGCCAGCAGCGCGAACCACTGCTCCTCGTCGGTCCAGGCGATCGGATGCATGATCGCGACGACGACGGCGATCAGGGTGAGCGCGATCATGATGAGCAGGAACGTGAGATTCCCGAAGCCCTGGCCCTCGGGCACGCTGATCGCCAGGTAGCCCAGGACCGTCGTGATGGCGATCAGACCCAGGATGGCGAGGACCCGCCCGAGCGCGCTGCGGATGAGCAGCAGGAGCAGCAACGCCCCGATGGCGTAGGCCGCGACCCACTTGCTCGCCAGCGCGAGCCCGAGCAGGACGCCGACCAGGGGCATCGCTAACCAGAACGCCCCACGGCCGCGCCACCAGCCGGTCCAGACCGCTGCGAATGCCGTGTAGGCGGCGACGATGAACAGGCCCACGTAGACATCGTTCATGCCGATGCGCGACTGCACGAAGAACATGCCATCGAGCAGGACGAAGGCGGCCACGAGGCCCGCCACGAGCCGACGCTGGAAGAGGATCCTCGCCAGCAGGTAGAGGCAGCCGGCCATCAGGGCCCCGGCGATCACCCCGGGAAGGCGCCAGGCGAAGGCGTGCGACCCGAGCTCGATCGACGCCGACATGCCGTCGGACCCGAACACGAGGAGCTGCTGCCGGTCATCGACCGCGTAGCGGGCTTCGACGTCGACGGCCCACGCCGCCGGAACCAAGCCGGGGGGCAGCAGCGCGTCGGCGTACACCGCGTTCGCATGCGGCTCGACGACGTAGACGGTCCAGCCATCGCCGGCCGTCGCACCGGTGGGCGGCGCGCGGCCGAGGATGTGGACGTGCTGTGATGCCTCGTCGTAGGCGACCCTCGTTCCCGCCGCGGGCAAGGGGTGGTTCCCCGATGACACCGGTCCGCCCTCGGCAGAGTCGCCGCCGACGGTCAGGACTTCGTACCCCGGATCGTCGGCCGAGCCGCTCGTGACATAGAGCCGCGGATCGTCGATCCCGGTCACGAGGGCGAGGCCGTGGGCGCCGCCATCGATCGCGATCGCGCTGGACGACCCGGCCGTCGTCGGGTCGATGAAGGTCACCCCGTCTTCCGTCGCCACCGCGACCCGGGGCAGGTCCTGGATCTCGACGCCCGGGAGCTCCCCGTCGGTGAGGGCCTGATCGACGGCCTTCCGGGCCTCCCCGGTGCCCGGCGAGCCGAGGATGACCCGGCTTTCGTCCGTGGGCGCCGCAGCCAGCCGCGCCTGGAATTCGGCGGTCGTGCCCTCGGTCAGCTCGACGAGACGGGCGAGGACGGCGTCGGGGTCATCGAGCGCGGCCCGGGTCGTGGTGAGCACGTCGCCCGTGCCGGCCGCGGCCAGGTCGGCGATGGACGGCAGATCCATCGAACCCGTCGGTTCGCCGGTGGCGCCATCCAGCGCGGTCACCGTCGCCTCGGAGGCGGCGAGCAGGCTCTCCTCGTCGTCGGTCACGAGGAGATGCGTGATGG
>DASPHN010000141.1:0-27107 GCA_035629655.1 Saccharimonadales bacterium (SeqCode) | reverse complement strand
AGTCGGCGGCCGTGCCCGACAGGCTGTAGGTGCCACCCGGGGTCGTGCTGCCGAAGCCATCGACCACCGTCCGTCCGAACGTGTCCAGGGCATAGGTGGCCGGTCCACCGCCACCGGCCACGGTGACCGTGGCCACGGCCGAGGGAGCCGACTCCTGGCCGGTGCTGTCCACCGCGGTCACCACGTAGTGGTACTCCGTGCCCGCCGTGACGTTCGCATCCGTGAACGCCGTGCCCGCGATCGGCGTGCCACCGTTGCGCGGACCGGTCCTGGTGACGGGACCGTTCGCGTCGTGGCAGCTGCCGGTCCCCGTGTCCGTGAACGACCGGCCCGCCTCGGGGACGAAGGTCCAGTCGTATGCACCCGGCCGCAGCGTCAGACGCAGCACCCCATAGGTCGTCGCGTCCCGGACCTGGCTGTTCCCCTTGATCGTCCCGACGCTGTAGTGGCTTCGGCCGCCCGTCCCGACGTTGAATTGTCGGATGCCTCGCTGCGGGTCGGCGACCCCCGTGGGGGTCTGGGGCGCGAACCGCTCGTACATGTGGTCGTGCCCGTTGAGGATGAGATCCGCGTTGGCGTCGTACAAGGCGTCCCAGAACGGCGCGACACTCGCGTCATCCCCGTGGTCGGCACCCGAGCTGAAGCGGGGATGGTGCCAGTACGCGACGACGCATTGCTTCGGGTTGGCGGCGAGGTCCGCGCGGAGCCATCGCTCCTGCGCGGAACCGGCCGCGCAGGACACGATCCAGCAGACGCTGTTCAGGACGATGACATGCCACGAGCCCTCGTCGTAGCTGTAGTAGCCCTTCGCCGGGTCGCCCGCGGCGGCGCCGAAGTACTGGTAGTAGGGCGCCGCGTTCGTCGTGTGGTACTCGTGGTTCCCGACGGCTGGTCGGGTGCGCGCCTTGTGGCGCCCCCAGGTCGGCGCGTAGCAGTTCGTGAACTCCGCTGCGGTCCCGTTCTCGTACACGTGGTCGCCGATCGCGAAGACGGTGCCCGGGATCGCGTCGAGGAGCAGGGCGGTGGCTTCGTCGCCGGTCGAGCTGCACGACGCGATGTCGCCGGCGCCGACGAACGTGGACGTGGGTCCTGGGACGATGGCGTCTCGGTAGACGTTGTAGCCGACCGCCCCGGCGACCGGTGACCAGGTCACGCGAGCTTGTCCGTCGGTGGACGTGGCGGTGACCCCGGCTGGCGGCGAAGGCGGATCGGCCGCGCGCGTGACCGGTGCCTCGGTGACGACGAGGGCGAGCATCGTCGCTGCGGTCAGCACGAGCCGAGCACGTCGCCGTGTCACGTCCGCCCCATGTCTCGTCGCACTCCGGAGCCTGATCCTGATGAAGGACCGCAGCGTAGGGGTCGCACGTCGCGAGGGTCAAGAGGCGCACGCGCCGGTAGCCTTGCCAGCAGACCCTGGCGCACTGGGCCGCCGGGCGGAACCGGAGGTCGCATGGGACCCGACGAGCTCGACGGGCTGGCCGTCGACCCGGAGCATCATCGACTCCTCTTCGAGAACGAGGAGGTCCGCGTCCTCGAGACCACGATCGCCGCCGGCGAGACGACGCCGCTCCATACGCACCTGACGGCGACGGTGATGTACGTCATCAGCGGGTCGCACTTCCATCGTCGTGACGAGCACGGGACGACGATGGTCGACACCCAGGCTGAACCGGGCTACGTGATGCCACGGGTCCTGTACAGCCCAGGGACGTCTCGTCACACGCTCCAGAACACCGGCATCGACGACCTCGTGGTCATCGGGGTGGAGCTGAAGCGCACGCCGGGGGGCTGACGCTCGATCGGGGGCTCGCTCGTCAGCCGCTGATCGCCGCCAGCACGGTCACGCCGCCGACGATGAGGACCACGCCGATCATCTGGGTCCGGGAGAGCCGCTCCCCGAACAGGAAGTAGGCAAGGACCGCCGCGATCGCCGCGAACTGCGAGCCGAGGACCGCGACGACCGCGATGCTCTGGGTGGCACCCCAGGCCGACAGGGCGGAGCCGAAGATCTCGCCGACGCCGCTGATCACGACCAGTGGCAGCGCACGCCGGGTGATCACCAGCCGGCGCTGGAGGACGAGTGGCAGCGCGACGATGACCAGCCCGATGACCCGTGCCGACAGGGCGACCCAGATGGGCGGCACGAGCACGGCCGCCTTGCCGCTCGCGACGAGGCCGATGGCGAAGACGACTGCGGCGATGACCGACAAGGCGACCGCCTGGCGCGTCCGGCGCGCGGCCGCAGCGGGCTCGAGGATCGGCAGGTCGGTCGCGTCGAGCACGTCGGCCGGGCCGTCGAGGGCGTCGGCGAACAGCTCGATGTCGCCGAGCGGGACGACCGGGCGGGCCGGCTCGATCGAGGACAGGACCACCCCGACCGCGATGATGCCGAGGACGGCCGCGGCGGCCAGACCGAGCGTGTCACCGAGGGCCACCGCGACGACGGCCGCGATGGCACCCTCGGTCGCGACGATCGGCGCGACGATCGACACCTTGCCGATGGTCAAGGCGCGATAGGCGGCGTAGAGCCCACCCGAGTACGCCAGGCCGGCGACGACGAGGAGGACCGGCGCCTCGGGAGGCACGTTCGTCGGAACGCCGCTGACGAGCGCGATCGGCAGGCCGACGATGGCCCCCACGATCATCACCCAGGCCAGCACGACCCGCGAGCCGATCAGGCGGCTCGAACGCGACGACGCCAGGGTGGCGATGGCCCACAGGATGGCAGCGCCGAGGCCACCGACGATCGCGATCACCGAGTCAATGGTGCCGGAATCGGTCGCTCGCGACCGGGGAACCGGCGCCGGTCAGGCGGTCGAGCCCGCCGGATGCCACTCAGCGCGCGACGCAGCCCGCGTCGACCACCAGCGTGTGGCCGTTGACCATGTCGGACGCGGCCGAAGCGAGGAACAGGGCGGTCCCCTTGATCTCCTCTGGCTGCGCGCGTCGATGGGTCGGGATGAGCGCCAGGCTCGCTTCCCGCAACCGTTGCTTGACTTCGGCCGCGGTGGCCTTATCGCGACCGATGTTCGTATCGAAGAACCCGGGTGCGATCGCGTTGACCGTGATGCCATGGCTGGCGAGCTGCAGGCCCAGTTCGCGGGTGAGATTGACGACGCCGCCCTTCGACGCCGCGTAATCGGCGATAGGGACGCTGTCGCTGCCGATCAGTCCCCAGATCGAGGCGGTGAGGATGAGCTTGCCGCTGCCCCTGGGGATCATGACCCTCGAGGCGTGCTTTGCCGTCAGCATGACGCCAGTGAGGTTCACGTCGAGCACGCGTCGCCATTCGTCGACATCGACTTCGTCGATGCGACGGTAGAAGCCCGAGATCCCGGCGTTGCAGAAGACGACGTCGAGGCGCCCGTGCCGGTCGACGACGCCGTCGACGAGGGTCCGAACCGACGCCTCATCCGTGACATCGGTCGTGACGGCGTCCGCTGTGCCGCCCGCCGAACGGATCGCCGCGGCCGTGGCCTCCGCGGCCTCGGACCCGACGTCGGCGACGACCACGGTCGAGCCCGCCTCGGCGACCGATTCGGCCATCGCGCGCCCGAGCCCACTGCCTGCCCCCGTCACGATCGTGACCTGTCCGGCCATCGAGAACAGGTCCAGCGACCGCATCAATCGTCCTCGTCGGCTGCTGGGACGAGCCGCCAGGCTGCCGGCAGCACCACCGCCGCCGCGACCGCCTTGAGGGCGTCGGCCATCAGGAACGGCGCCACGCCGAGCTCGAGCGCGCGGAGCAGGGAGGCTCCCGTGACGGCCATCAGCCCGATGACCCCGCAGGCATAGATGACGACACTGGCCAGCAGCATGGACACCAGGGCCGAGCCGATCGACCGGTCGAGGCGGTGGCGTGCCATCCCGCCGGCGACGGCCGCCGCCAGCACGAACCCGATCAGGTATCCGCCCGTGGGGCCCAAGACGTGCCCGACGCCCGACCCAGCGTCGGTGAAGATCGGCGCGCCGGCCAGGCCGATGGCAAGGTAGAGCAGGACCGCGGCCGAACCGCGGAACGGCCCGGACGCTGCGCCGACAAGCAGGACCGCGAACGTCTGGCCGGTGAGCGGGACCGGCGTGAAGCCCAACGGGATCCGCACCTGCGCGGCGAGGCTCAGCAGCAGCACGCCGGCGAGGATGATCGCGACGTCCCAGGCGCGACGCCCGAGCCGACTGCCGAGGAGGCGATCGACAAGGACGTCATGGTGTCCCCGGCCGTCCCAGCGCGCGGTGGCTTGTGTCACATCGGCCTCCCATCACGGACCCCTGATCCGGACCCGCCCATGCCTCGAACCTAGCAGATGTGCTCGCTCGTACGCAACTGGATTGACCCGGATGCAGTGGTATGCCAAAGTGCCGAAGGGACGCCCGCGAACCCCGGCGGGCCAGCCAGTGGAGGAGGCCCGTGGTGCGCAGCGGTACCCGTCGTGCAACGACTCTGTCGACCCTCGCGATCTCGATTCTCGTGTTCAGCGCGTGTGCAGGCGGGGGGGCAGGGTCGGCCGCACCGTCCGGCGCAGTGCCATCGGCTGGAGCCAGCGGTGCGTCCGGCGATGTGTATCAGCTCCACATGCGGATGACGCCCAGCAATGCTGCCTGGGTGGTCGCGCAGGACGAGGGCCTGTTCGATCGGATCAACCTCGAGTACGAGCTCGTCGGCTACGGCGAGTCGGCCCAGCTCTTCCTCGCGGGCGAGGATCCGGTCGGTCAGGAGTCCCCGTGGGAGGCCGCTCGGTTCCAGTCCGAGGGCGAGGACATCTCCTACTTCGGGACGCCGTCGGCGCTCAACTTCTACAGCGGTCTGATCATCCAATCGGCCAATAGCGAGACGTATAAGACGTTGACGGACCTGAAGGGCAAGAAGCTCGGGCATCCGGGCTTCGGCACCGGGACGTGGCAGGCCTTCGAGATCATCGCCAAGGCCAACTACGGCATGGACGCGCGGACCGACTTCGTCCCCGTCGAAGCCGACCCCGGCGCCCTGCTCGGTCTGCTCCAGACCGGCGAGATCGACGCGACCATCAACTTCACGGGTCAGACCGCGACCTCGCTGACACGGCCCGAGTTCGCCGTGATCCTGAACTTCAGCGAGGAATGGGAGAAGAGCCATGGCCAGCCGCTCGTCATCAACGGGCCGATGGCGCGGCGATCATGGCTCGACGAGAACACGGACGTCGCCCGCCGCCTCGTCGCAGGCGTCGACGCTGGCTTGCAGTGGATGAAGGACCACCCGGAAGAGTTCCGAAAGGGCGGCAAGTACGCCAGCATCGTCGAGGGCGAGGGTTGGTTCACCGACGACGCCACCACCGACAAGGTGCACGAGCTCCTGCAGGATGGGACGTGGTATCTCAAGGCCGATCAGTTCACCCAGGAGTGGGTGGACTCCGTCTACGAGTTCATCTCCCAGGGCAAGGGTGTCTTCGCCGAGGAGATCCCGCCCAAGGACAAGGTCTTCTATCTGCCGCTGCTGCAGGACTGACCACATCCGACGAGACGCCGTCGCGATGATGGTGCACGGCCGACGGGCGATCGGGTCACCGATCGCCCGTTCGGCATCCTTGGGCCGGTCCACGTCCGCGGCGGCCCGATGACGGCCGCCCCGCTGCCACGCTACCGAGCCACGCGCTGGCGCCGGTTCGCGGTCAGCATCGTCCCCATCCTGGTGGCGGTCGGGATCTGGTGGGTATTGACCCTCCTCCTGGATCGCCCGCGGGTCTATCCGACGCCACCCGTCGTGGCCGAAGCGCTCGCCCAGATCGCGTCCGGCGAGGGCGAGGTCGGCTCGACGTATGTCCACATCGCCGCGACGCTCTTCCGCCTGGCCGTCGCGTTCCTCGTCTCGCTGGTGGTGGGGACCGCGATCGGGATCCTCGCTGGACGGGTGCGCATCGTGTTCAGCCTCATCGAGAACGTCCTGTGGGTGTTCCTCGCGGTGCCATCGATCGTGTGGGTCTTCCTGTTCGCGGTCGCCTTCGGCATCTCCAACGTCGTACCCATCGCCGCGATGACCGCGCTGCTCACACCGATGGTCATCGTGAACGTCGCCGAGGGCGCGAAATCGGTGCCGAGCGACCTCGTGGAGATGGCGCGCTCGTACAAGGTGGGTCGGCTCCAGCGCACGGTGGAGCTGTTCCTCCCGTATCTCGTGCCGTACATCACCTCGAGTGCCCGGACGGCCTTCGCACTCGGCATCAAGCTGGTCGTCGTCACCGAGGTCGTCGGGCTCGCCACAGGGATCGGGTACGAGGTGAAGTACTGGTACACCCGGCTGTTCATGGGGCCGATCGTCGCCTGGGGGATCGTGATGATCGTCATCGGCCTGGTCGTGGATCGGCTCGTGTTCGGGCCGATCGAGCGCCGGGTGAGTCGATGGAAGGGACCAGAACGTGGCGTCCAGATCGCCGGGAGGATCGAATGACCGAGCCCGGACACGCGGTGGACACGGCGACGGCCCTCCCGGCCGATCCCCCCGAGACGACATCGGCTGGCGGACCGTTCGACGTCGAGCTGCGGAACGTCACGCTGCTGTTCCCTCGCCCCGACGGGAAGGGCACGCTGCCGGTCTACGAGAACTTCGACCTCGCCGTCGAGCCTGGAAGCTTCACGGTCCTGCTCGGTCCATCCGGGTGTGGCAAGTCCACCCTGCTCAACATCGTGGACGGACTCCTGGCACCGGCGCAAGCGGACACGCTCAAGGTGCTCGGCCGCGACCTGCGGACCGACCCCGACGTGACCCGCCAGTGCGCGTACGTCTTCCAGAACGCTCGACTGTTGAAGTGGAAGACCCTCAGGGGCAACGTGGAGTTCGGCCTCCGTGGCCTCAAGGTCCAGCCGAAGGCTCGATGGGCCGAGCTGATGGACCGCTACTTCGGCGTCGTGGGACTGCGCGACTTCATGGACTACTACCCCCACCAGGTGTCGGGTGGGATGCAGCAGCGAGCCGCGATCGTCCGCGCGTTCGTGAACGAGCCCCGCATCCTGCTGATGGACGAGCCGTTCAGCCATCTGGACGAGATCACCGCCGCGGAACTACGACGCGAGCTCGTCCGACTCTGGACCCAGGACGCGCAGCGCCGGACGGTCATGTTCGTCACGCACGACATCAGTGAAGCGGTGCAGCTCGGCCAGCGGATCATCGTCCTCACGCCGCGGCCAGCGACCATCTGCCATGAAGAGATCGTCGACCTCCCATACCCGCGATTCAGCAACGACGAACGGGTCTTCGCGATCGAGCAGACCCTCCGCACGGTCCTCGCCGAGCGAGCCGGCGTCCAGGTCTAAGCCGAGATGCAGGACCGCCTCGCGCAGCTCGCATCGATCGTCGCGGTGATCCTCGTCTGGGGAGCCATGTCCGCGGTCATCGGAAGTTCGATCCTGCCCGGTCCGGTCGACGTGGCACCCAGGTTCGCCGAGCTCATCACCACCGGGGCGTTCCTCGAGCCGCTCCTCGAGAGCCTCGTCAGGACGGGCGTCGGCTTCGTCGTCGGGTTCGTGAGCGGCATCGCCCTTGGGATCGTCATCGCCAAGGTCCGCTGGTTCGAGGTCGCGTTCACGCCGCTCCTCGACGTCGCCCTCTTCGCCCCCACCCTCGTCGTGATCTTCCTGGGGATCGCGATCATCGGCACGCAGCTCCTCGCCGTCGCGATCATCACCGGGATCGCGGTCGCACCGAACGTGGCGATCTACATGCGCGACGTCATGCGCGACTTCGATCCCGAGATGACGGCCATGGCCGATTCCTACCGCGCCGGTCGCTGGCAACGCGTCCGCGATGTCTATCTCCCGTACCTCGTGCCGCCGATGCTGGCGGCCGCGCGGATCGGCTTCTCGATGGCGTGGAAGGTGGTGCTGCTCTCCGAGGTGTTCGGGTTCTCCGGCGGGTTGGGCTTCCAGATCCGGATCAACTACGGCATCTATGACCTCGTGTCGCTGCTGGCGTGGTTGTGCATCTTCGTCATCGCACTCCTCCTGATCGAGCAACTGATCCGGAGCACGGAGAAGACGGTCGTGCGATGGCAGCCATGACTGACGTGATCGACAAGCGCTGGCCCTCGGCAGCCGCCGCCGTCGCGGATGTTCCCGACGATGCGACCGTCCTCGTCGGCGGGTTTGGCGGGTCCGGCTTTCCACACGCCCTCCGGGATGCCTTGATCGCCCGGCGACCCAAGCGCATCACGATCGTCTGCAACAACGCCGACTTCGGGGGGTTCGTGTATGCGGACGGGCTGGTCCGCATCGTGTGCTCCTACCCGGTGGGGGCGACCGCCAAGCCGGTCTTGGAGGCGATCGAAGACGGCCGCGTGCAGCTGGGCCTCACGCCGCAGGGCACCCTTGCCGAGCGCCTGCGGGCCGGTGGATCCGGGCTCGGGGGGGTCTTGACACCGACGGGCCTGGGAACGCAATTCGAGGACGACCTCCCCGTCATCGAGGTCGAGGGCCGGCGCTGGCTGCTCGCGACCCCCCTGCGGGGCGACGTCGCCTTGATCCGCGCGACCACCGGTGACCCGTACGGCAACCTCGTCTCTCGCCATGCATCGCGGAACTTCAACCCGCTGATGGCGATGGCAGCGGACCTGACGATCGCCCAGGTCCGGGATGTCGTCGAGGTGGGCGACATCGATCCGCAGCACGTACACATCCCCGGCGCGTTCGTGGACCGCGTCGTCCAGGCCGATTGAGGAGCATGCCGATGACCTACCGAGCCATCGACTTCCACGCACATGCGCGGACGGGCGAGCGCCGCGGGTCCGGCCCGGCCACGGCCGATGCCGACAAGCTCTTCAAGACCGACCTGCGGACGGCCGACCCGGTCTCCTTCTACGCCGAGCGAGATCTGATGGCTGTCGTCTTCGACGTGGATGCGGAGAGCGCGAGCGGTGAGCGGATCGCGAACGATGAGACTGTCGAGCTCGTCGCCCGCAGCGCTGGTCGGCTGATCGGATTCGCGTCCGTCGACCCGTGGAAGGGCCGCGCCGCCGTCCGTGAGCTCGAGCGATGTGTCGAGGCCGGCCTGCGTGGCCTCAAGCTCCAGCCGATCACCCAGGCGTTCGCGATGCAGGACCACAGGTTCGACGGCCTGTGGGACGCATGCCAGGCCCTTGGCCTGCCCGTGCTGGTCCATACGGGGACGACGGGGATCGGGGCCGGGGCACCTGGCGGTCGGGGTCTGCGTCTGGAGTTCGGCCGGCCAGTGCCGGGCCTCGACGATGTCGCTGCCCGCTATCCGAAGCTGACCCTCGTCGCCGCCCACTTCGCCTGGCCCTGGCACCTCGAGCTGCTCGCAGTCGCCCGCCACAAGGGCAACGTGTACATCGACCTGTCCGGATGGGCCCCGCGCTACATCCCGGAGGAGGTGCTCCGCTACTGCAACAGCGTGATGCCGGAGAAGTTCCTCTTCGGGTCCGACTTCCCGCTCCTGAGCCCGGACCGGTGGCTCACCGAGTTCTCGGGCCTGGAGCTGAAGGATGGGGTCCGGGAGGCCGTCCTGTGGGGGAATGCCTGCCGCATCCTGGGCCTCGACACGGCCGACTTCGCGGACGCGCCGACGGGGAACGCCGATGCCCTGGTCTGACGATGCCCTCGCCCGCCGACTCGCGGCCGACATCGAACCGGGGTGGGTGGTCAACCTTGGCGTCGGGCTCCCGACGCTCGTCGCCGAGCACCTGGTCGATCGCCCGGTCCTCGTCCACGCCGAGAACGGCATCCTCGGCGTCGGTCCCCCACCGGCTCCCGGGGACGAGGACCCTGACATCATCGACCCGGGCAAGAACCCCGTGACCATCGTCCCGGGAGCTGCCTATATGGATTCGCTCACGTCGTTCGCCCTCATCCGGGGCGGACACCTGGATCTGGCCGTCATGGGTGCGTTCCAGGTCTCGGCCGGCGGCGACCTGGCGAACTGGCGGATCCCTGGCCGACTGGGTGGCGCCATCGGTGGCGCCGCCGACCTGGCCGCGGGCTCCAGACGGGTGTGGGCCATGACGTCGCACCGGACCCGTGATGACCACGCGAAGCTGGTCCATCGGTGCACGTATCCGCTCACGGCCGCCGGCGTGGTCACGCGGGTCTACACCGACCTTGCCGTCCTCGACGTCACCGCCGAGGGCTTCACGCTGGTCGAACTCGCACCCGACGTCGATGTCGCCCGACTCGTGGCCGTGACCGAGGCCCCGATCGAGATCGCCACGGAGGCCGCGAATGGACAACGCTGAGGACCGGGAGCTGAGCCCTGACGAGATCGCAGAGATCCTGCGCATCTTCGCGGACTCCTCGATGGAGGAGCTCCGACTGCAGGTCGGCGAGACGGTGGTCCATGCCAGCAAGCTGGCCGGTGGCCTGGGTGCGCGCCACGACGTCACCAACGCCGGCACCGCGGCTCGCGAGACGACCGTCGACGAGGCCACTGCGTCGGTGGCCCGCTCGCCGGAGCCGACGCTGCCCAGCGGCGACCCCGCACAGGGTCCGGACAGCAGCGGCCCAACGCCCGCGGGCATGCTGGAGCTCACGTCCCCGCTGCTTGGCGTCTTCTACCGACGACCGGCCCCGGATCAGCCGGCGTTCGTCGAGATCGGGCAGGAGGTCGGCCCCGAGGATCCGGTCTGCATCATCGACGTGATGAAGATGTTCACGCGCGTCCCGGCCGGCTTGCGAGGTCGCCTGGCCGAGGTCCTCGTCGACGATGGTGCGCTCGTCGAGCACGGCCAGATCCTGATGCGTTTCGATCCGGCGTGACCAACGGACCGGGCGGCGGACACGACGGCTCGATGGGCGCGCTGACCCTTCGACGCGTGCTGGTGGCGAATCGGGGCGAGATCGCCGTGCGGATCGTCCGGGCGCTGCGCGATGCCGGGATCGAGTCGATCGTGGCGTTCAGCGAGGCGGATCGCGGCTCGTTGGCGACAGTGATGGCCGATCGCGCCGTCTGCATCGGGCCGGCCCGAGCCGCCGAGAGCTACCTGGATACGAACGCGATCCTCGCCGCGGCATCGGCGCTCGGCGCAGACGCGATCCACCCTGGATACGGGTTCCTGGCCGAGCGCGCGTCCTTTGCGACGGCCTGTGTCGAAGCCGGCATCACGTTCATCGGCCCCCGCGCATCGTCGATCGAGGCCATGGGCGACAAGGTCAAGGCGCGGCGGATCGCGAGCGACGTCGGGGTGCCGGTGATCCCGGGCACGTTCGAGCCGGTCTCGCCCGATGACGCGGCCGAGGTCGCCGAGTCCATCGGGTATCCGGTCATCCTCAAAGCGGCAGCGGGCGGCGGGGGTCGCGGGATGCGACTCGTGTCCGGAGCGGACGAGCTGCGATCCGTCGTGGGACAGGCTTCCGCGGAGGCCCAGGCGTCGTTCGGCGATGGCTCGGTCTACGTTGAGAAGTATCTCGCCAACGCGCGGCACATCGAGGTCCAGATCGCCTTCGACGAGGCCGGCGAGGGTGTCCACCTGGGTGAGCGCGATTGCACGGTCCAGCGCCGGTTCCAGAAGCTCATCGAGGAGGCGCCATCACCCGTCCTGACAGCGACGGGCCGGCAGGAGATCACCGACGCGGCGCTGCGGCTCGCTCGTGCCGTCGGGTATCTCGGCGTCGGGACGATCGAATTCCTCCATGACCAGGACAGCGGAGCCTCGTACTTCATCGAGGCCAACACCAGGCTCCAGGTCGAGCATCCCGTCACCGAGGCGGTGACGGGCATCGACCTCGTGGCGCTCCAGCTGCGGATCGCCGCCGGACAGCCGCTGGGCCTCAGCCAGTCCGACGTGGTCCCGCGCGGCCACGCCATCGAGTTCCGCGTCAACGCGGAGGATGCGAGCAACGGCTTCCAGCCGGCGGCCGGGACGGTCGAGCGTTGGTCGGTCCCGCTGGGTCCCGGTGTGCGTGTCGATACGCACGTGCAGCCGGGCTATCGCGTCCCTCCCTTCTATGACTCGCTGCTCGCCAAATTGATCGTGAGCGGGGCCGATCGACCGGAGACCGTGGCCCGGGCGCGACGGGCGATCCGCGAGTTCGACGTCGCGGGCGTCGCGACGACGCTTCCGTTCCATGCCTGGGTCCTTGACCAGGCGCCCTTCCTGACATCCGCCATCTCGACCACATGGGCCGAAGGGGCCTGGAAAGGAGGTCGATCCGCATGACTGCGGTCGGGCTGATCGATACGACGCTGCGCGACGGCCAGCAATCCCTGTGGGCGACCCGGATGACGACCGCGATGATGCTGCCCATCCTGCCCACGATGGATGCGGTCGGCTTCGCGTCGATCGAGCACTTTTCCACGGTCCACTTCGACGTCTGCGTCCGCTATCTGAAGGAAAACCCCTGGGAGCGGATGCGGCTGATCCGGGCGGGTGTCCAGAAGACACCGATCCGGATGCTGGGCATGAGTCAATTCTTCAGCATCTCCCGGGTGCTGCCGGACGACGTCGTCGAGCTGTTCACCGAGGTCTGCGTCCGCAACGGCGTCGACGAGTTCTGGATCACGGCCTCGATGAACGATCCGCGGACCTCGGAGGTCGGCGTCCGGACCGTGAAACGCCTCGGTCGACGGATCGACGGCGGCATCCAGTACACGGTGAGTCCGGTCCACACGGACGAGTTCTTCGTCGGCGTGGCGAAGTCGTTCGTGGCGATGGGTGTCGATGGCATCGTGCTGAAGGACGCAGGTGGCCTCCTGACCGCCGAACGCGCAGCCACCCTCGTACCCGCTCTTGTCGCGGCCGCGGAGGGCCGTCCGGTCATCTGCCACTCTCACTGCGTGACCGGCCTGGGACCGGCCGCCAATCTGGCCGCCGTGACCGCCGGTGCCGATGCCATCTGGACGTGCACGGCGCCACTGGCGAACGGCGCGTCCATGCCTTCGGGCGATTCCATGGCCCGCCACCTCGACTGGATGGGCTACGACGTCGCCGTGGATCGTGAGGCGATGGCCCGCGTCGCGGACCACTTCCAGGACGTCGCCGACCGACATCGCCTGCCGACCGGCCGGCCGGCCGAATACGACCCGGCCTACTACGAGCACCAGATGCCGGGGGGCATGATCTCCAACTTCCAGGCGCAACTCGCCCAGCTGGGCCTGCAGGACCGTCTGCCCGCGGTCCTCGCCGAGATCCCGCAGGTGCGCCAGGACCTGGGCTGGCCCAACATGCAGACACCGTATTCGCAGTTCATCGCGACCCAGGCCCTGCTCAACGTCCTCCACGGCCGGTATGAACAGGTCCCTGACGAGATCCGGAACCTTGTGCTCGGCTATTGGGGGCGGACCCCAGCGCCGGTCGATCCGGACGTGCTGGATCGCGTCGGTCGTGGGGCGGAACCCATCACGGTTCGCCCCGGGTCCGTCGTCCCGCCGGCCCTCGAACGGCTCCGGGCGGAACGCCCGGGCCTCTCCGACGAGGACCTCCTCCTGTCGATCTTCTTCATGCCTGCCATGCTCGACGACCTCGCGGCAGCGGGACCGATGCCACTGGTCGACGCCGCGCGAGGGACGACGGTCGTCGACCTGGTTCGTCAGGCCGCGGCGGGCGGGCTTCGCGCCTTCGAGCTCCACCGCCCGGGGTGACCGGGAGCGGAAAGGTCAGTGCTCGTCGAAGACGGTCTGGAACATCCGCAGTCGCGTCTCGATGGCCTCCAGCTCGGCGGGCGTCGGGGCGGCAGGGTCGATGGCGGGCGGCAGGGACCCGAAGCGCAGCAGGCAGGCCATCAGCAGGATCCGGGCCTTGGTCGCCGTCAGGTTGCCGCCGGCGATCCCGAGCCGTACCCGCTCGCTCGGGACGAAGCCCTCGGCATTGCCGCGACTGACCCGCACGACCGGCATGCCGCTGCAGGCCGCCCGCCGCAGCGCAGCATCCGCTGCGGGGCCGACCGAGCCATACGGCGCACCGCCCTCGACGACGAATCCGCACAGGGCGCCCAGGTCGAGGTTGCGAGCCATGCGGGTCATGAGCTCGACCTCGTGTTCGGCACGATCCGACGCGTCATCGACCATGTAGCGGGCGTGCTTGTAGATCGCGACGGTGGGGATGACTTCAGAGCGCAGGCGACCCCCGCCGTCCGTCACATCGAGATCGGCGAGCGCGACGCCATCGCCGACGCGGGTGACGACCTGGACCGTTCGCGGAAGACGCGATGTCCGGACCTCGGACCGATGCGTATGTCGCCGAGTCGGGAGGTAGGTCAGCACCGGCCTGCCGGGTTCGCCCATCGAGGCCACGATGCCACCGTGTCCGCCCGTGGCGACATATCCGCCGGGCCGGGCATCGGCCTTCTGGACATCGCGCGCAGCGAAGACCTGTTCGGCTGACATGAGCACCGCCCCGACCCGGTCTCGTCCGTGCTCGTCGGCCCAGATCCGCGACACGATGTAGCGCACGCCATCCACGAGGTGACGGTCGCCGCCACCACCGAGGGCACCGTGCGGGAAGTCCGGCGAGGAACACGCGACGATCGGGATCGTCGTGTCGATCACCAGGGACAGCCAATAGATGGATTCCTCGATGAAGGGGCTGCCCTCCAGCCAGAGCGCCCCGTCGTAGCGACCCGTCTGGAGTGCATCCTGGACGCGCTCGGTCACCCGCGCCAACATCGAGCGCGGGGGCTCGCGCCGAAGGTGGTATGGCCGGTATGGGAAGTAGTCCTCCCACAGCCGCTCCGGCTCGATGGCGCCCTCCCCGATATCCGTCCGCTCCGCTTCGGTGCGACCGGTGGGATAGCCTCCAGGCGGGATCACCCGGTAGAAATCGAAGTCGGCCTGCGCAGTGAGCATCCCTGCGCTGCCTTCCTCGGAGACACCCAGTCGATCGATCTCCTCGAACAGCCGCGCGGCATCCGGATAGAACGGCTGCCGGGAGTGTTCGCCGTCGGCCCCGGGTCGAACGGCGTCGCCGTCCCACGCCGTGCCATCCGCTTGTCGGGCCATGTACGGCAACGGCAACAGCCCGTCCTCAGGTCGAAGCTCGACGACGTAGACGGGACGGTCTTCCGGTGTGGCGGGCTCCGGGTGGAACTCGCCCGCGACGTCGAGGTAGCCATCGGGCGGGCCGTAGAGCGAGGCCGCGTC
Organism: Saccharimonadales bacterium (SeqCode); assembly: GCA_035629655.1. Lineage (GTDB taxonomy): Bacteria > Chloroflexota > Limnocylindria > Limnocylindrales > CSP1-4 > SPCO01. The sequence continues at coordinate 12,055 of DASPHN010000141.1, read as the reverse complement.
GCGTTCGAGCGGATGCGCGCTGAAGGCGTCGACATAGACCGTCGCAGGCTTGGCCAGGCGCTGCATCCGGAGGGCGTCCGGCTCCGGCCGTCCCCACGGGTCGAGTCGCGGCTCGAGGCCATGCCGGCGTCGAGCCTGGTTGGACGTGACCAACGGCGGGGTATTGAGGATGGTGGCGGTGGCGCCTGCGAAGACGGCGATCCGCGGCCTGTCCGTCGAGCGCTCCCGGTCGGTCATGGTCGACTCCCAGCGACTGTCCACAATCGCGTTCGATTGTGCACGACGGGATGGGCGGGCGTCGGCACGGCTCCATGGGCGGCTGCCCGGCCATCGTGTGCTACCATCCGCGTTCGCGCCCGGCGCTCACCCCGTGCCGTCGCGCCGACGATCGACATCGAACCCCAAGCCCACACGCAACGAGGTCCTTCCACTTGGCCAAGACGCCCCGCACCTGGACCGGCGCACGGACGCCGTCCGGCCTCAAGCGCGTCCGACAGGCCGCCCGGCGCCACGAGGTCCTTGGCCCGCGCCGAAGCGCCGCGAAGACGTTCGTCGCCAAGGCGTTGACGGTCGCCGGTGAGTCGACCGACGCCGAGACCACCACCGTCGCACTCATCGAGGCCCTCTCCGCGCTCGATCGCGCGGCCAAGGCCGGCGCCATCCATCCGAACGCGGCCGCCCGCCGGAAGTCGCGCCTGACCCGCAAGGTCAATGCAGCCCTCGGCGGCGAGCAGGTCCAGACGACGGGTCGCGCCGTGAAGGTCACCGGCCGGACCGCCGCGGCGAAGGCGGCCAAGGCGCGCATCGCCGCTGGCAAGTCGACCAAGGCCAAGGGCGCTCAGACCGCCGCCGGCAAGGCGCGCGCGGCGTTCAGCAAGACGGCCCGCGCCGAGGCCGCCGCGGCCAAGGCCGCCGGGACCGAGGCGACGCCCGAGGCGACGACGAAGGCCCCGGCCAAGCCGAGCAAGCCAGCCGCCAAGGCGAGTGCTTCGAAGTCGTCTACCAAGTCCACGACGACGAAGTCGACGACGCCCAAGGCGAGCACTGCCAAGGCGACGACGGCCAAGGCCGCCCCCAAGAAGAAGACCGCCGCGAAGTCCTAGCTCCGGCTCGGAACATCGCTGCCTCCGCCGCCCCGGGCACCGCCCGGGGCGTCGTGCTGTCCGGGTCGGGCGGACCGTCAGGCGGCGGCCGAGCTCGTGGTCGTGCCGACCGGGCGGGCCGCCTTGGGACGGAAGATCCCATACAGGGCCGCGCCTCCGAGTCCGCCGGCCGTGGTAAGGACCACGATCAACGCGGCGGCCGAAGCCTGCTGACCCCAGTAGAACGCCGTGAACGACTCGACGTCGGTGGCGCCGACCGACTCGAGCTCGTCGCGGCCACGGAACTGCAGGTAGCGCTGGTAGACGCAGTCCGGGCCCGACGCGCAGGCGATCGAGCCGCCGAGGCCGGGATCGCGATACCCGTTATCGGCGAAGAAGAACAGGGCTTTCACCCCGAGCAGCAGCACGGCCATGGTCAGCCCGGTCACGAACGCCGCAAAGATCCCGTTGACGAGGATCCGCCGCCACGGTCCGAGCCGGCGGTTCGAGCGCTGGTTGGCGTAGTAGCCGATGAGCAGCCCGGACGGCAGCGCCAGCAGCCACACGATCGGCTCGATCGGGATGATGAGCAGGAAGCTGATGCCGACCGTGACCGCCATGCCGATGCCGACATAGGCGGCCGTGATCGCGCCGCGATCGACGAACCGGGTCACGACGCCGACAGGGCCGCCCGACCCGGATAGCGCGCGCTGTCCCCGAGCTCGCCCTCGATGCGCAGCAGGCGGTTGTACTTCGCCACGCGCTCGGATCGTGACGGAGCCCCGGTCTTGATCTGGCCCGTGCCGACCGCGACCACGAGGTCGGCGATCGTCGTGTCCTCGGTCTCGCCCGAGCGGTGCGACACGATGGCCGACCAGCCGGCGCTCCGGGCGAGCTCGATGGCCTCGAGGGTCTCGGTCAGCGTCCCGATCTGGTTGAGCTTGACGAGCACCGAGTTGGCGGCGCCGAGGTCGATCGCGCGGGCGATGCGCTCGGTATTCGTCACGAGCAGGTCGTCGCCGACGAGCTGGATCCGCCCGCCGAGCCGCTCGGTCAGGAGCTGCCAGCCGAGCCAGTCGTCCTCGGCCAGGCCGTCTTCGATGGAGACGATCGGATAGCGGTCCGCCCAGTCCTCCCAGAGGTCGACGAGCTCGCCGGACTCCAGCGTCCGACCTTCGCGGGCCAGGACGTAGCGGGTCGGCGCACCATCCGCGCCACTCCCCTCCTCGACCAGCTCGGTCGTCGCCGGGTCCAGGGCGATCGCGATGTCCTCCCCCGGCCGGTAGCCGGCCCGCTCGACGGCGCGCAGGATGACCTCGACCGCGGCCTCGTTCGATGGCAGCGACGGAGCGAACCCGCCCTCGTCGCCCTGGCCCGTGGCGTGACCCTCGTCATGGAGGAGCGACCGCAGCGCGCCGAAGATCTCGGCCCCGGCACGCAATGCCTCGCTGTAGGTGCCAAGCCCGATGGGCATGACCATGAACTCCTGGAAGTCCGTCGAGTCCTGGGCGTGCTTGCCGCCGTTGAGGATGTTGAACATGGGGACCGGCAGCGTCCGCGCCCCGACCCCGCCGAGATAGCGGTAGAGCGGCTGGTCGTAGGACGCCGCGGCCGCGTGCGCGACCGCCAGCGAGACCCCCAGGATCGCGTTGGCTCCGAGCTCGCCCTTGTTCGGCGTGCCGTCGAGGTCGTTGAGGATCGCGTCGATGCCGGGCTGGTCCGAGGCATCGAGCCCGAGCAGCTCCGGGCCGATCCGGTCGACGACGTTGGCGACCGCCGTCAGCACCCCCTTGCCGCCGTAGCGCGCCGGGTCACCGTCTCGCAGCTCGACGGCCTCGTGGGCACCGGTCGAGGCACCCGAGGGCACGGCCGCCCGGCCGACGGCGCCGTCGACGAGCAGCACGTCCACCTCGATCGTCGGATTCCCGCGCGAATCGAGGATCTCTCGGGCGTCGATGGCGTCGATCAGGGTCACGCGCGCTTCTCCGTTCGTTCGAGCAGGACGGTCACGCCCGGCAGCTCGCGTCCCTCGAGGAACTCGAGCGAAGCGCCGCCGCCGGTCGAGATGTGGGTCATCTTGTCGGCCAGGCCCTGCTGGGTGATCGCGGCCACCGAGTCGCCGCCACCGACGATGACGGTGGCGCCGGCCTCGGCCGCGTCGGCAAGCATCCGGGCGACGGCCTTGGTCCCGTGGGCGAACGAGGGGATCTCGAAGACGCCCAGCGGGCCGTTCCAGAAGACGGTCCTGGCCCCGGTCAATGCATCGACCATAAGGTCCTGCGACGCCTTGCCGAGGTCCACGATGTGCCACGAGGCCGGGATCTTCTCGGCGGGGAGCGTCTTGTACTCGGTCCCGCGGGTGACCTCCTTGGCCACGATCACGTCGACCGGCAGCACCACGCGGACGCCCTGAGCCTCGGCCGTGGCCAGGATCCGCCGCGCGTCCTCGACGCGGTCCGGCTCGGCCAGGCTCTTGCCGATCGCCTTGCCCTGCGCCAGGAGGAACGTGTTGGCCATCCCGCCGCCCAGGACGAGCAGGTCCACCCGTGAGAGCAGGTTGTCGATGACCTTGATCTTGTCGCTGACCTTGGCCCCGCCGAGGATCGCCGCGAAGGGCTTGGCGGGCTTGTTCATCAGTCCCGAGAGGGCCTCGAGCTCGCTCTCCATCAACAGCCCGGCGTACGCGGGCAGGAGCGTCGCGATGCCGACCGTCGAGGCATGCGCTCGATGGGCGGTCCCGAACGCGTCGTTGACGAAGACGTCGGCGTACGACGCGAGCTTCGCCGCGAACTCCGGGTCGTTGGCCTCCTCCTCGGCATGGAAGCGGAGGTTCTCGAGGAGCAGCACCTCGCCGGGACGGAGGCGCTTGATCGCGTCCTCGGTGCCGATGCCCAGCGCGTCCCCGGTCACCGGCACGTTGCGGCGCATGAGCTCGGTCAGGCGCTGGCCCACCGGCCGGAGCCGGAGGCCGTCCGAGACCTTGCCGTTGGGGCGGCCGAGATGGCTGGCGAGGATCACCCGTGCCCCGGCCTGGAGGAGCAGGTTGATGGTCGGGATGGCCGCCCGGACCCGCGAGTCGTCGGTGACCTTGCCGTCGGCGAGCGGGACGTTGAAGTCGACGCGCACGAAGACGCGCTTGCCGGCGACGTCCGCGTCGCGGACGGTTCGAAGCTTGTCCATGGTGTGGCTCCTGGGCGGCGCCGTCAGGCGGCCGCGACCGGCAGGCGGGCGGCGACGTGGGCGATGAGGTCGGCCACGCGGCAGCTGTAGCCCCACTCGTTGTCGTACCAGCTGATGACCTTGACCATCGTGCCGCCGAGGACCATCGTCGAGTCGCCATCGATGATCGATGAGCGGCTGTCGCCCTTGAAGTCCATCGATACGAGCGGCTCGTCGGACACGCCGAGGATGCCCTCCATCGGGCCAGCCGCGGCGGCCCGGAAGGCGTCATTCAGCTCGTCGACGCTCGTCTCGCGGCTGACCGTCGCGGTGAAGTCGACGACGCTGACCGTGGGCGTCGGGACCCGCAGGCTGAAGCCGTCGAACTTGCCCTTGAGATCCGGGATCACGAGGGCGAGCGCACGGGCGGCCCCGGTCGTCGTCGGGATGATGTTCTGACCGGCGCTGCGCGCGCGGCGCGGATCCTTGTGCGCGACGTCGAGGATGCGCTGGTCGTTCGTGTAGCTGTGGATCGTGTTCATCAGCCCCTTCTCGATGCCGAGGAGGTCGTGGACCACCTTGGCCGCAGGGGCGAGGCAGTTGGTCGTGCACGACGCGTTGCTGATGATGTGGTGCGCCGCGGGGTCGTAGCGATCCTCGTTGACGCCGAGGACGATGGTGATGTCCTCGTGGGTCGCGGGGGCGCTGATGATGACCTTCTTGGCCCCGGCCTCGAGGTGCGCCCGAGCCTTGATCGCATCGGTGAAGATGCCGGTCGATTCGAGCACGATGTCGACGCCCAGGTCGCCCCACGGCAGGGCCGCCGGGTCCTTCTCGGCCAGGATCTTGATCTCGTGGCCGTCGATGATGATCGAGGAATCGCCCGCACGCACCTCGCCGTCGTAGGCGCCGTACGTCGAGTCGTGCTTGAACAGCAGGGCGTTCATCTCGGCGTCGACGAGGTCGTTCACCGCCACGACCTCGACATCGGGGGCGCGCTCGATCAGCGCCTTGAGCGACTGGCGGCCGATCCGGCCGAAGCCGTTGATGCCGACGCGGGTGGTCATGGGTGGGATTCCTCCTGGTTGGCGAACGCCGCTTGAGTCTAGGCGCTCGGGATGGGGGTGGGCTTGGGTGGGTCAGCTGCCTGGTCGCGGGCGCGCGGGGGCAGCAGGTCGGCGACGGAAAGGCGGGTGCTGACGAGCGGGTGGGCACCCGCGAGCGAGACGTCGGGTCCGAGCTCCGGCGGCAGGACCTCGACCCGGGCTGCCGCGCCACGGAACGTCTCGTCGCGGATCGCCTGCCGGATGGGCCCGAGGAGCCGGTCGCCCTGGGTCTGGGCGATGGTCCCGCCGATGATGATGCGGTGCGGGTTGAAGACGTTCACGAAGCCGACGCATGCGGTCGCGATGGCGCGCCGTGCACGGGCCATCAGGGCGATGCAGGTGGGGTCGCCGGCATCCTCTCCGTCGGCGACGTCACGCGCGGTCACATCCACACCGGTCGCCGCACGCCTCGCCAGGAACGGACTCGCGTCGGCCTCGATGGCAGCGCGTGCGTCGCGAGCCAGCGCCGTGCCGGAGGCGACCGCCTCGAGATGGCCGCGGCCACCGCAGCCGCACGTCGGGCCCTCGAGCTCGACGGGCACGTGGCCGAGCTCCCCGGCGAGGCCGTCCGGGCCGGGGAACAGCCGCCCACCGGCGATGACGCCACCGCCGATGCCGGTCGAGACGGTCAGGTACAGGAAGTCAGCACAGCCGCGACCGGCTCCGAAGGCCTGCTCGCCCAGGGCCGCGACGTTCGTGTCCCGATCGACGACGGCCGGCAGGCCGGCTCCCGCTGCCACGAGGTCCCCGAGCGGGATGTCGTGGAAGGCCGGGCCCATGTTCGGCGGCTCGAGGATCACGCCCCGGTCACGATCGATCGGACCCGGCGCAGAGACACCGACGCCCCACAACGACGCCTCGACCGAGGCCGGCACCGCGGACCGGGCGGAGTGCAGGGCATCCAGGCAGGCGGCGACGACGGCGTCAGGGCCGTCGGCGATCGGGGTCGGGATGGCGGTGCGGGCGAGGCGTGTCCCGTCGGCCTGGATGACGGCCGCCCGGATCTGCGTCCCGCCCAGGTCGAGCGCAAGCACCGGTCGTGACGACAGGATGGACCTCGGATGGGCTTCGGGAAGGTCACTCATTCTAGCAAAGGGGCCCGGCGGGCCCACGGTGGCGGTCGGGAGTCACGAGGGTCACGGGCCGGTCGCGGCGGACATGGCAGGGCCCCCGTCGTCGCCGACGGGGGTCCTGAGCCGTTGGGTCTGGGTCGAGGGCTCAGCCGCCGCCGATGCGGAAGACCTTGCCACCGCACTCCGGGCACGTGCCCTGGAGCGCCGGCTTGCCATTCTTCATGGTGATCTGCTGGGCGTTTTGGACTTCGACCTTCTTCTTGTCCTTGACGCAGTAGGCTTCCGCCATCTGGGCTCCTCCTCGGACTAGGCGAGCGTCGCGGGAACCCATGTCCCGCATCCGCTCATCGGGTGCGCGCTGGTTCGTTCGACCACAGCGACGGTCGCCAGCGATCCGTCGACGCGTCGCGCTTCTGGGCATCCATCTCGGCGAGCACGAGCAGGCTTTCCAGCCCGGTCTCGACGCAGGCCGCTTCAGCAGCGTCCTTTGCCTGCCCTTCGACGAACTCCCCGGTCGTCCTGTTCGCGTAGACCGCACAGACGACGCCGGCTCGACATCGAGCGAGCGTGGCGAGGACCAGCAGGGCCGATGCTTCCATCTCGAAGTTCATGACGCGCTGGCGCGCCATGTCCTCAGCGAGGTCAGGGTAGCGGATGGGCAGCTGCGGGATCGGGCGTCCCTGCGCACCGAAGAACCCCGGCGCCGTCGCCGTGACCCCGACGTGATACCGATGACCGAGCCGCTGGGCGGCCTCGATCAGGGCCACGACGGTCTCGTAGTCTGCGATCGCGGGGTACCCGTCGTGGACGAACCAGCTCGTCGTGGTCTCGAGACGGACCGCCCCGGTCGTGATCACGACATCGCCGAGCGCCATCTCCGGTTGGAGCGCCCCACAGGAACCGACACGGATGAACGTGGGGCGCTCGGTGATCGCGAGGATCTCGGCCACGGCGATCTCGACGTTGTCGGTGCCGATGCCGGTGGAGACGACCGAGACGCGCTGTCCGCGATAGGTGCCCGTGGCAGACGCGAACTCGCGGTGTCGATGCTCCATCTCGATCGTGTCGAACCGGGCCGCGATGCGCGTCGTCCGATCCTGGTCGCCGGGGAGGAGGATGTACTCGGCCAGGTCGCCGGGACCAAGGCCGATGTGGTACTGCCGTTCGCCCGTGGGGACCGCGATGCGGCGATCCCTGGGTGCATCGACGCGGGTGTCCGCGTTCGGCAAGCGCCTGTCCCTCGCTCAGGTGGCTGTTCCGCGAGCGCGAAACTCGGCCGAGGATAGCCCCGGCTTCGAACGAGCGTCAAGCACGGCCACGCACGATCCACGCTCAGGATCCCGTGCTCGGGCCACGCTCAGCGACCGTGGCGACCGGGCCGGGCGAGGACGACGCCGGCAGCGCGACGCCCACGCTCGACGACGGGGCGTCGGCGAAGGCCGCCAGGCGGACGGCGATCCGACCCGCCAGGAGGCGCTGCGCATGTCGTCGGCGAAGCATCGTCACGGCCACCGACGCGGCGGTGAGGAGGGCCAGCGACACGAGGCCGGCGCCCGCCCCGGGGAATGCGCCGAGGTCGCCGAACCCGAGTCCTGCCGCGACCGTGGCGCTCCCGGCGAGTGCCCCTGGTCCGCTGCTGCCGGGCCCTGGGCTGCCCGTGCCGACGGCGGCGGCGGCGACGAGGTCCGCTCCGAGGACGAGACCGGCCGGGTCGTCCACGACCACGCCGGGACCGTCGGAGAGCCCCGTGACGCGCCCGACGACGTTGATCGCATCGTCGGGTTCGACGAGCGGCAACCATCCGGCCGCCTCGCCGACCAGCTGGATCCGCCCCGTGGCCGTCCCGTCGTCGAGCCGGAACCCGTCGTCGAGGAGCCCCCGGACGAGGCCGCCGACTCGCACGAGTCGGCCGTCCAGCCCCGCGAGGTCGACGAGGTCGACGTCGGGGGCCGCGAGGAGCGCCGCCGGCGTGCTCGAGCTGCCCGCCCCGCTCGTCGTCGATCCCGGCCCCGCTGGACCGGCGCTCGCCGTCCCGCCCCCGCCCGTCGTCGTCGCGCCACTCCCCGTCGTCGCGCCTCCGAGCCGGACGTCGGCCGTGGTGCGCGGCAGGATCGTCGGCCGTCGGTCGCTCGCGCTCGGATAGGCCCGGCGGACGATGCCCACGACCGTGGCGGTCCGGCCCTCGACGAGCGCCGTGACAGGGATCGCGGCGCCCGGCTGGCCGGTCACGACGACGGTCGCGGACCCGACTCCCAGCTCCGCCCGCCAGCGGTCGCCCAGCTTCTTCACGTCCTCCACGCGTCCGGTCACCGAGACGAGGCGCCAGGCGTGGCTGTCGGTCGGTGCGCCGCGCAGCGCGAGCGGTGTCGGCGACGCGCTTCGGCCGAGCGGCTCGATCGCGCCGACCCGCAGCCTCGGTGAGCCGTAGGCCGCCCCGATGCGACCGACCGCCCGGACCCGGCTGCCGACCGTCGGCACCGCCAGGTCCTTTCCGAGCAGCAGCTCGATGGCGCCACTCGCGTCCTGGGCGACGACCCGCCGACCGGTCGAGTCGAGGAGGACGGCCGGCGCCGTGACCACGGCGTCGATCGCGACGTCCCGGTCCGTGATGCGCAGAGCCGCCGCGACGCTGACGACGCTGGGGGCGTTCGAGCTGCCTGGTCCCTTCGACGGCTTCGGCGTGCCGCTGGCCCGGGGCTTCCCGCTCGGGCTCGCGGTCGGGGACGGGCTCGGGTCCGGCCCATCCAGGAACTGCGCGTCGGCGGCGTCACGAACCCACAGCCGATAGCCATCGAGCATGCCCTTGCGGCTCGCACGCTGGCCCACGATCCCCGTGAACCGATAGGCGGCACCCACGGTGAACGACCCGACCGACAATCGGCTCGAGGCATCCGCGGCGACCTTGGCCCGGGAGCCGTCGGGGGCCTCGACGAGGAGGGTCACGTCGCCGCTCGAGGCCTTCGCCGGCTTCTCGATGACCGTGGCGTCGAGCTCCGCGAGACGACCCTCGAGCGACTCACCGAGGATCGCGGACGCCAGCGCCGTCGGGGATGGCAGGGGTCCGCTGCCCACGATGGCGAACCCGGCGACTGGCGGCCGGATCTCCAGCTGGCCGTACGGATCGGCCAGTGGCCCGCGAACGTCCACGAGCGAGCCCCGGGTCGGGAGCGTGGCCCCGTCCGGCAGGCGGACGACCAGTCCACCCGTCGGATCCGAGATCGCGATGAGCGGCGGTGTCCCGAGGCGACCGGGTTCGGCGGTGACGACGCCACGGACCGAGACCAGGCTGCCGATGGGCGCCTGCCGAGCGACGGCGATCGTCTGACCACCCGACGGCGACGGACTCGGGACGGGCGATGCCGTCGGTCCGGGCGTGGACGTCGGGACCGGGGTCGCGCTCGGGGTCGGCGTGGTTGTCGGGCTCACGGTCGGGGCCGGCGTCGGCGTCGGGGTGGCACTCGGGCTCGGCGAGGGCGGAGGCTCGATGACGAGATCCTCAGCCCGGACCACGTACAGCCGATAGCCGGCCGTGCCCGTCCCCGAGCTGTCGTGCTGCCCCAGCGGTCCGATCGCATGCACGACGTCGTCGGCGTGGATCGTGCGCGATCCGAGCGCGCCCGGCGTGATCACGATCCGGACCGGCCCGCTGCCGTCATCGATCCAGGCGGCGACACCGTCCGCGAGGCTGTCGAGACCGCCGTCGACGATGCCGCCGACGGCGAGACGGAGGCCCTCGAGGGGCTCGATCGCCGCGCCGGTCTCGACCTGCAGCGCAGCCGGGACGGCGTTCCCAGCGAGCGGTTCGATGTCGGCTTCGGCGACGCGAAGCGTGCGCTGCGCATAGCGCGAGCCGAGCGTTCCCCGGACGAGGACCTCGGTCCCGGCGGCCATCGGAGCGACCACCGGCGCATCGAGGTAGATCGCGATCCCGCCGCTGTCGTCCTGGAGGAAGGCGGTCCGGCCGGACTCGAGTGCTCCGAGGTCGCTCGTCAGGATCCCGACGACGGTCGCATCCGCGCCATCGGGCAGCAGGCGCGCCGCCGCGATCGCGTCGGCCGGCTCGTCGGTAGGTTCGGGCGTCGCCGTGGTGGTCGGCGTGGGCGTCGCAGTGGGCGTGGGCGTCGGTCCGACGGTCGGCGTTGGCACGACGGTCGGCGTTGGTACGAGGGTCGGGTCCGGGGTGTTGGTGGGGGTCGCAGTCGCCGTCGGCGTGACGGAAGGAGTCGCGGTCACCGCGGGCGTCGCCGTCGGCGTGACGGAGGGAGTCGCGGTCGCCGCGGGCGTCGGCGTGGGGGTCGGCGTCGCGCCGGGATCCGGCACGGCCGGGGCGCTGGAGCCCTGCGGGTCCGGGTTCGCCGAGACGACCCAGTCGGCCGCGCCGTCGTTCGTATCGATCCCGTTGCCGGCCAGGCCACCGGGCCGCCGCTCGAGACTCGATCCTGCGGGCGGCGCGGGCGCGGCCGCACCCTCGACGAACCCGCTCGTGGCGTCGCCCCAGCCAACGGAATCGACCACGGCACCACCCACGACGCGCAAGGCGACCGCGCCACCGGTCGCCGCAAAGCCACCCGTGTACGTGAGGTCGCCGATGCCGCCATGCACGCCGGCGCCGTTCACGAGCAGGACACGCCGCCCGGCCTCGAGCGGCGTGGGAAGCGTCCAGATCCCCTTGCGGGTCACCGTCGATCCGGACGACGTCGCGTAAACGACCTCGAGCCCGATCAGGTCGACCGGGGCCGGACCCTGGTTCGCGATCTCGACGAACTCGTCGGATGCGGACGCGCCGCCGGTCTGGACCTCCGAGACGACCAGGGTCGAGACGGGCCACGCGACCTCGGCCGCGAGCAGCGGCGCGACCGCCCTCGTCGGAATGCCGAGCGTCGACAAGGCGAACGACAGGACGAGCGCGATCGTCACCGCGCGCAGGACGCGAACCATGCGTGACCTCCCGGCGGGGATCGGGCGGTCGGCGGCATCGCGATTGATAGCAGCAGGCGCTCATCGCCTACTTATCGACTAGGATGAAGCGACCGAACCCGAACCGACCCAGGAGAGACCGTGGCCCGCGCCAAGAGCACCGCCCGAGCCGAAGCTCGTCGCCGTTATCGGGCGGAGCACGGCCTGCCCGCCGAGCCGATCGGCACCGAAGGCCTCGATGGCGAGTCAGGCGGCGATCCTCGCGCGACACCGACCAACGCATCGACCGCCGGCCAGCCCGAGCGCATCGGGATCGGCCAGGCCTTCCGTCAGTCGTTCCGCGGCGTCGACGTGCGGGCGGACCTCAGGGCCCTGCCGTTCATCGCGACGCGGACGAAGGCGCTCTGGGTGCCGCTCCTGCTCACGGTCGGCTCGACCATCGCGTTCTTCTTCACCTCGGGCCAGGACATCGTCACGCGCTTCCTCTTCGCGTACTTCGTCCAGACCCCGGCCATCGGCGGCGTGTTCATCGCCGGCTTCCTCGCGCCGCGCGCCTCGTGGCTGCTGGGCGTGATCATCGGGCTCCTCTCGGCGGTCTGCTACGCGATCATCGTCCTGACCGTCTTCTCGCAGGCATCGACCGGCGCCCCGACCCCGGATGCGGCCCGCGAGATCGTCCTGTACGGCTTCTTCCTCTCGCCGGTGCTCGGCGCCGTGT
>DASPHN010000140.1:0-13221 GCA_035629655.1 Saccharimonadales bacterium (SeqCode) | reverse complement strand
CAGACGCTCGTCCGCGACTACCTCAACGGCGCCCTCATCCTCATCGAGAACCAGTTCGCGAAGGGTGACGTCGTCCGCCTCGGTGGCGTCGCCGGCACCGTCGAGGACTTCAACCTGCGGCGCACGACGATCCGCGACATGGACGGTGTCGTCCACACCGTCCCCAACGGTGAGATCAAGGTGGCGTCCAACCTGACCCGGGTCTGGGCCCGGATCAACCAGGACGTCACGGTCGTCTACGGCACCGACATCGACCGGGCGATCACGGTGGTCGACGAGGTCGGCACGGCGATGACCGCCGATCCGGTCTGGAAGCGGCGCATCCTCGAGGCGCCCAGGGTCGAACGGGTCGAGGCGCTCGGCGAGTACGGCGTGACCCTCAAGATCCTGGGCTCGGTCCGCGCTTCGGAGCAATGGGCCGCAAGTGGCGAGTACCGCAAACGGCTGCTGGCCGCGCTCCAGGCGAACGACATCGAGATCCCGCGGCCACAGCGCGTCGTCCTGGCCCAGGACCCGAACCACGTGGCCGAGCTCGCCCTGTCCGGGCCGGCCGAGGAGCCGGACCAGGCAGACCCGGCCGCCCCGTCCCGGTAGCCGGTTGGACTAGGTCTCCTCGTCGCGCTGCACGGCCCGTGCTTCCTGGGCCTTGTACTGCTCGAGGGCGTCGCGGAGCACGTTCTTCGACCCGGCGTCGACGTCCGCCTCCCAGCGTCGGTCGGCGGCCTTGAACTCGGGGATGTCCTGGAGCACGCTCTGGAGACGCTCCGTGTCCTCGGGGCGGACGGCCAGCAGGAGGAGCGTCCGGCCACCCTCCATGAGGCGACCGACCTCCTCCATGTCCTTGTCCTTGAAGCCCGAGTCGCGGAGCGCCGAGCCGACCGCACCGACGCCCATCCCGACGAGGATGGCACCGGCTCCGATCGGGGTCGCGGCGAGCGCGATGAACGCGCCGCCGAGTGCCCCGGCGACCATGCCACGCCGGGCGCCCGGGTCGGCGTCCTTGTCCTCGGAGACGGTCATGGTGCCGTCGGCTGCCTTGGACAGCACGGCGTAGTCCTTGACCTCGAGGAATTGGTCGCGCTGCAGCTCGTCGAGTTCGGCCACGGCCGCGTCTGCCGACGCGCGGTCGGGGTAGCCGAGGACGAAGAGGTGCTTCTTGCCTTCGCTGGTCATCGTTCACTCCTGGCTGCGACGGACGCGTCGGGCGCTCGACCCGACCGACCGGCCGGGCATCGTGCCGCGACCGCGTGCTGCGTCGATGGTCGGCCCCCGAGGACCGGCCAGCCTCACCCCGATGAGGTGATTCGGTCCGAGACGATGCCGAGACGACGTCATGGCGCCCAGCGCGGCGCCGGCCGCCTGCCCGGCTAGAATGACCCGGCCAGCCCATCGACCGGAGAGGGTGCACGCGTGACCGTCGAGCCGACCCCGACAGCCGAGATCGAGAACCTCCTCACCGAGACCCGGACCTTCCCGCCGGACCCGGCCTTCGTCGCCCAGGCGAACGCCACGGCGGACCTCTACGCCGAGGCCGAGGCCGATCCCGAGGCGTTCTGGGCGCGGTTGGCACGCGAGCGCATCGACTGGATCGAGCCGTTCCACACGACGCTCGAATGGGAGCTGCCGTTCGCCAAGTGGTTCGTCGGTGGCAAGCTGAACATCGCCTACAACTGCGTCGACCGGCACGTCGAGCGTGGACTCGGCCACAAGGTCGCGTACCACTGGATCGGCGAGCCCGGTGACACCCGGACGATCACGTTCGCCGACCTGCAGCGCGAGGTGAGCAAGGCAGCCAACGCGCTGCTCGAGCTCGGCGTCCAGACCGGCGACCGGGTGGCCATCTACATGCCGATGATCCCCGAGCTCCCCATCGCCATGCTGGCCTGCGCCAGGATCGGCGCGCCACACACGGTGGTCTTCGGTGGCTTCAGCGCCGAGGCCCTGGCCGGCCGGATCGAGGACTCGCAGGCCACGGTCGTCATCACGGCCGACGGCGGCTGGCGACGCGGCAAGCCGGCAGCCCTCAAGCCCGCCGTCGATGACGCGGTCGGCCAGACCACGACCATCCGGCACGTCCTCGTCGTGCAGCGTCTCGGTGACGCCCTCGAGGGTGGGACGGCGATGGCGGATGGCCGCGACGTCTGGTGGCACGACATCGTCGATCGCCAGTCCGCGACCCACGAACCGGTCGCGCTCGACAGCGAGCACATGCTCTACCTGCTCTACACGTCGGGGACCACGGCCAAGCCCAAGGGCATCGTCCACACCACGGCGGGCTACCTGCTCGGCGCGAGCTACACCCACGAGATGGTGTTCGATATCAAGCCTGACGACGTCTACTGGTGCGCCGCCGATGTCGGCTGGGTGACGGGCCACAGCTACATCGTCTACGGCCCGCTGGCCAACGCGACGACATCGGTCATGTACGAGGGCACGCCGGACACGCCCGACTGGGGTCGCTGGTGGAAGATCATCGAGGACTACGGGGTCTCGATCCTCTACTGCGCCCCCACCGCGATCCGCGCCCACATGAAGCAGGGCGCCCAGTGGGCGCAGCAGCACGACCTGTCGTCGCTGCGCGTCCTGGGCTCGGTGGGGGAGCCGATCAACCCGGTCGCCTGGCTCTGGTACGACAAGCACATCGGCGGCGGCACGAGGCCGATCGTCGACACGTGGTGGCAGACCGAGACCGGCATGATCATGATCACGCCGCTCCCCGGGGTCACCACGACGAAGCCCGGCAGCGCCACGTTCCCCTTCCCGGGCATCGCCGCGGACGTCATCGACCGCGACGGCGTCCCGGTCCCGCTGGGCAGTGGCGGCTTCCTCGTCCTCAAGCGCCCGTGGCCGGCGATGCTGCGGGGCATCTACGGGGACCCGGAGCGCTATCGCGAGACGTACTGGAGCCGCTTCCCGGGCATGTATTTCGCGGGCGACGGCGCCAAGCGCGACGAGGACGGCTACCTGTGGCTCCTCGGCCGCGTCGACGACGTGATGAACGTGTCCGGTCATCGGCTGTCCACGACGGAGATCGAGAGCGCGCTCGTCTCCCATCCAGCGGTCGCCGAGGCGGCGGTCGTGGGCGGGCCGGACCCGATCACCGGCGAATCGATCAACGCCTTCGTGATCCTGCGCCTCGGCAACGAGGCGTCGCCGGAGCTCGGCGAGGCGCTGCGCCAGCACGTCGCCACGAAGATCAGCCCGATCGCCAAGCCCAAGACGCTGATGATCGTGCCGGACCTGCCCAAGACACGGTCGGGCAAGATCATGCGTCGCCTCCTGCGCGACATCGCCCAGGGCCGCACCCTCGGCGACACCACGACCCTGGCCGACAGCGGGGTGGTCGACCTGATCCGGTCGAACTCCGGAGTGGCGGAGGAGTGACGTGCCGTTCGACTTCCTGAAGCGGAAGAAGGGCCGGGATGCGGTCGCGCCCTCGACCGGTGCGGTCTCGCGCGACCGCGGGGTCCCGTTCGACGGCCTCACGGAGGAGTGGCGGATCGTCGGCTCGATGCAGGTCGCCGGTCGCCTGTCCGATGCCTTGAACAAGCGCGAGCAGATCACGATGCAGGACGTCCAGTGGGCGCCGATCGATGGCTCGGAGCCCCTGGCGCCTGCGCCTGGTCTCAAGTCCGTCGACCCGTACGACCTCATCCTCGTGATGGCCGGCGAGTCGACCTTGCCGCCCCTGACGGAGTCCGAACAGGCCGCCTTCAAGGTCCACAAGATCGCGTACGACGTCGCGCTCGAGGTCCCGCCGTTCCGGGTGATCGGCACGGTCTACCTCTATCCGGGTTCCGAGCCCGACCGGCTGCTCGACCGCGCGACCGAGATGTTCCTGCCGGTCGTCGATGCCACCGCGACCCTGGAGGGTGCCGCGGTCGGCCGTGATCTCGACGCGATCCTCGTCAACCGGTTCTACCTGCGCGGCGTCGAGCAGATCGACCGGCGCACCGGTGAGCGGCCACAGAAGCTGCCCGGGTCCCCCCTCGGCGGTGTCTCGTGGCAGGACCGGTCGAGGTAGTCGGACGCGCCATCGCCGTGTCGGCCCGCGTCGGCCCGGGCCCCCAGGCCGCCCACTGGAACATCACTCGTGACGACCTCGGGCGGAACGCGCCATCGACGGTCGGATGGCACATGTCCCGTGACGTCGGACGGAGGAGGACCCTGATCCGTCCTGCTCGGGCCGAGTTCGTCACACGTCGTGTTCCAGGGTCCGGTCGCGACCGCGGCCTCGGATGTGCCACGTGACCGTTCGGGCCGTGGTGTTCGACGTCGGGGAGACGTTGATCGACGAGACTCGAGCGTGGTCGGCCTGGGCGGATGCACTCGGGGTGCCGCGGCTGACGCTGTTCGGCGTGCTCGGCGGCGTCATCGCGCGCGGCGGCAGCCATCGCGAGCCCTTCGAGCTGTTGCGGCCCGACGCCGACATCGGGGCGATGCTGCGAGATCCGGCGACGGCCTCGCTCGCGGACTTCGTGCAGATCGGCGACTTCTACCCGGATGCCGTGCCGGCCCTCCAAGCGCTCGTCGCTGCGGGCTACCGGGTCGGCATCGCGGGCAATCAGCCGAGTCGAACGGAGGCGATGCTGCGCGACCTCGACGTCGAGCTCGCCCTGATCGGATCCTCGGCGACATTCGGGGTCGCCAAGCCGGACCCGGCGTTCTTCGAGCGCATCGTGGCGACGCTCGACCTGCCGGCCGGCGACGTGGCGTATGTGGGCGACCGGCTGGACAACGACGTGCGACCGGCGCGCGCCGTCGGGCTGGTGACCGTCTTCATCCGTCGCGGGCCGTGGGCGTGGCTGCAGGCGGGGCGGACGGATCCACCGGAGGCGGACCTCGTGATCGATGGTCTGCCGGAGCTGCCGGCGGCGTTGTCCCGGCTCGGCTGAGCCGGTCGGAAGTCAGGCGCGGACGGGCGCCTTCTGGCGATTGAAGATCCCGAAGCCCATCTTCGGGGCGGGCACCGTGACGGGGGTCCCGAGGAGGCGGTCGGCGAGGGCGTCGAAGTCCTCGGTGATCTTCTCCTTGGGGAACATCTCGATGACGGTCCGGCCCTCGTTCGCGGCGCGGACGAACAGCAGCCCACCCGACCGGATGAGCGCGAGCGCCGGCATCCCGACGGTCCGCTCCATGTCCGCGATCGAGATGCCACTGTTGGCGCGATTGATGACGAGCGCGAGCCGCTCGCGGATGGCCAGCTCGGAGGCGACGCCCGACAGCTGCACGGCGGCCCGGATGGCCGGGACGTCCGGCGTGACCGGGACGAGGATGCGGTCGGCCTTCTCGAAGATGGCCTGGTTGAGCGGGCCGTACGACGGGTGCAGGTCGACGACGACGAAGTCGAACCCCCGCCGCGCCACCTCGATCGCGTCGGCGATGCGCTTCGGGTCGAGGATCTCCGTGTGGAGCGGCGACGAGGTGAGCGAGACGACCCGCATGCCCGACGGGTGCGCCGAGGCCATCTCGACCAGCGTCTCGACGGGTCCGCCTTCGAGCTCGTCACGCCAGCTGTCGACGACGGTCCGGACCTCGTCGAGGCCCAGCGACGTGCTGACGTGGCCGGTGACGGTGTCGGCGTCGATGAGCAGCACGTTCTGCGAGCGCCGGACCTGGAGGGCCGACGCGAGGTTGGTCGCGACGGTCGTCTTGCCGACCCCGCCCTTGGGGTTGAAGACGGCGATGACGGTCGCCCGACGCGCCCAGGAATCCGTGTCGATGCCGCTCTGGAGCACGGGTCCCGAGCCGTCGTCCACGGTCTGGCTGCGGATGCACATCGCCTCGACCCGCCAGCGGAGCGACTCCGCCGAATAGGGCCGGGTGAGGTACTCGTCATCGGCCGAGCTCGCCGTCGGGTTGGCCGTCAGGCGATCGAGCGCACGCGGCGAAACGACCATGAGCGCCGGGATGGCGCGGCCGTTCTCGCGCAGGAGCCCGTAGTACTCGAGCGACTGGTCGAAGTCGGTCTCGCCATCAAGGATCGCGACGGCGATGTCATTGCGGTTGTCGAGCAGCGCCTCGAGCTCGTCGGGGTGCTGGATGGTGACGCTCGTGAAGCCGGCGGCGCGCAGCTCGGCGGCGACGGGGGCCGCCTCCTCGGTGGGCAGGGCGATGGCGATGCCCGGGCGAGCCACGATCAGGTCTCGCTTTCAGGGTCGCGTGCAGTGACCTGGAGCTCTCCGTCGGCATCACCGGTGACCCGTGCCCCGAAGCCGGTCAGCCCGGGGATGGCGTCACGCAGCGACGCGCCGGCGTCGTGGGCGACGACGAAGACGAACTCGCCGTCCGGACCGGACGAGACGCCGACCGAGGCGACCCCGGCGACCCGGGACAGCTGGCGCTTGAAGCCGGCGATGCTGGCGACGCTGATGAGGCCCTGCACGATGACGCGCGTCGTCGATGCGTCGGACGCTTCGGTCGTGGCCTCGCCGGTCTCGGGCACGAGGCCCGCGAGCCGCGCCGCAAGGGCGTCGTCGGCGATGACCGGGATCTCGTCGTCGCTGCCATCGCCAGGGGTGAAGGCGGCAGCCTCGGCTTCCGCGGCGGCGAAGTCGGTGTCCAGGCCGAGGGCGCTCAGGCGAGGATCTGACGACCCGGCCTGGGCGGGCGTGTCACGGCCGATGCTGAAGAGGTCAGCGTCCGGGGCCGCGTCCTGGGTCGGCGCGTCGGCCTGCCAGGTCGCATCGGCCGCGGGCGCCTCGGCCGCGAGGAGCTCGGCGGTCTCGGTGGCCTCGGCGACCGGCTCGCTCTCGGCGGCCTGGACGTCCGCGACCGCTTCGGCCTCGCCCTGTGCGACCGGCGTCGAAGCGACCTCGGGCGCGCGGGCCTGCATCGCCTCCTCAAGCGCGGCATCCGACCACGCCTCGGTGTCGAACGGGGGCGGCTCGGGCAGGCTCTGGGCCATCGCCGCGAAGCGGGTCGGATCGGTCTCGGCCAGCAGGCGCTCGAAGAACTCGGCCATCTCGGCCTCGAACCCGGCGACCCGCGACTGGATGCGCTCGATGCGCTGCTCGATCGCGGCCGCGTGGGCGTCGATCTCCTGCTCGAGCTTCGACTTGCGATGGGTGATCCGCTCGTCGGTCTCCTCGCGGATCCGGGCGATCTCGGCCTTCGACCACTCGCGGATCGAGGCGACATCGTCGTCGGCGCGCTTGCGAAGGTCGGTCGCTTCGTTGGCGGATCCGGCGTGGACGCCCTCGATGTGCGTCTTCGCCTCGGCGGCGAAGCGCTCGATCGACTCGGTCCGGGCGGACTCGGCCGCGGCCTGCATGGCCTTGGTGAGGTCGGCCATGAACTTGTTCGGCTTGCGGGCGGGCTCCGTCGACGGCCGCGGAGCCACCGCGGGACCGGGCGCAGGCGCGGTGGCGGCGGCAGGCGCGGCGTCGGGGGTCGTGTCGGCCACCGGGTCGACGGCGGCCACATGGGCGGTAGCGGCGGGCACGGCGTCGATCATCGGGGGTGTCTCGGTCTCCAAGTCGGGTGAGGCGACGTCCGGCTGGACGGCGTCGACCGCCTGATCGGCCTGAGCGACGGCATCGCTGGACTCGCTGGGCTCGCCGCGGTCCGGGCTCCACGGGAGCCGGAAACCGGTCTTCGCGTCGGTGGTGGCCATGCGATGGGATCCTCGCTGACGGGCTCAGGGGCCGATGTGCACTGGGGCGTGGAGGCATGGTGCCCGCAGGGGTCGGTCCGGTGGAGTCCGCTAGAGGTACCAGCGGGCCACGCCGGTCGTACCGTCGGTCCTGTCCCGGCCACCGGTCGTTGTCGGGCCGCACCGCGACGCCTCGCGACGAGGGCGTGCGCGCACCGCCGGATACGGCCCGGAGGGGCGCGACGGCGGCCCGGGCTACGATAGGTGGCCATGGATCCGCTCGATCGGCTCGGCCGACCCCTCCACGACCTGCGCATCTCGGTCACCGATCGATGCAACTTCCGGTGCACCTACTGCATGCCGAAGGAGATCTTCGGGCGGGACTACGCATTCCTGCCGCGCGATCAGGTCCTCTCCTTCGAGGAGATCGAGCGGGCGGCGCGGGCCTTCGTGGCGCTCGGCGTCGAAAAGCTGCGCGTCACCGGCGGCGAGCCGCTCGTCCGGCGCGACCTGCCGCACCTCATCGCCCAGCTGGCGACGCTGCGCACGCCCACCGGCGGCGAGCTGGACCTGACCCTCACGACGAACGGGGCGGCCCTGCGCGCGCTGGCGCAGCCGCTGGCCGAGGCCGGCCTGCGCCGCGTGACGGTCAGCCTGGACTCGCTCGACGACGCGGTGTTCGGTGCGATGAACGGCATCGACTTCCCGGTCGCGCGAGTCCTCGACGGCATCGACGCCGCGTTGGAGGCCGGCCTCACGCCGGTCAAGATCAACATGGTCGTGCGGCGTGGCGTGAACGAGGACTCGGTCGTGCCGATGGCCCGCTGGGCACGCGAGACCGGCGTGATCCTGCGCTTCATCGAGTACATGGACGTCGGGCACTCGAACGGCTGGCGGCTCGATGAGGTCGTGCCCGCCGCGGACCTCGTCGAGTCGATCTCGGGCGTCTGGCCCGTCGAGCCGATCGATGCCGGCTATCGGGGCGAGGTGGCCGGCCGCTGGCGCTACCTGGATGGCCTGGGCGAGTTCGGGATCATCTCCTCGGTGACCCGTCCGTTCTGTCGCGATTGCACCAGGGCCCGCCTCTCAGCCGACGGCCAGCTGTACACGTGCCTCTTCGCCGTGACCGGTCGGGATGTCCGGGCGGTGCTGCGCGACGGGTCGTCGGACGAGGAGCTTGTCGCGTTCCTCGCGGACACGTGGCGGGCGCGCGACGATCGCTACTCCGAGCTCCGAGCAGCATCCACGAGCGATCTCCCCAAGATCGAGATGTTCGCGATGGGTGGCTAGCGCCAGTCGTCGGCGGAGGTCGTCCACAGGGTTATCCACAGGCCGCGCCAGTTCGTGGACACGACATCGCGTTCCACGGCCGACTTGGTGGATAACCTCGTTGACCGTCCACACCGAGCCGCCCTACCGTAGGTCCTGCCCGAAGGGGCCGACAGGACGAGGAACCGAGATCACATCAAGGACTTCGTCCGCGGCGGTCGCTTCGGGCGCTTCGTTGTCCGCGTCCTTGTGGCCGTCTCACCACGGCCCGTTCGCGGGAACCCACGCCCGACGGGACGCGATCGGCATCCCGGTGTCGATACTTCCGTCGGGCGAACGAAGTCTGCGGGCCTCGGCCGTCTTCCCCCTGGACGATCTGGAGGCCCGCATGTCCGACCTGCCACTGCCCCCCGACGTGGGCCTGCCGCTCGATCCGAGCCGGCCGATCCCCCCGGCCGAGCAGCCCGCGCGCATCCATGCGCTCGCCGCCGCGGTCCGTGACCGGACGGGCCTCGTTCCCGAGGTCGGCATCGTCCTGGGTTCGGGCCTCGGCGACCTCGCCGACGAGCTCGAGGATGCCGTCACCATCCCGTTCTCGGACCTGCCGGGTTGGCCGGCCGCGACCGCGCCCGGGCATGTCGGGCGCCTGCTCCTTGGCCGGCTGGGCGGCAGGACCGTCGTCATGCTCCAGGGCCGCTTCCACCTCTACGAGGGCAACGATCCGGGGCTGGTGGTCCAGCCCGTGCTGCTCTTCCACGCCCTCGGTGCGGGAGCGGTCGTCCTGACCAATGCGGCCGGCGGACTCGACCCCTCGTTCGGACCGGGCACGCTGATGGTCATCACGGACCACATCAACCTGACCGGTCGGACGCCGCTCCTCGGCCGCAACGCCGACGAGCTCGGCCCGCGCTTCAACGACATGACCGATGCCTGGAGCTCTCGACTTCGCACCCGGCTGCTCCGGGCGGCCGAGGCGGAGGACGTCGACCTCGCCGAGGGCATCTATGTCGGCCTGACCGGGCCGAGCTATGAGACGCCGGCCGAGGTCCGGATGCTGGCCGGGCTCGGCGGTCACGCGGTCGGGATGTCGACCGTGCTCGAGTGCATCGCCGCCCGCTGGGTCGGGCTCGAGGTGTGCGGCATCTCGCTCGTGACGAACGCGGGGGCCGGCTACACGGGCGAGCCGCTGACCCACGAGGAGGTCCTGGTCTCCGGCGCCGAGGCCGGTCCGAGGCTGGCCCGGGTGATCCGCCGCTTCCTGGCGGACCTGTCGTCCGACTGATCGTGGCCCACGCCGAGCCGGGGCCGGTGCTCGACCGACGGACGCTCAATCGAACGCTGCTGCTGCGCCAGGGGCTCTTGCGCCGGTCGCGGCGATCGATCCCGGCGACGATCGAGTCCCTGGTCGGGCTCCAGGCCCAGGAGCCGGGCGATCCGTATGTCGCCCTCTGGAGCCGGCTCGAGGCATTCGAACCCGAGGCGCTCGGCCGGCTGCTCACCGAACGTCGAGCCGTCCGGATGGGCCTCATGCGAACGACGCTGCATCTCGTCACGGACCGCGATGCGCTGGCCATCTACCCGGTCATGGCCGACGTGCTCCGACGCGCCTTCCGAAGCAGCCCGTTCGCGAAGGCCCTGACCGGGGTCGACCTCAGCGCGGTCATCGAGGCGTCGCGGGCCATCGTCGAGGCCGAGCCCGTGACGCCGGCCGAGCTCGGCCGCCGGCTCGTGGCGCAGTGGCCCGATCGCGAACCGACCGCCCTGGGCTATGTCGCTCGGTTCCTGCTGCCGTTGGTCCAGGTCCCGCCACGCGCCGTGTGGGGCAAGACCGGCCGACCGATGAACACGACCCTCGAGGCCTGGCTCGGTCAGCCCCTCGGCGACGGCTCCATCGACGATGTCGTCCGGCGCTACCTCGCGGCCTTCGGTCCGGCCACCGTGGCCGACATCCGGATCTGGTCCTGGCGCACGGGACTGCGCGAGGTCGTGGAGCGACTCCGTCCGGAGCTCCGGACCTTTCGCGACGAGACCGGCCGGGAGCTGTTCGACATCGAGGACGGCCCCATGGGCGACCCGGACGTCAGCGCGCCCGTCCGGTTCCTGCCCCAGTACGACAACATCTTCCTGTCGCACGACGACCGCTCGCGGATCCTCGTCGAGCGGATGACGGTGCCAGACCTGATCTGGCGGGGTGGCGTGCTGGTCGATGGCTTCGTGTCGGGCGCCTGGCGCATCCGACGGGAGAAGCGACACGCGACGATGACCATCGAGCTCGTCACGAAGGCGACGCCGGCGCAGCGCCACGAGATCGAGGACGAGGCGACCCGTCTCTTCGCCTTCCTGCACGCCGACGCGGACAGCCGCGATGTGCGGATCGTCGACGCGACCTGGCTCGCGCCGCCGGCCTAGGCGTCGAGCGTGCGCGGAGGGGCTTCGGCGAGCTCGCGATCCTCGAGCGGATCCGTGCCCGGCGAGGAGCACACGTAGTAGCGGAGCGGCAGGCGCCCCGTGTTCTCGACCCGGTGCGTCAGCCCCGGCTCGACCCGGATGCCGACGAGCGGTTCGAGCGTCTCGGTCGTGTCGTCGACGGTCACGATCCCGCGACCCTCGAAGACCACGAGCGCGTGTTCGGCGCCCGGATGACGGTGCCAGGCATCGGCCGTCCCCGGCGCGACCGTGACCTCCGTGATCGTGAAAGTGGCAGTCCCGAAATCGCCCGGCCGCACGATGAGCCGGCGGGCGATCCCGTCCGCCTCGACGACCGGCGCGATGTCCCCCCGACGGACCGGCGCACCGGCCTCGCTCCAGCGCTGGAGGAGCGTGCCCAGCCGGCGCTCGTCGGGCTCGACGGAGGCCAGCAGGGCGAGCGCGTCGACGGTGCCCTCGTTCCGGACGAGGTGGTGCTCGGCTGGTGCCTCATACAGGACGTCGCCGGCGCGGACGACGGCGCGTCGCTCGAGCTCCTCGCCGTGCTCGAACACGAGCTCGCCGGCGGCCACGAACACGATGGTCTCCACCCCATGCCGGTGCGGGCCGATCTCGACACCCGGCGGGATCCGGTCGAACTGGAGCTGGATCGTCACGCCTGGGGCAGCTCGCGCCCTGCGGCCCGAGCCGCTGCGGCCTTCTCGGCCCAGGCCTCGAGCACGCGGTCCTTGTGCGGCCGGATCGGGCAGTGCTCGTCACGATTCTTGAATTCGTCGCAGTAGCCGAGCGGCACGCACTTCGGCGCCAGGAACGAGCCCAGGAACGGCGAGACGCCGAAGATCTCATGGCGGATCAGCTGGAACAGCCGGCGGATCTCCCACTGGGCCATCGTGCACAGCCGCAGGCCGGACATGTGGATCAGGGCGCGCAGGTTCGTCGTCATCACGAGGTTCGTGCGCGTGCCATTGGGGAAGATGAACCGCGCGTCCTCGCCGGGCACGCCGGCGCCGAGCATCTCGCCATACAGGTCGAGGGCTCCCTCGACCTGTTCCTCGTACCGCTCCCGCAGGCCCGGGTCGCCTTCCGCGATCGAGTGCGGCAGCATCGTGGCCGCGCCCTTGAACTTCACGTAGCGCTGGCTCTGCTGGTCGAACGCGACGCCCGCCCGGTGGCGCACGAGCTGGTGGGACAGGGTTCGCGAGACCCCGGTGATCGCAAAGGTGAAGACGACGTGCTCGATCGTCGAGCCGTGGCCGGATTCGATGACGGACGAGATGAGCTTCTGCATCTTCATCGGGTCGAAATCGCCGGCGACCGCCCGCTTGAAGATGTCCTCGGGGACCTCCTCCGAATAGCACGTCCGGCAGGCCGTGTAGATGACCGGGACGTAGAACTGCTCGACGATCTCCTTGTTCGGGAAGAGCAGCGTCGCGGTCATCCCGAGGTCGCGGCGCCCGGGGTTCTTCGGGATGCCCGTCTTCTCGCGTACCGGCGTCGCGCCCGCGGCGAGGCCGGGGAGCGGGGGTGGGGAGACGGGCTCGGCGGTCATCGGACCGCCAGTCTAGCCGAGCCGGCCCTGGCGGTCAGGACGCCCGTCAGGCCGGTTCCTCGAGGATGGCCACGAGGTCCTCGAGGTAGCCCGTCCAGTAGCCTGCGTGGTCGTCGCGGGTGGCCTCGTCCAGGCCGGCCGCCGCCCAGCCGTCGTGGATCAGGGTGACGACCGAGCCGCCGCCGTCGCGCGAGGCGACGGTCCACGTGACGCGCGTCGTCTCGGGGGGCTCGACGCCGGTCCACGCCCAGGTGTGCGCGAACCCACGACCCGGCTCCAGCTCGGTGACCACGCCCTCCACGGCGGTGCCTTCCCCGAAGTCGAGCCGATAGGCGTCCCCGATCCGCCGCACCGGCGAGGCCTCGGTCAGCCACTCGGCGAC
>DASPHN010000139.1:0-2722 GCA_035629655.1 Saccharimonadales bacterium (SeqCode) | reverse complement strand
GCGGCGTTCCGCCCGTTGCGCGGATCCCAGATCCCTACGCAACGGGGCTGATCTCCGGGCGGCTGTCGGAGGCGATCAGGGGCTTCCGCCCATCCGGTCGGTGAGCGTGCCCAGTTCGGCGCCCACCGACGGGCTCGCCCGTCGGGTCAGGCCATGGCGGGCGCGGTCGCCTCGGCCGCCTGGAGGATGAGCTGAGTCGCGGCCTCGGGCTGAGACACCATCGCGGCGTGGGAGGCAGGCACCTCCACGATGGTCGCGTGGGCGCGCTCGGCCATGAACCGCTGCAGCGCCGGTGGGATCGCCTTGTCCTCACTGCCGAGCAGGTACCAGCACGGGATCCCTGCCTTCCAGGCCGGCGGGCCCGACGGTGCGTCGAACGAGGCGCCGTTCCACGGGCGCTGCGTGGCGGCCATGACGTCGGACGTGGCGCGGTCGACGTCGGCGGCGAAGGCCGCGTGGAACGCCTCGAGGTCGAGATAGAGGTCCGCGGCTTCGCTGCCGTCCGGGCCCTTGAACGGCATCGGCCTGATCGAGGGCCCGACGAGACTTCCCTCGAACCCCTCGAGGAGCTGCTGAATGCTCTCGCCCTCGTCCGGCATCCACCCGTTGAAGTACACGAGCGCCTTCACCTGGCCGTTGCCGGTCGCGGCAGCCGAGATGACCGCGCCGCCGTAGGAGTGGCCGACGAGAACGAGCGGACCAGTCAGGGACCGCAGGTAGTCAGCCAGGTACGCCGCGTCCTCACCGAGTCCGCGGAGGGGGTTGGCGAACCCGATGGCGCGGAAGCCTCGCTCCTGGAGCGCGTGGATCTCGGCCGCGAAGCCGGAGGCGTCGGCCCAGGCGCCGTGCACGAGGACGATCGTCGGCCTGGTCCCGTCGGATGGCGTGGTCATGTCAGCTCCTCGCTCTCGTCCCCGTGGATCCGGCGAGGCTCCTCCCCCCTCGCGGCGACCCGCCAGGGTCCTGAGTCCTCACCCACCATCGCCGGCCGCGATCTCACGCGACCCGTCCGCGCTGGCGCCGGCGCGCAGACGTGGGGCTACCCCTGACCCCGGCGGGGCGACACGATGGCCTCTTCCCTTCCGCACCTGCTGAGGACGACGCATGACGGTGGACGAGCAGGACAAGGTCGCGATCCGGACGCCGGACCAGCGGCTGCGCGTCTTCGTGAGTTCCACGCTGGCCGAGCTCGCAGACGAGCGGGCAGCGGTCGCCCGTGCCATCTCGACACTGCGGCTCACCCCGATCCTCTTCGAGCTCGGCGCCCGCCCGCACCCGCCTCGTGAGCTGTACCGCTCCTACCTGGCCCAGTCACACGTGTTCATCGGTCTGTACTGGCAGCGGTATGGCTGGATCGGCCCCGACATGGACATCTCGGGGCTCGAGGACGAGTTCCGCCTCTCCGGGTCGATCCCCCGATTGCTGTACGTCAAGCAACCGGCACCCGATCGGGAGCCACGGCTGACGGCCATGATCGCCCAGCTCCAGTCCGACGGCGCCGACTCCTACCGTCCGTTCCGCACCTCGAGGGAGCTCGCGCGCCTGGTCCGCGACGACCTGGCCCTGCTCCTGAGCGAGCGGTTCACGTCCGCGGACGGCGCCATCGGCGAGGCGTCTCGAGGAGCGGAGCGGCCGGGCTCACGGACCCTGCCGACGACGTCGACGTCGCTGATCGGGCGCGAGCAGGACATCGTCAACGTCTCGACACTGCTGCAGTCACCCGAGGTCCGGTTGGTCGCCCTGACCGGCCCCGGCGGCGTCGGCAAGACGCGGCTCGCGATCGCCGTGGCCGAGCGACTCGAGGACCGCTATCCGCGCGGAGCGGTGTTCGTCCCGCTGGCCTCGATCGTCGAACCGGCGCTGGTGCTGCCGCGCATCGCAGCCGTGGTGGGCGTCGGCCTCGACGGGATGCGGCTGCCCCTGGACGTCCTGGCCGAGTACTTCGCGGACGCGCCGGCGTTGCTCGTGCTGGACAACCTCGAACAGGTCGTCGGCGTGGCGCCCGACCTCGATCAGCTCCTCGCGCGTTGCGCCGGGCTCACCATGCTCGTGACCAGCCGCACCGCTCTCCGCCTCCGGTCCGAGCGGGACTACCCGGTCGGCGCGCTCACAGTGCCGTCTCTCCCGCACCGACCCGACAGCGAAGAACTGGCCGCGCTACCCGCCGTCCGACTGTTCGTCGACCGAGCCCAGGCCGTGCGCTACGACTTCGCCCTGACCGAGGGCAACATCGTGGCGGTCGCGGAGATCTGCCGGCGCCTCGATGGTCTGCCGCTGGCCATCGAGCTCGCGGCGGCGCGCAGCCGGCTGCTGGATCCGGGTGCGCTGCTCGCCCGGCTCGGACGTCGTCTCGACGCCCTGGGTGCCGGACCGGTCGACCTCCCCGAGCGCCAGCGGACTCTTCGCGCGACCGTCGAATGGAGCGTCGGACTGCTGGAGGACGCCGAGCAGCACATGCTGGCGACCCTGTCGGTCTTCGCCGAGGGATGGACCGTCGAGGCGGCCGTGCACGTCTCCGACCTCAGCGAGGATCGGGTGCTCGACCTGCTCGACGTGCTCTCCGGGCACAGCCTCGTGCACATCGACGTGACCGACGCCGGCCCGAGGTTCGGCATGCTCGCATCGGTCCAGGAATTCGCCGCCGAACGTCTCGCCGCCGAGCCGGACCAGTCCGGGGTCGAACGGCGCCACGCCGAGTACTTCGGCGCACTGGTGGAGAACG
>DASPHN010000138.1:0-6499 GCA_035629655.1 Saccharimonadales bacterium (SeqCode) | reverse complement strand
ACGGCCGGATGCGACGAGCGCTGCGACCCCGGAGTTCTGGACCACGGTCGGGTTCGTGCGGGCCGCCGACGACGAGCGCTTCCCGGTGATGCGCCGCGAGCTGGCGTGAAGGACCCGGGACTGACGCGAGGGATCGTCGGCCGCGGCGCGGCGGCACTGGGCGTGCTGGGAATGGCCGCCGCCGTGATGGCCGTCGAGGCGTGCGGGCCGAGCGCCGTCGCGACATCGCCCACCCCGACGAGCAGCGTCGGCATCGCCAGCTCCCCGGCCCCTGCCGCCACGTCGGCCGCCAGCGTCGCGGCCTCCCCGCCCGATGCGCCGGCATCGTCTCCCGCGCCATCCAGCTCGGCCGGCGGGGGACCGATCGTCGTCGACCCCGCGCTGCTCGAGCTCCTTCCGGCGGCCGTCGCCGGCGTGCCCCTGACCGCGGACGTGGAGACGGCCGCCGAGCTGGCGAGGGACCCGGTGCTGGCGGAGAGCCTCGAAGCACTCGGTCTCGCCGCGGCCTTCGGCCCACCGTCGACCGATGCCATCGGCGACTACGTGGTGACGACCGTCGCCCGGCTTCGCCCGGGCGTCTTCGATGACGGCTTCTTCCGTGGCTGGCGGGACTCGTTCGACGAGGCCGTCTGCGCACAGGCCGGCGGCGTCGCCAGCGGCCGATCCGAGCTCGAGATCGCGGGCCACCAGACCTTTCGCCGCGCGTGTGTCGGCGGGGTCGTGACCTATCACACCTACCTCGCGGATCGGAACGTGATCGTCTCGTTGCAGGGCATCGGACCGGCCGAGTTCGGACGGCAGGTCATCGAGGGGCTGACGGAGTAGCCTGTCGGCGATGTCCGGACCTCGCCCCGTCCGCGCGCCCCGCGGTCCCGAGCTGACCTGTCGCGGCTGGGCGCAGGAAGCCGCGCTGCGGATGTTGATGAACAACCTCGATCCCGAGGTCGCGGAGGACCCGGACCAGCTCGTCGTCTACGGCGGCACGGGCCGCGCGGCCAGGTCGTGGGACGCCTTCGATGCGATCGTCCGCGAGCTCCGCATCCTGGCCGACGACGAGACGCTCCTGGTCCAGAGCGGCAAGCCCGTCGGCGTCGTCCGGACGAACGAGTGGGCGCCGCGTGTCCTCATCGCGAACTCGAACCTCGTCGGCAAGTGGGCGACCTGGGAGCACTTCCGCGACCTGGAGCGCGCCGGCCTGATGATGTACGGCCAGATGACCGCGGGTTCGTGGATCTACATCGGGACCCAGGGCATCCTGCAGGGCACGTACGAGACGTTCGCCGAGGCGGCCCGTCAGCACTTCGGCGGGACGCTGCGTGGGACGGTGACGCTGACCGCCGGCCTGGGCGGCATGGGTGGGGCGCAGCCGCTGGCCGTGACGATGAACGACGGCGTCTGCCTCGCGATCGAGGTCGACGAAGCGAGGGCTCGGCGCCGGCTCGAGATCGGCTACGTCGACCGCCTCACCCCGGACCCGGCCGAGGCCTTGGCATGGGCACGATCCGCGGCCGCGAGCGGCGAGCCCATCTCGATCGCCCTCGTGGGCAACGCCGCCGAGATCGAGCCCGCCTGGGCCGCGGCGGGCGAACGCTTCGACCTCGTCACGGATCAGACCTCTGCGCACGACGCGCTGGCCGGGTACGTCCCGGACGAGATGACGCTGCCGGACGCGCTCGAGCTGCGGACCCGGCTGCCACAGGAATACGAACGTCGCTCGCGAGCGTCCATGGCCGCCCACGTCCGGGCGATGCTCGACTTCCAGCGCGGGGGTGCCATCGTCTTCGACTACGGCAACAATCTCCGGGCGCAGGCCAAGGACGCCGGTGTCGAGGACGCGTTCGATTATCCGGGGTTCGTGCCGGCCTTCATCCGACCGCAGTTCTGCGAGGGCCGTGGGCCGTTCCGGTGGGTCGCGCTGTCCGGCGACCCGGCCGACATCCTGCGCACGGATCGGGCCATCCTCGAGCTCTTCCCGGACGACGCCGGACTGGCGCGCTGGATCGCGATGGCCCAGGAGCGGGTCCCGTTCCAGGGCCTGCCGGCCCGGATCTGCTGGCTCGGGTACGGCGAGCGGGCGAAGGCCGGCCTCGCCTTCAACGAGCTGGTCCGGACCGGCGAGGTCTCGGCGCCGATCGTCATCGGGCGCGACCACCTCGACTCGGGCTCGGTGGCCTCCCCGAACCGCGAGACGGAGGCGATGGCCGACGGCTCCGACGCCGTCGCTGACTGGCCGCTCCTCAACGCGCTCGTCAACACGGCCGCCGGTGCCTCGTGGGTCTCGATCCACCATGGCGGTGGCGTGGGCATCGGCTACTCGCAGCACGCCGGCATGGTGGTCGTCGCCGACGGCACGCCGCTCGCCGCGCTGAAGCTCGACCGCGTGCTCACCACGGATCCCGCGATGGGCGTCATCCGCCACGTTGATGCCGGGTACGACCGGGCGATCGAGGTCGCCCGCGACCGTGGCGTCCGGGTCCCGATGCTCGACGGCTGACCGCTCGCCCTGACAGGTTCATCGCGCGTTCATCCGTGGCGCACCGGCACGACCCATGGTGGAGTCGAGTGGCGCCGAGGGCGATCGGGGGATGGCACGGGTATACCATTCGTTGACCGAAGCGGCACTGCTTCGAGGAGGAGGATCGTCCGTCGTGTCGTTGATCCCACGCGCCCCCGCACGCCTCGTGCTCCTGGCTCTGGTCGCCGCGATGGCGGTCACCATCCTGCCCAGCGCCGCCGTCCGGCAGGCATCGGCCGCCGTCGTCCCCGTCTACTTCTCCGAGTACATCGAAGGCTCGGGCAACGACAAGGCGCTCGAGATCTACAACGGCACCGGTGCACCACTCGATCTCGGAGCTGGCGGCTACCGCGTCAAGATGTACTTCAACGGCGCCACGAGCACGACCGGCTCGACGCTGACGATCGCCCTGACAGGCACGGTCGCCGCGGGCGACGTCTTCGTCCTGGCGCACGGCAGCGCCAGCGCGGCGATCCTCGCCCAGGCGGACTACACCAGCGGAACGACCACGGGCTGGTTCAACGGTGACGACGCCATCGAGCTGGCTTCGACCGTCGCGGGGAACGTCCTCGACACCATCGGCCAGGTCGGGAACGACCCGGGCACCGAGTGGGGCAGCGGCCTGACGAGCACGCAGGACAACATCCTGCGACGGAAGGGTTCGGTGCACATCGGCGACTCGAACGGCGCCGACGCCTTCGATCCCAGCGTCGAGTGGGACGGCTTCTTGCTCGACACGATGAGTGACCTCGGCAGCCACACCGTCGGCGACAGCGCGCCGTCCGTTGCCGGATCCAGCCCCGTCGATGGCGCCGTCAACGTCGCCCAGAACGCGAGCCTGTCGGTCGACTTCAGCGAGGAGGTCGTCATCGCCGATGGCAGCGTCATCCTGACCTGCGACGGCGTCGACCAGGGCGCGACCGTCTCCGGCGACCCCGGCACGCACTTCGAGCTGGTCTATCTGCCGCCGTTGCCGCAGGGCGCGGCATGCGCCATCACGATCTCGGCCGCCGGCGTGACCGACACGGATGCCGACGATCCGCCGGACGTCATGGCCGGCCCGGTCTCGATCGACTTCACGATCACCTCGCCCGACCCGTGCGCCGGCGTCGACACGCCGATCGGGGCGATCCAGGGGACGGGTGAGACCGTCACCACCACGAGCCCGGTCACCATCCAGGGCGTCGTGGTCGGTGACTACGAAGGGCCGTCGCCCGCCCTGCGCGGCTTCTACGTCCAGAACGATGCGGCCGGCGACGACGACGACGCAGCGACATCGGACGCGATCTTCGTCTTCACGGTCAACAGCGACACGGTGGACCTCGGGGACGTCGTGCAGGTGACCGGCACCCCGGCCGAGAACCAGGGCCAGTCACAGCTCGGCTTCGCCACGACCGTCGAGTGCGGAACTGGCGGCACGATCGCCCCGGCGAACGTCGACTTCCCGGTCGCCACGGCCACCTCCCTGGAGCGCTTCGAGGGCATGCTCGTTCGGGTACCCGAGACCATGACCGTGACCGAGCATTTCCAGCTCGGCCGCTTCGGTCAGGTCGTCATCTCGTCCGATGGCCGTCTCGTCAACCCGACCGCGGTCGTCTCACCGGGCCAGGACGCCATCGACCTCCAGGCTGCCAACAACCTGCGCAAGGTCATCGTCGATGACGCGCTCCAGAGCCAGAATCCCGACCCGATCGTCTTCGGCCGCGGCGACCAGCCGCTGAGCGCCGCCAACACGCTCCGTGGCGGCGACACCATCACCGGCCTGACCGGGGTCATGACCTACACGTGGGCCGGTAACGCGGCCAGCGGCAACGCCTACCGGATCCGGCCGATCAACGCGCTCGTCGGCTCGGCCACGTTCGTCGCGGCCAACCAGCGGCCCGGACCGACGGTGGAGATCGAGGGCGACGATGTGCGGATCGCGGCCCTGAACCTCCTCAACTACTTCAACACGTTCGACGGCCTTCCCGACACCGTGAACAACTGCCGCAACGGCACGCTCGGCCCACTCACCGACTGCCGCGGCGCCGACACCGCCGCGGAGTTCGCCCGCCAGACCCCCAAGACCGTGGCGGCGATCCTCGGTCTCGGCGCGGACGTCGTCGGGGTGAACGAGATCGAGAACGACGGCTACGGCCCGACGAGCTCGCTCCAGCACCTCACGGATGCCCTGAATGGGGCGACCGCGCCGGACACCTGGGCGTTCATCGATGTCGATGCCGAGACCGGACAGGTGGACGCCCTCGGTGACGATGCGATCAAGGTCGGCCTGCTCTATCGGCCGGCCCACGTCACGCCCGTCGGGGACACGGCTGCCCTGAACGACCCAGCCTTCACGCTCGGTGGCGACGCGCTTCCGACCGACCCGAACCTGCCACGACTCCGCAGCCGGCCGTCGTTGGCGCAGGCCTTCGAAGTGGTCGCCACGGGGGCACAGTTCGTCGTCGACGTCAACCACTTCAAGTCCAAGGGCAGCGCGTGCGACGTCCCCGATGCGGGCGACGGCCAGGGCAACTGCAACGTCGTCCGGACGAACGGCGCCGAGGTCCTCGTCGACTGGCTTGCCGACGACCCGACCGGCACCGATGACGACGACGTCTTCATCATGGGTGACCTGAACTCCTACGCCCTCGAGGACCCGATCACGGTCCTGACCGACGGCGGCTACACCAACCTCGTCGACGAGTTCATCGACGATCCGTACAGCTACGTCTTCGATGGCCAGTGGGGCTACCTCGACCATGCCCTCGGCTCCTCGGCCGCCGTCGCGGAGGTCGTCGGCGTCGTCGAGTGGCACATCAACAGCGACGAGCCGTCGGTCCTCGATTACAACCTCGACTTCAAGTCCCCGGCGCAGCAGGCCAGCCTGTACGAGCCGGACCGGTTCCGCGTCTCCGACCACGATCCGATCGTCGTCGGGCTTGATCCGGTGAACGACCCGCCGGTGATCGACACCGGGGCGCCGTATGCGGTCGAAGAGCACGACGTGGTCACGCTCGACGCCTCCGCCGTCGACCCGGAAGACTCGGCAGTGACGGTCGAGTGGGACTTCGACGGCGACGGGATCTTCGAGACGGCCGGGCCGACCCCGACGTTCTCGGCGGCCACGCTCGAGGCGCCCCAGACGGTCACCGTCCACGTGCGGGCGACCGACGCCTGGGGCAACGCCTCGACGACCGAGGTGGACATCGACGTCATCTGGGACTTCGGCGGCTTCCTGGCGCCCTCGAACCCCGGTGGCGTGACGAGCGTCAACGCCGGCTCCGCGCTGCCCATCCGGTTCTCGCTCGATGGCGCGCAGGGCCTGTCCGTCCTGGACGGCGATCCGACGTTCCAGCGGACGAATTGCACGACCGGCGCGTCGATCGGCTCGTCCTTCGTCACCGCAGCCAGCGAGCCGTTCAGCTACTCGGCCGCCACCGACGCCTACACGTTCACGTGGAAGACCCAGAAGGCCTGGGCCGGCTGGTGCGGGACGGTGCGGGTCGCCTTGGACGACGGGACGACGCACGACCTCGCCATCCGTTTCAAGGGCTGAGCCGCGTGGCGCCGCGTCCGGTCTGACGCCGGCGCGACGCCTCAGCCAGCCGCCTCGACGCCGATGGGTGCTCCGTCATCCACCGGCGTCGGCATCTCCCGCAGCTTCCGGACGTCGGTCAGCGCGACCGGCAGCACCGCCAGGAAGCTGCCGAGCGCGCCGACCCACAGCGCCGCGGGGATCGAGACGGCCGTCGCGATCGCGCCGCCCAGGATCTGGCCGATCGGGATGGCGCCCCACACGATGAATCGCATGGTCGCGTTCATGCGGCCCTGCATCGGGGTCGGGGTGATGGCCTGCCGAAAGCTCACCTGGTTGATGTTGTAGACGACCGCCGAGAACCCGATGAGGAAGCCGGACGCGATGAGGAACGGGATGGGTGCCGCCGGCGGCGCGATCGCGACCAGGAGCACGCCCGGTCCTCCGAGCGCGATCGACCCGACGAT
>DASPHN010000137.1:0-7393 GCA_035629655.1 Saccharimonadales bacterium (SeqCode) | reverse complement strand
GGTCTTACTCGTCCTTCTTGGTCGCGCGCGGCTTGGCGGCGGGCTTCTTGGCGGCCGGCTTGGCGTCGCCGTCATCGGCGGCCTTGGCCGCGGTCGTCGTCTTCTTCGGTGCGGCCTTCGTCGTCGAGGCCTTCGCCGTCTCGGCCGGCGCATCCTCGTCAGCGGTGGTCTCGGCCTTGGCCTTGCTCGAGCTCGACTTCTTGGCCGGAGCGGCGAGCTTCGCGGCGAGCTCGGCGT
Organism: Saccharimonadales bacterium (SeqCode); assembly: GCA_035629655.1. Lineage (GTDB taxonomy): Bacteria > Chloroflexota > Limnocylindria > Limnocylindrales > CSP1-4 > SPCO01. The sequence continues at coordinate 7,156 of DASPHN010000137.1, read as the reverse complement.
CCTTGGCCGCCTGAGCCGCAGCCGCTTCTTCCAGGCGCATGCGCTCGGTCTTCGCGTCCTGCTCGGCCTTCGCCGCGTCCTTGGCCGCGCTCCTCCCGCCGAACACGATGTCGCTGATGCGCAGCACCATCAGTTCCTGGCGGTGGCCCTTCTTGACACGGCTGCGGGCCTTCGGTCGGTACTTGAACGAGATGAGCTTGGGCCCGCGATCGAGGCGCACGACCTCGGCGCTGACCGCGGCGCCGTCGACGAGCGGTCGACCGATGCTGGCCTCATCGCCGTCGGCGACGAGGAGGACGCGGTCGAGGGTGATCGTCTTGCCGGGCTCGGCATCGAGGAGCTCGACCTCGAGCTCCGTGCCGACCTCGACGCGATACTGCTTCCCGCCGGTCTCGATGACTGCGTACATGGATCCTCAGGACTTCTACGTGACGACGGCGGGCGACGCGCGATGGCGTTCGGGCTGTCGGACAGGGGATGACGCCCAGCACAAGCCGAGGCGCGGACGGTGGAGTGTACGGCCGAACCCGCTCCCCGGTCAATCGAGCCCCCTCGTGGATCGCCGATCGGCCGGGGCACTATGACTCCAGGTCCCAGAGCGCGCGGTAGTAGTCGATCCGCTCCCGGTCCGGTGCGACGCCATAGGCCTCGAAGAACTCGGGCTGATGTCCCTCGCCGAAGTTCCAATCGAGGCTGAGGGACGCGACCGCCAGGTCTGCCCACCGGTCCCCGACCGCGAGGTCGCCGAAGTCGACGTTCCCGGTCCAGAGGCCGTCGGCTGAGATGAGGGTGTTCGGAGCACAGGCATCGCCGTGAACGAGGACCGGCGCCTCGATCGGTGGTCGCGGCCCGAGCGCCGAGGGCTGCCTGCCGACCCAGCTCTCCGTCGTCCAGGCATCCGGGAATCCAGCCGTCGGGATGGCGTGGATCGCACGCAGGCCGGTCGCGATGGCTCGGATCGCGTCAGAGCGGCGCGCCCGCCAGGCGTCGCCGACCGCCGATCCGCCGGGCAGGCCCTCGGTGAGCAGCCACTGCGCCTCACCGTCAGTGCCGTGGTCGATGACGCGCGGGGCCGGGTGGCGCGACGCGATCCACTCGAGGCGCACGCGTTCACGATCGAGGTCGATGCCCGTCGAGCGCAGGTTCCACTTCAGGTACCGCCGGCCGACCCGGAACGTCAGACCATCCAGCTCGTTGCGCCAGACCAGCTCGGGGGGATCGCCGGCAGCGAGCTCGAACGCGATCGGCGGGATCGTCAGCCCCGCCAGGCTGTGCTGGAGCGCCAGGTGCGCGAACCGGTCGTCGGTCATGCGCGCACGATACCGAGGGCCGCAGTCGTTAGTTGACACTTACGTTAGTCATGACTATCGTATGCTCGATCATGGACGCTGCCCTCCACGCCATCGCCGAACGGCGACGCCGCGAGATCCTCGCCCTCATCAGAGATGAGGAACAGACCGCGGGGGCCATCGCGGCCAGGTTCGAGGTGACCCGACCGGCGATCTCGCAGCACCTCGGCGTGTTGCGCGGCGCCGGCCTGGTCAGCGAACGTCGGGAGGGCACGCGTCGCTGGTACCGCGCCCGCCCAGAGGGGACGCGGGAGCTTCGAGCGTGGCTCGAGGCGTTCTGGGATGACGGCCTCGCACGACTGGCGGCGGCCGCGGAAGCGGAGGAACGATCGAGATGACCGACCAGCTGACGACCGCCGACGCCGGCACGATCGAGCGCGAGGTGCGCATCGCGGCCCGTCCCGAGACCGTGTTCCGCTTCCTGGTCGAGCCCGAGCGGATGGTCCGCTGGATGGGCCGCACCGCCGAGCTCGACCCGACGCCCGGCGGCCGGTTCCGGATCGACTACAACGGCACCGACATCGCCAGCGGCACGTACCTCGAGGTCGATCCGCCCAGCCGCGTCGTCTTCGCCTGGGGCTGGGAGGCACCCGGCGACGCGACCCCGCCCGGCGCAAGCACGGTCGAGGTGACGCTCACGCCCGACGGCGAGGCGGGCACCACGCTCCGGCTGCGCCACCGAGGGCTGGTCCCCGAGGCCGTCGATGGCCACGCGGTCGGCTGGGACCAGTTCCTTCCCGGCCTGTCCGAAGCGGCTGCGTCCGACGAGGCGCCTGGCGCCTGAGGGTCAGTGGAGCTCGACGGCGAGCTCGTCGGCAAGCACGAGGCGTGCGCGGACGATGGACGCGATGGACAAGGGGTGCCCGATCGCCTCCCCGAGCGCCGCAGCGACCTCCTCGGGCCGGCCGGTGCCGAGCTCCGGGTGGAACCGGGTCCGTGCCATGAGCACGGTCCGTGGCCCGTCCGGCGAGACAGACACGTCGACGAGCAGCGGCCGCAGGTCGTAGGCCACGGTCGTGTCGCCCTTCGGCCGTTCCCGCGGCAGCCGGCGAGCGTCCAGCAGACCGTGGGCCGCGGCGCTGAGCGCACCGCGCATGGCGTCGTCGGCGGTGCCTTCGAGCTCGATCCGATAGTCGGCGGCGGCGACCCGCCCGGCCAGCGGCGGCCCGGCGAGCCAGACGTCGTACAGATCCACCAGCCGCCAGCCGGGCGGCAGCCGGCCGCCCAGTGCGGCCCGGACGCGCCACGTCGGCCAGCGTTCGGTGAGCACGAGGTCCAGCAGCTCGGCCTCCGCCGCCATGCCGGCCGTCAACGGTGCCCCGAAGGCGACCTTCGGCCGGCCGCCGGCGGCGGCCCGGTGGAGCGGCAGCTCGGTGGACTCCATGGCCTCGACCCAGAGCGCGGCCGAGTCACGCTGTGCCAGCGTCGGCGCATCGGCGTCGCGGGCGAGTACGAGGCGCCACCGCTGGCGGGGCTCGGGCATCGGAGGCGGCCGCGGGCTGTCGGCAGGAGGGGTCGCGTCAGGCACGTCTGGTAGTCTGCCGCACGATGGACGAGCCGGACCGGTCCCCCGCCGACCGTCAGCCCGGCCCGGTCGCCGACGCGATCCCCGAGCTGGCGTGGGTCCCGTCGCTCCCGCCACCGCCCTTCGTGGATCCGGCCTCGCCCCGCGACTCACCGCGGTTCACGCACCTGTCGCCACGGGTCGCGGTCCTGATCGGTGTCGCGGTCATCCTCGGGGTCCTGCTGTGGATGGCGCGCGACACCGTGCGCCCGTTCATCGTCGGGCTGCTGATGGTCTACCTGCTCGATCCGCCCGTTCGCTGGTTGGCCGCCCATGGCGTCCGGAGGACGCTCGCGATCCTCATCGTCTACGTCATCGCGATCGTGCTCATCGTCGAGTTCCTGAACCTGACCCTGACGCCGCTCGTCAACGAGATCCTGCGGTTCATCGAAGACTTCCCACGCCTGGCCGTGCAGCTGCAGGACCAGCTGCAACGCCTGACCGAGATCTACGCCCGACTCCAGATCCCGCCCGCGATCCGTGACTGGATCGATGCCATGCTCGCCGAGCTGGGCAACGGCGGGACGGGGGTGCCGGCCCCACCGGACCTGTCATTCCTGCTGCCGATCATCACCAGCGCAGGCAGCCTGATCGGTGCGCTCTTCGGCTACCTGCTCCTGCCGGTCTGGGCGTTCTATCTGCTGAAGGACCGTGTCGCGCTGACCGCCCAGTTCGATCGATCGCTCCCCGCGGCCTGGCGGTTCGACACCTGGGCGGTCCTTCGGATGGTCCGCCGGGTCTTCGGGCAGTGGGTGCGGGCGCAGCTGATCCTGGGCTTCACGGTCGGCGTGTTCACGTTCATCGGGCTGACGATCCTCAGCGTCACGATCGACCCGATCTTCGGGCGCTACGCGATCCTCCTGTCGGTGATCGCCGGGATCCTCGAGCTGGTTCCGATCATCGGGCCGATCGTGTCCGCGGTGCCGGCCGTGCTCCTCGCCGCGACGGCCGGGATCGAGCCCGTGATCGCCGCCCTGATCCTCTACACCCTCGTGCAGCAGGTCGAGAACAACCTCCTCGTCCCCAAGATCCAGGGCGATGCGATCGAGCTCCACCCGGCGGCGGTCATCTTCGCGATCATCATCGGCGGGGCGCTGGCCGGCCTGCTCGGGGCGATCCTTGCCCTGCCCATCGCGGCGGCCCTGCGCGACGTCTCGCGCTACCTCTTCCGGCGGCTCAGCCCCGAGGCTCCGGAGGCGCTGGCGGCGTCGGTGCACGGACTCCGGCTCGAGGAGCACCCCGGCCTCCCCTCCCCGGCCGGCGCCGGGCCGACGCGATGACCGGAGCCCCGGACCCGTACAAGACGCTCCAGGTCGACTCCGAGGCGGAGGAAGAAGTCATCGTCGCCGCGTACCGGCGGCTTGCCCGCAAGTACCACCCCGATGTCGCCCCGGGTGCAGACGCCGCCGCCCGGATGACCGCGATCAACGCGGCCTGGGAGCTCATCGGCGACCCCGTGAAGCGCGCGGCCTTCGATCGGCAACGCGCGGTGCAGGCGGCGCTGGCACGGAGCGGACAGGGCGCCGGGGCTCCGATCCAGCCCGACCGCGGCGGATCGCCGCAGCCCGCGCCCGGCGGTGCGACGGATGCCCGACGCGGAACCGCGCCGCGCCCCCCAGAACCAGAGACGGTCTCGCGGGACTGGTCGAGCGGCCGATCGACGGTCGGTGGCGGCTACGACGCCTCGATGCGGACCGCGGACAGCACCGGTGCCGCGGGTCCCCCACCGGGTCATCCGTCGGGCGGCACGCTGACGTTCGGGCGCTACGCCGGCTGGTCGCTCGGCGAGATCGCGCGAACCGACCTCGAGTACCTCGAATGGCTCGACCGGATGCCCATCGGCCGGCCGTACCGCGACGACATCGACGCGATCCTGCGGCGCACGGGCCGTCGCCGCTCGGCCGAGCCGGAGACCACCGACCATCGAGGGTTGTTCCGCCGGCGCTGACGGCGAGGGACGCCCTGTATCCTCACCGGGTCATGGATGCGCGCAGGAGTCGATGAACGTGAGGCCTGGGCCCACGTCGCTGGTGGTGGCGGCCGGCGACGGCCCCGGTGGGTAGGCACCACCACCCCCGTCACCCGACCGTGCCCGCTCTGCTGCTGAGACATCAGACGGCCGTTGGGCCGGATGGGATGGCGGCCGACCGGGGCACCTCCTCACAGGGTCGGGGCCGGGATGCCTGACCCCCGGCCGCAGCCAGTCGATCGCGTCCTGACGCCGTTCCGCGAGTTCTTTGCGCGGGAGACAGCCGGCGGCCTGTTGCTCATGGGTGCCGCCGTCATCGCCCTCGTCTGGGCGAACTCTCCAGCGGCCGATTCGTATGTGTCCATCTGGCAGACGACGATCACCATCGGGGTCGGTGAGTCCAGCCTGTCGAAGCCACTGCTGCTCTGGATCAACGATGGCCTGATGGCCATCTTCTTCCTCGTCGTCGGTCTCGAGATCAAGCGCGAGTTCCTGATCGGTGAGCTGGCGTCGGCCCGTCGTGCGGTGCTGCCGATCGTCGCCGCGGTCGGGGGCGCGGTGTTGCCAGCGATCCTGTTCCTGGTCGTGGCCGGGAGCGATCCCGAGGCTGCGCGCGGCTGGGGCGTCCCGATGGCCACCGATATCGCCTTCGCGCTCGGCGCGCTGGCACTCCTCGGTTCCCGGATCCCGATCGGCCTCAAGGTCTTCCTGACGGCTCTGGCGATCGTCGACGACCTCCTGGCCGTCCTCGTGATCGCGATCTTCTACACGTCCGGCCTGGCCTTCGCCGCCCTTGTAGCCGCCGGCGTGATCGTCGGCGTCCTGGTCCTCGCGAACCGACTGGGCGTTCGACGCCCCATCGTGTACGCCGTGCTCGGGATCGCCCTGTGGCTCGCGATCCTCCAGTCCGGCATCCATCCCACCGTCGCCGGCGTCCTGCTCGCGATGACCATCCCGGGTCGGGTGCGGACCGATCAGGCGGACGTCGCCGACGCACCGATGCAACGGATGGAGCACGCGCTGCATCCGTGGGTCGCGTTCCTCATCGTGCCGCTCTTCGCGTTGGCCAACGCGGGTGTGGCGATCACCGGGGACCCCGTGGCAACGGCCACCGAACCGATCGTCCTGGGGATCCTGCTCGGGCTGATCGTCGGGAAGCAGGTCGGGATCACCCTCGCTACCTGGCTGGTCGTTCGAGCAGGGATCGCGACCCTTCCGACGGGCGTGACCTGGCGCCACATCTACGGGGTGGCCTGGCTCGGCGGGATCGGCTTCACGATGTCGCTGTTCGTCGCCGATCTCGCCTTCGGCGAGGCGCCGACGCTCGGCTTCGCGAAGATCGGCATCCTGGCAGCGTCGCTGATCGCGGGGACGGGCGGCTACGTGTACCTGCGCCTGGTCACGCCCAGATCCTGACCCGGGCCCTCACCACTCCGCGCGGGTCTGCCGGATGTTGATGCTCTGGAGGATGCCGAGGCCGACGGCCATGCTCACGAGCGAGGCTCCGCCATGGGTGACGAAGGGCAGCGGGATGCCCGTGATGGGCATGATCCCGATGACCATCCCGACGTTGACGATGAGCTGGAACAGGATCATCGAGGCGACGCCGGCCGCGAACATGGTCCCGAACGGGTCACGCGACCGCCAGCCGGCCATCAGCACCCGCCAGATCAGCAGCGTGAAGAGGGCGAACAGTCCGATCCCGCCGATAAACCCGAGCTCCTCAGCTAGGACCGAGAACACGAAGTCGGTCGTTTGCACCGGCAGGAAGTCACCCTGCGCCTGCGTGCCGTTGGTGAGCCCCTTCCCCATCCAGCCGCCGGAGCCGACCGCGATCTGCGACTGGTAGAGCTGGTAGCCGGCGCCCTGGGTGTCGGGCGTGGGGTTGAGAAAGGAGGTCAGGCGAAGCTTCTGGTAGTCACGCAGGATGTACGTCCACGCGACCGGGACCATCGCAACGACGCCGGCCGCAAGGAGCGCCAACCACTTCATGCTCGCGCCCGACATCCAGAGCATGCCGGCGAGGATCGACCCGAAGACCAGCGACGTCCCGAGGTCAGGCTGCAGCATGACGAGCGCGAGTGGTGGACCGACGAGGAGGCACGCTCCGATGATCGTCGTGAGTCGATCGAGCGAGCCCTGGCGGCTCGACAGGTATTGCGCGAGCACGATGATCATGAGGATCTTGGCGATCTCGCTGAACTGGAACGTCAGCGGACCGATGGAGATCCACCGGGCCGAGCCACCTACCCCACTGCCGATGGCCAGCGTGAG